>NZ_JCACKF010000022.1:0-86916 GCF_059505245.1 Stenotrophomonas sp.
GGGGGTGGGCGGGGTTGGGGGGGTGTCGGGGGCTTGTAGGCGGCTCCCACCCCCCAATGGTGGGTTTTCGGGCGTCCCTCGCACCCGTACCCACCCCGCCATTCCACGGATCGCCGGCTTTTGCTGTTGCTTTGGCTGTTGCGTCTGAGGTTGCCGGCCAGCGGCCGGCACTACCCGCGGGTGCAGGGCGCAGCCCTGCCGAATACCCCCTCATGCTGCGCCGCAGAATGCATTCGGCTGAACCTGCATGCTCTACTTGAATCGATCTAAATCCACGGTCACGTGGGTCGG
Organism: Stenotrophomonas sp.; assembly: GCF_059505245.1. Lineage (NCBI taxonomy): Bacteria > Pseudomonadati > Pseudomonadota > Gammaproteobacteria > Lysobacterales > Lysobacteraceae > Stenotrophomonas > Stenotrophomonas sp. The sequence goes on from NZ_JCACKF010000022.1 coordinate 292, forward strand.
GCGTCATTCCAGGGGGAGCCTTCTGCCGGTCCAGGCAGAGCTCAGCGGAAGGGTGCCGGAAGGCCCGGGCCGTCTGTCTCTGCGTCATCGACTACAGGAACCCGACATGCGTCCAGTGCCGTCCGCTCCCGCCGTCCCATCATCCTCGCGCCCGCTGGTGCGCCTGGCCTGCCTGATCGCGCTGTCGGCGGTGCCGATGCTGCTGCAGGCCGCACCGGCAGCGCTGGAGCGGGAGGTCAATACCTTCATCGGCAGCAAGGACGACGGCAACACGTTCCCGGGTGCGTCGGCACCGTTCGGCCTGATCCAGGTCAGCCCGATCGGCAGCCACTATTCGGGTTGGCGCTATGACGACGAGAAGATCCGTGGCTTCGGCCACTCCTTCATCTCCGGTGCCGGCTGCTGGGAGCAGGGCGGCCAGGTGTCGGTGCTGCCGGTGACGGGCTCGATCGGTCCGGGCGGCGATTTCGATACCGGCAACGCCAAGCAGTTCGACCACAAGGCCTACGCTGCGTCCTACACCCACGATGGCGAGGTCGGCCAGGCCGGCTACTACAAGGTGCGGCTGACCAGCTACGGCGGCATCGATGCCGAGGCGACCGCGCGTACCCGTGCCGCGGCCGAGCGCTACACCTTCAGCCAGCGCAGTGGCGATGGCCACGTGCTGGTCAATGTCGGCCAGGCCAACGAGCGCCATTCGGTGATCGGCAGCGTGGTCGATGTGGTCGGCGACCGCGTGGTCGAGGGCAAGCTGGTTACCAAGAGTTTCTGCGGCGGCCATCAGTACACCACCTGGTTCCGCATCGAGTTCGACCGTCCGTTCAAGGCGCATGGCACCTGGGGTGAGGGCGGCGGCCTGCCGGGCGCGCGCCACAGCATGGAAGGCGAGCAGAAGCCGAACGGTGCCTGGCTCAGCTTCGACCTGGCCAAGGGCCAGTCGGTGACGGCGGTCAGCGCGATCTCGCACGTGGATGCCGAAGGCGCGCGCACCAACCTGCGTGCCGAGGGCATGCAGGGTGGGTCGCTGCTCGGTTTCGACCGCATGCGCGCGCTGTCGCAGCAGGCCTGGCGTGAGCAGCTGGGCCGTGTACGCGTGCAGGGCGGCACCGCCGATGACCGCACCGTGTTCTACAGCGCGGTCTACCACGCGCTGCTGCAGCCGATGACCGGCAACGATGCCGATGGCCGCTACCGCGGCTATGACGATGGCATCCACCGTGCCGATGGCTGGACCTATTACGAGTACTTCTCGCTGTGGGATACCTATCGCGCGCAGAACCAGTGGCTGGCACTGACCCGTCCGGACGTGGCGCGCGACATCGGCCGCACCCTGCTGGCGATCGATGAGCAGGGCGGTTGGCTGCCGCGCTGGGGCTATGCCAACTTCGAAACCAACATCATGACCGGCGATCCGGTCACCCCGTTCATGGTCGACCTGTGGCGCTTCGGTGCACTCAAGGGCCGTGAATCGCAGGCCTGGGATGCGCTGCGCCGCAATGCCTTCGGCACGCCGCCGCTGAACTCGCGCATGGCCGGCCGCTCCGGCAACCCGACCTACCTGGACAAGGGCTACGTGGTCTACGACCGCGCGTTCCCGTCCAAGGGCATGGACGTCGATCCGCACCACGGTGGTTCGGCCACGCTGGAGTACGCGCTGGCCGACTGCGCGCTCTCGCAGATGGCCGACGGCCTGGGCCATGCCCAGGATGCGGCGACGCTGCGCGAGCGCGGCCGCAACTGGCGCAAGGTGTGGGACCCGCAGGTGCGCGACGCCGAGACCGGCTTCACCGGGTTCCCGCGCCCGCGTACCGAGGACGGCCAGTGGTACACCCCGTCCGACGGCCATTACAGCCCGCGTTCGCACCACGGTTTCCACGAGGGCACGGCGTGGCAGTACCAGTGGCTGGCGCAGCAGGACGTGCCGGGCCTGGTCGAAGCGATGGACGGCCGCGAGCAGGCGGGCCGCCGCCTCGATGCGTTCTTCGCGATGGACGCGCTGCAGGCCGATCCGCTCAATGCCGCCCGCAAGGCGTGGGTGGTCGGGCCGTACAGCTACTACAACCAGTTCCGCTACAACCCGAACAACGAGCCGGACCTGCACTCGCCGTGGCTGTACACGCTGATCGGCCAGCCGTGGAAGACCGCGGCCGTGGTGCGTGCGGCGCAGCAGCTGTTCACCAATGCCCCCAACGGTGTGACCGGCAACGATGACCTCGGCACGATGTCGGCCTGGTACCTGTTCAGTGCCATCGGCGTGTACCCGGCGGTGCCGGGCAGCGGCCAGTTCCTGCTGCACACCCCGCGCTTCAGCAAGGTGGAAGTGGACATGGGCAATGGCCGCACCCTGCGCATCGACGCGCCGGGCGCCGATGGCCGCCGCCTGCAGTATGTGCAGGGCGTGCAGGTCGATGGCCAGGCGCATGCACCGGTGTGGCTGGACTGGAACCGCCTGCAGCAGGGCCCACGCGTGCGCTTTGCGCTGGATGCGAAGGTGCCGGAGCAGGGCTGGGGCACGGCGGTGAAGGACCTGCCGGTATCCTGGTGCGCGGCACCGGGCAGCCAGCTGCGCTGAGCCGGACTGTGCCGTTCGCGGTGACCCAGCGAACGGCACGGCACGACACGGCCCTGATCCATTAGGCTTGAGCCTCCAGCGGAGTCCGGGAAGACGATGAACGACAACGGCAGCAGTCCCAGCAAGCGCGCCGGCAAGGCGGTGACGGTGACCGACATCGCGCGTGCGATCGGCGTGTCACGGGCAACCGTGTCGCTGGTGCTGCGCGGCAGCCCGCTGGTCAATGTCGATACCCGCGCCAAGGTCGAGGCCGAGCTGCGCCGCCAGCGCTATGTCTACAACCGCGCGGCGGCCAACCTGCGCCGGCGCACCTCGTCGAGCATCGCGCTGGTGATCAACGACCTGTCCAACCCGTTCTTCGCCGAATTCGCGTCCGGCGTGGACGAGGCACTGGGCGGGCGCGGTTACGTGACGTTGCTGGGCAGCACCGGGGAATCGCCGGAGCGCCAGCAGGCCGTGCTGTCCACGCTGATGGAGCACACCCCGGCCGGCCTGATCCTGTCGCCGGCCGAGGGCAGCGACACCGCGCAGTTGCGGCAGGCGCTGGGCGCCAATGCCAACGTGCTGCTGTTCAACCGTGAACTGGCCGGGGCTGACTGGGACTTCCTGACCCTGGACAACCAGCACGGCGCCTATCTGGCCACGCGCCACCTGATCGAGCGCGGCCATCGCCAGATCGCCTTCTTCGGCGGCCACGCCGCATCCAGTTCCTGCCACCAGCGCCGCGCCGGTTTCCAGCAGGCGCTGGCCGAGGCCGGGCTGTCGCTGCCGCCGGGTTGGATGATCGAGTCGGCGCCGAACCGCCTGGAAGCAGCAGCGCGCACCGATGAACTGTTTGCCGATGGCCATCGTCCGAGTGCGGCGGTCTGCTACAACGACACCGTCGCGCTGGGCCTGATGCTGGGCTTGAACTCGCGTGGCATCCGTCCCGGTGGCGACTTTGCCGTTACTGGTTTCGACGACATTTCCGAGGCTGCGGTGGCGGTGCCACCGTTGACCACGCTCACTGCCGACCCGCGCGAGCGTGGCCGGCAAGCGGCCGCGCTGCTGCTGCAACGGCTGGACGAACCGGATGCGCCGCCACGGCGCACGGTCGCGCCGGTGCAGCTGCGCATCCGCGAAAGCAGTGCTGCGCGACCGAACTGATTCCTTTCATACACCCCTTCCACGCAACAACGACCTTCCGCGCATCGAGGCGCGTACCGCATGCCGATCTCCGCAACGCCCCGTCCATCGGGTTCCTCGGGCAACGCACCCGCCGTCACCAACGGCAAGGCGTTGGCTGTCGTCACCACGATCTTCTTCATGTGGGGCTTCCTGACCTGCCTCAATGACATCCTGATCCCGCACCTGAAGGCGGTGTTCGAACTGAACTACGCCAAGGCGATGCTGGTGCAGTTCACCTTCTTCGGCACCTATTTCCTGATGTCGCTGCCGGCGGGGCGGTTGGTGGCGGCGCTGGGCTACAAGAAAGGCATCGTCGCCGGCCTGGTGATCGCCGGCATCGGCGCGCTGGGCTTCTGGCCGGCGGCCGAACTGCGCGTCTATGGCGCCTTCCTCGGCGCACTGTTCGTGCTGGCCACCGGCATTACCGTGCTGCAGGTGGCCGCCAACCCCTATGTCGCGCTGCTGGGCCCGGAGCAGACCAGCTCCAGCCGCCTGACCCTGGCGCAGGCGCTGAACTCGCTGGGCACGGCCATCGCCCCGATCTTCGGCGGCATGCTGATCCTGTCCAACACGGTCAAGAGCGCTGACGACATCGCGGCGCTGCCGGCCGCCGAGCAGCTGGCCTACCGTGCCGCCGAGGCGCAGGCTGTGCAGGGTCCGTACGTGGGCCTGGCGGTGGCGTTGGTGCTGCTGGCGCTGTTCGTATTCCTGTTCCGCCTTCCGGCGCTGAGCGACGCCACCGAGCAGGCCGACCAGGGCCACCACCACAGCTACCTGGATGCGCTGCGCAAGCGCCACCTGCTGCTGGGCGTGCTGGGCATCTTCTTCTACGTCGGCGCCGAAGTGTCGATTGGCAGCTTCCTGGTCAACTACCTGTCGATGCCGAACATCGGTGGCTTCAGCGAGCAGCAGGCCACGCATTACGTGTCTGCCTACTGGACGATGGCGATGATCGGCCGCTTCGCCGGTTCGGCGCTGCTGGCGCGCTTCTCGCCCAGCCGTCTGCTGGCGATCTTCGCGCTGGTCAACGTGGCGCTGCTGGTCACCACCATGCTGACCTCCGGCAACGTCGCGCTGTACTCGGTGGTGGCCATCGGCCTGTTCAACTCGATCATGTTCCCGACCATCTTCGCGCTGAGCATCGAGCGCCTCGGCCCGCTGACCAACAAGGGGTCCAGCCTGCTGATCATGGCCATCGTCGGCGGTGCCGTGGTGCCGTACCTGCAGGGCGTGCTGGCCGACCACATCGGCGTGCAGGCCAGCTTCATCCTGCCGCTGCTGTGCTACGGCTACATCATTTTCTACGGACTGGTCGGCGCGCGTACGCCGGCCTCCGCAACGCAGGGAGGCTGAGTCCGGAATGGGTGCCATCGTTTGCTTCGGCGAAATTTTGATCGATCTACTAGCACAGCCGCCGGCCTCGGCCGACACCCCGCGTGCGTTCCTGCAGTACGCCGGTGGGGCGCCGGCCAACGTCGCGGTGGCGGCTGCGCGGCTGGGTGCGAAGACCCAGTTCGTCGGCATGCTGGGCCGCGACATGTTCGGTGACTTCCTGGCCGACAGCCTGGTCGAGCATGGCGTGGGTACCGACTACATCGTGCGTACCGACGCGGCCAAGACTGCACTGGCCTTCGTGGCCCTGGATGCCAATGGCGAGCGCAGCTTCAGTTTCTACCGCCCGCCGGCGGCTGACCTGCTGTTCCGTGACAGCGACTTCCAGGCGGCGTGCCTCGACAGCGCGCAATGCTTCCACGTCTGTTCCAACAGCCTGACCGAGCCGGCCATCGCCGAGGCGACCTTTGCCGGCATGGACCGTGCCCGCGCTGCTGGTGCGGTGGTCAGCCTGGACCTCAACCTGCGTCCTGCCCTGTGGCCGGCGAACGAGGACCCGACGCCGCGCCTGTGGCAGGCGCTGGAACGCGCCGACCTGGTCAAGCTGTCGCGCGAGGAGCTGGACTACCTGGCCGCGCCGCTGGGCGCCGATGGCGAGGCGGCGGTGCTGCGGCGCCTGCTGGCCGCGCGGGCGCGCTGGGTGATCGTCACCGATGGTGCAGCCACGCTGCACTGGTACACCCGCGACAACCACGGCACCGTCACCAGCTTCCGCGTGGCCACGGTCGACACCACGGCGGCCGGTGATGCCTTCGTCGGTGGCGTGCTGGTCGGCCTGCTGGAGCGCGGCGGGGCCGGTGCCGGTTTTACCGCCTTCTGCCAGGACCCCGAGGCGATCACCGCCACGCTGCGCTTCGGCGCTGCGGTCGGCGCGCTGGCTGTTACCCGCAAGGGCGCGTTCGCCGCGATGCCCTCGCTCGATGAAGTGCAGCAGCTGCTGCAGGCACAGGACATTACCGCATGAGCACCTCGCCCGATTTCCGTTCGCCCGCGTTCCTGCGCGCCCACATCGCCGATACCATGGCGTTCTACCACCCGCGCTGCATCGATCCCAACGGTGGCTTCTTCCACTACTTCCGTGATGACGGCAGCATCTACGATGCCAGCCATCGCCACCTGGTGAGCAGCACCCGTTTCGTCTTCAACTACGCGATGGCCTACCGCGAGTTCGGCAATGCCGAGTACCGCGACGCGGTCGAGCACGGTGTGCGCTACCTGCGCGAGGTGCACCGCAACCCGGCCACCGGTGGCTACGCCTGGACCCTGCGTGATGGCAAGGTCGAGGACGACATGAACCACTGCTACGGCGTGGCCTTCGTGCTGCTGGCCTACAGCTGCGCGCTGAAGGCAGGCATCGAGCAGGCCCGCGCGTGGATGGACGAGACTTGGCAGCTGCTGGAAGCGCGCTTCTGGGAGCCGCAGCACGGGCTCTACAAGGATGAAGCGGACGGCCAGTGGAACTTCACCGGCTACCGTGGACAGAACGCCAACATGCACATGTGCGAGGCGATGCTGGCCGCGTTCGAGGCCAGTGGCGAGCAGCGCTATGTGGAGCGCGCGCTGCAGCTGGCCGACAACATGACCCGCCGCCAAGCGGCCAAGGCCGGCGGGCTGGTCTGGGAACACTACGATGAGAACTGGGAGATCGACTGGGACTACAACCTGGACGACCCCAAGCACCTGTTCCGCCCGTGGGGCTTCCAACCGGGGCACCAGACCGAGTGGGCCAAGCTGCTGCTGATCCTCGATCGCCACGTGCAGGCCGACTGGCTGGTGCCGACCGCGCAGCACCTGTTCGACGTGGCCGTGGCGCGCAGCTGGGACGACGCGCGAGGCGGCCTGTACTACGGCTTCGCACCCGAATCGCGCCGGCAGCCGGGCATGGATGGCGCGCCGATTGGCGGCGACAGCTTCGTCTGCGACGACGACAAGTACTTCTGGGTGCAGGCCGAAACGCTGGCTACTGCCGCGCTGATGGCCAAGCGCACCGGTGATGACCGCTACTGGCAGTGGTACGAGCGCATCTGGGCGTACGCGTGGGAGCACTTCGTCGACCATCAGTTCGGCGCCTGGTTCCGCATCCTCGATGCCGACAACCGCAAGTACAGCGACGAGAAGAGCCCGGCCGGCAAGGTGGATTACCACACCATGGGCGCGTGCTACGAAGTGTTGAACGTGGTGCGTTGAGGCGCGTGTCGCCATACGCATGATGAATCGGAATCAGTAGCGCCGGGCCACGCCCGGCGGAAGAACAGGAGCTCCGCGTGCATCGTCTTTCCCTCGTTGTCCGTCTGCTCCTGCTGCTGGTCGCAACGTCGGCCTTCCCGGCAACTGCAGCGCCCCTGCAGGCACAGTGGGAGTTCCGCATGCTGCCCGGCGACGCGCAGGGCGCAGCTCATCCAGGCCTGCAGCAATGGCGTGCGGCGACGGTGCCGGGCAGCGTGCACACCGACCTGCTGGCGCATGCGCTGATCCGCGACCCGTACGTGGGTGCGCCCGAAGCGGAGCTGCAATGGATCGGCCTGGCGGCCTGGGAGTACCGCGCGCGCTTCGACGTGGACGCGGCGATGCTGGCCAAGCCCAATGCCGAACTGCGCTTCGACGGGCTGGACACTTATGCCGAAGTCAGCCTCAACGGCAAGCCGCTGCTGCGCGCGGACAACGCGCACCGGACCTGGCGCGCGCGCGTGGAAGGGCATCTGCGCGCCAGGGGCAATGAACTGCAGATCGTGTTCCGTTCGCCAATCCGCAGCCTGTTGCCGGGCGTGGAGGCAATGCCACACAAGATCGCTGGCAACTATCCTTCGCCCTATGGGGACGAGCCGAAGGACGCGATGGTCGGAAACTTCGCGCGCAAGCCGGCCTACCACTTCGGCTGGGACTGGGGCCCGCGTTATGTCACCGCCGGGGTCTGGCGCGGGGTCGACCTGCAGGCCTGGGATACGCACCGCCTGACCAGTCTTGCCGTGCGCACCGATGCATTGAGCGCGGAGCAGGCGAAGCTGGCGGTGCTGCTGCAGGTGGAGCAGGGCGCAGCGGCCGGCTCCGCGGTGGTGAACGTGGATGTGCGCGATCCGCAGGGCCGCAACGTGGCCCAGGTACAGCGCACGGTGCTGCTGAAGCCCGGCCAGAACACGGTTGAACTACCGATTGAACTGGCGGAACCGAAGCGGTGGTGGCCGGTCGGCCATGGTGCGCAGGATCGCTATACCGTGCAGGCGCGCCTGGATGGCGGTGCCGACGCAACGCTGGTGCGCGAGCAGCGCATCGGCCTGCGCACGGTCGAACTGCGCCGCGAAGAGGACGGCAAGGGCGGGCAGGGCTTCGCCTTCGTCATCAATGGCGTGCCGATCTTCGCCAAGGGCGCCAACGTCATTCCGTTCGATGCCTTCCCCGCACGCGTCGACGCAGCACGTCTGCGCCAGGTGCTGACCGCCGCGCGCGACGCCAACATGAACATGCTGCGCAACTGGGGCGGTGGCTACTACGAGGACGACGCTTTCTTCGACATCGCCGACGAACTGGGCCTGCTGGTCTGGCAGGACTTCATGTTCGGCGGCGGCATGCAGCCGGGCTACGATCCGGCCTTCCGTGCCAGCGTGGTGGCCGAGGCGCGCGACAACGTGCGCCGGCTGCGCCATCACCCCAGCATCGTGCTGTGGTGTGGCAACAACGAGGAAGAAACCGCCTGGAAGGACTGGGGTCACGGCCGTGACCTGAAGGCGGCCGACCCGGCATTTGCGGTGAAGGTCTGGCAGGGCTATGTCGACCTGTTCGGCAACGACCTGCGCCAGGTAGTGGGCGAGGAAGGACTGGGCGTACCGTACTGGTCCAGTTCGCCCAGCAACGATCTGGACGAGAAGGCCAACGATTCCACCCGCGGCGACAAGCACTACTGGCAGGTCTGGGGCAATCCGGCGCTGCCGGTGCAGGCCTACCTGCGTGAGACGCCGCGCTTCATGTCCGAGTACGGGCTGCAGGCGTGGCCGTCGGTGGCGACGGTGGACCAGATCGCCACCCGCGCCGAACAGCGCATCGACAGCCCGGTGATCCGCGCGCACCAGAAATTCATGGCCGGCGAGGGCAACAGCCGCCTGCTGCACTACATCGAACTGGGTTACGGCACGCCGAAGGACTTCGAGGACTTCGTCTACCTCAGCCAGGTCATGCAGGCCGATGGCATCGCACTGGCGGCGCTGCATCATCGCGCCTCCCGGCCATACACGATGGGTTCGCTGTACTGGCAGCTCAACGATGTCTGGCCGGGCGCCTCGTGGTCCAGCGTGGATTATTTCGGCCGCTGGAAGGCGCTGCACTTCGCCGCGCGGCGTTTCTTCGCGCCGGTCACGGTAGCCGCGCTGCGCGATGAGGGCAGCACGCGGGTGCGCCTGATCAATGACGGTGCGGCGCTGGATGCACGTTGGCGGCTGCGGGTGATCGACATGGACGGCAAGGTGCTGCGTCGTCGCGAGGACGCGGTGACGTTGACGGCGGAGGGCGTCACCTCGATCGGTGATTTTCGCGATGCCGAGTTGCTGGCCGGTGCCGATCCGAAGCGCACGGTGGCGGTGTTTGAGCTGCTGCAGAACGGGGCGGTGAGCGCACGGCAGGTGGTCGGATTCGTCGAAGCCAAGGACCAGGTATTGCCGCGGCAGAAGCTCAAGGCCACCTTGTCCATCGAAGGCGACCACTATCGACTGCGGCTGGAAAGCGCGGCGTACGTGCGCGCGGCGTGGATCGACTTCGGCGCGCTGGACGTGCAGGTCGAAGACAACCTGCTGGACCTGTTGCCGGGCGAAACCCGCGATATCGCGGTGCGCGGCCCGGTGGATCTGGTTACCCTGCGCGAGGCGCTGAGGGTGAAGACCCTCAACGACCGTTGAGGGATATCCCGCTTTGGTAGGTGCCAACCTTGGTTGGCACACCAGGAGCCTGCCAACCAAGGTTGGCCTCTACCATTTTGCTTACAGCTGGATCTGCTGGAAGTTCTCGACCCGCTCGTGGCCGTTGGCGGCCTGGCCGGTACGCGGCATCGGGTAGTCATCCAGGCGGTCGATCAGCCGGGTCTGCAGGCCGGCTTCGCGGGCAGCATCCAGTTCTTCGACCACATCGGACAGGAACAGGATCTCGCCGGCCGGCACGCCGATGGCCTGCACGATGCGGCGGTAGCTGTCGGCCTCACGCTTGCCACCCATCTCGGTATCGAACCAGCCCGACACCAGCGGGCTGAGGTCACCGGCATCGCTGAAGCCGAAGAACAGCTTCTGCGCCGGCACCGAGCCGGAGGAGTACACGTACAGCGGCAGGCCGGAGGCATGCCAGCCCTTCAGCACCGGTGCCACTTCCGGGTAGAAGTGCGCGGTGTAGTCGCCGCGACGGTAGCCCTCATCCCAGATCAGGCCCTGCAGCGCCTTCAGTGCGGTGTGCTTGCGGTCCTGGTCAATCCAGCCCTGCAGCGTCTCGGCCACCAGGCTGTCCTGGCAGGCGCCGCCGATCTCGGTAGCCACCGCGTCCAGCCAGCGGCGGACCTCCGGCTGCTGGCCATGTTCGGCGACGAACGCGGGCAAGGCCTTGCGGGCATAGGGGAACAGCACGTTCTTGACGAACGAGATGCTGCTGGTGGTGCCTTCGATGTCGGTCAGGATGACGCGGGGCTGCATGGATCAGGACGCCTGGGTAGGTACGTAACGGGGGAACTTCTGCGCGATGTCGGTGCCGGTGAAATGACCCACCCAGCCGTCCGGCTCGGTGAAGAAGCGGATCGCCACGAAGCTCGGTTCATCGCCCATATCGAACCAGTGGGTGGTGCCATCGGGCACGGCGATCAGGTCGTCCTTCACGCACTCGATCTCATAGACCTTGTCACCCACGTGCAGGGTGAACAGGCCCGAGCCTGCGACGAAGAAGCGCACCTCGTCTTCCTTGTGGAAGTGCTCGTCGAGGAACTTCTTGCGCAGCTCGGCGCGGTTCGGGTTGTCCGGGGCGATCGAGGCCACGTCCACGCTCTTGAAGCCGCGCTCGGCGACCAGGCGGTCGATGTCCGCACGGTAGGCGGCGAACACTTCCTCCTGGCTGGCGCCCGGCGCGACTGGCGCGGTGGCCTGCCAGCGCTCGAAGGTGACGCCGATCTTCTGCAGCTCGGCAGCGATGACCGCGCCGTCCTGGGTGTCCAGCAGCGGCGATTCGGGGCGGGTGTCGTCGTAGATGCGCAGTCGGCTCATGGCGGCAGCTTGAACGTCTCGGGGGGAAGACAGGGTAGCAGGGTGGGGGCGAGGCGCAGATTCCGGATCGGCATCTGCACCTGCGCGCAGGCTCAGCCGCGCAGCTTGCGCAGCTCGAGCTCGCAGTGGAACAGGAATTCGAAGGCTTCCAGGTGGCGGCGCGCCTCGGCCATGTCACGGCCCCAGGCATACAGACCGTGGCCGTCGATCAGGTAACCCCACAGGTTCTGCCGGTCGAGCAGGTCGTCGACCTGCGCCGAGAGCACGTTCATGTCCTGGGTGTTGGCGAACACCGGTACGTCGATGGCCATTTCATGGGTGCTGTTGCCGGCGAAGGCCTTCAGCAGCTCGTAGCCTTCCAGGCGGATATGACCCTGCGGCGCGTACAGGCGCGAAGCGATGGTCTGCACCGGCGAATGCGTATGCAGCACACAGCCGATTTCCGGGAAGCGGCGGTACAGCTGGGTGTGCAGCAGGGTCTCGGCGGACGGGCGCAGCGGGCGACCGACGGCCAGGCCGTCGAAGTCCACCACCATGATGTCGTCCTCGATCAGCCGGCCCTTGTCCTTGCCGGACACGGTGATCGCGGCGTGGCGGTCATCCAGGCGGTGGGAGAAATTGCTGCTGGTGGCCGGGGTCCAGCCGGCGTGCGCCAGTTCGCGGACGTTGTCGATCAGCAGCTGGGCCAGTTCGCTCAGGCGCGCGGTGTCGTACGGGAAGGTGGGGGCGTTCATGCCGGCGATTTTACTGGATTCGGCCAGCGGCTGAGCCCCTCGTGGCGGGTCGTGTAGAGCGGTTCATGGGCGGGGCGGGGCGGGTGGGCCGTGCAGCGCCCCCCGCAATCTCGCCCCTTCCCGCCAAACCCTCAGACCCGCTGTTGCCGTTGCCGTTGCTCCGGCTTCAAAGCCGGGTGCAGGGCCGCAGGCCCTGCAATCCCTTTATTTCGCGCGCAGGCGGCTGTGCCGGAACCCGTAGCAGAAATAGATCACGAAGCCGACGAACGTCCATACCCCCATCAGCATCCAGTTGTGCATCGTCATCGCCGACAGCAGCGCCAGGCAGCTCAGCACGCCCAGGCTGCAGATCAGCCACGCCATCGGCATGCGGAACGGGCGCGGCAGGTCCGGCTGGGTGCGGCGCAGGATCAGCACGCCGGCGCAGACTGCGGCGAACGCGATCAGCGTGCCCATCGAGGTCAGCTCGCCGAGGATGTCCAGCGGGAACAGCGCCGCCAGCAGCGCGATGCCAATGCCGGTGATCACGGTGTTGATGTGCGGCGTGCGGTACTTCGGGTGGATCCTGGTGAACACCGGTGGCAGCAGGCCGTCGCGGCCCATGATCATGAAGATGCGCGGCTGGCCGATGATCATCACCAGCACTACCGATGACAGGCCGACCAGCGCGCCGACCTCGACCACCCAGCGCAGCCAGCCCAGCTGCGGGTGCGCGGCCACGGCAGTCACCACCGGCTCGTCGGTGCCCAGCAGCTGGAACGGCACCAGGCCGGTCATCACTGCCGCCATCGCGATGTACAGCACGGTGCAGATCACCAGCGACAGCATCATGCCGATCGGCATGTCACGCTGCGGGTTCTTCGATTCCTGCGCCGCCACCGATACCGCCTCGAAACCGATGTAGGCGAAGAACACCATCGCCGCGCCACGCAGCACGCCTTCCATGCCGTACTTGCCGGGGCCTTCGTTGGCCGGGATGAACGGGGTCCAGTTGCTGGTGTCCACGTATTTCCAACCGACCACGATGACCAGCACGATCAGGCCGGTCTTGAGCACGACCATCGCCATGTTCATCGCCGAGGACTTGCTGATGCCGACGTAGCACAGCCAGGTCAGCAGCAGCACCAGTGCGGCGGCGGGCAGGTTGGCGATCGCGCCGGTGGGGCGCAGCTGCGCGTCCAGTGGCGCGCTGACCAGTGCCGCCGGTAGATGGATGTCGAACTGGCTGAGCAGGCTGAGGAAATAACCGGTCCAGCTGACCGCCACCGCCGAGGCGGAGACGCCGTACTCGAGCACCAGCATCCAGCCGATGAACCAGGCCGAGAGCTCGCCGAAGGTGGCGTAGGTGTAGGTGTAGGCGCTGCCGGAGACCGGCACCATCGAGGCGAATTCGGCGTAGGCCAGCGCGCAGAAGGCGCAGCAGATGGCGGCCAGCACGAAGGACAGCATGATCGCCGGGCCGGCGTGGTTGGCGGCGGCCTGGCCGGTGATGACGAAGATGCCGCCGCCGATCACCGCGCCGATGCCCAGGGCGGTCAGCCCCCAGGGGCCAAGGTGGCGACGCAGGCTCAGGCCGTTGGCGTCTTCATGGGCGGCATGCGGATGCTTGGTGGCCCACAGTTGCTTGAACATGTGTGGTGGTCTTGTCGAAGCGCGCCATGGGCGGCGCGCGGGAAAACGGACGGGCCGGCGCGAGGCCGGCCCGAAGGCGGATCAGGGCGACTTGGCCAGCTTGCTGTTGCGGATGCCGTAGCCCAGGTAGATCAGCAGGCCCAGCAGCGTCCAGCCAACGAACAGGTGCCAATGCACCACGAACGCCTGCCAGAACAGGAACAGGCAGGTGGCCGCACCGAGCGGGCAGATGATCCACACCATCGGCACGCGGAACGGGCGGTGCAGGTCCGGCTTGGAATAGCGCAGTACCAGCACGCCGATGCAGACCGTGGCAAACGCCAGCAGGGTGCCCATCGAGACCAGCTCGCCCAGCACGTTCAGCGGCACCAGGCCGGCCAGCGCGGCGGCGATCACGCCGACCACGATGGTGGCGACGTACGGGGTGCGGAAACGGGCATGGACCTTGCCGAAGAACTTCGGCAGCAGGCCGTCGCGGGAGATGGTATAGGCGATGCGGGTCTGGCCCATCATCATCACCAGCACCACCGAGGACAGGCCGGCGATGGCGCCGACTTCCACGAACGTCTTCAGCCAGGACAGGGTCGGGTAGGGCTCCAGGGCGGTGGCCACCGGCTTGTCGGTGCCCAGCAGGTGGTACGGCATCATGCCGGTCAGCACCGCACAGACGATGATGTAGACGATCGTGCACACGGCCAGCGAGCCGAGCAGGCCGATCGGCATGTTGCGTTGCGGGTCCTTGGTCTCGCCAGCAGCGGTGGAGACCGCATCGAAGCCGATGTACGCGAAGAACACGATGGTGGCGGCGCGGAAGATGCCGCTCCAGCCGAACTCACCCGGCACGCCGGTGTTTTCCGGAATAAACGGGTGCCAGTTGGCCGGGTCAATGTGGGCCGCGCCGATGCCGATGAACAGGCAGATGACAGTGACCTTGATCGCCACGATGATGGCGTTGACGAACGCCGACTGGGTCACGCCCACGTACAGCAGGCCGGACACCGCCGCCACGATCAGCACCGCCGGCAGGTTGAACAGCTTGCCGGAGGAGACGAACTCGCTGCCGGTCCAGGCGATGGGCGCGGCGCTGAGCATGTCCGGGAAGGGCATGTGCAGCGTGGTGGTGATGAAGCTGATCAGGTAGGCCGACCAGCCCACCGCGACCGAGGCCGAGGCGAACAGGTACTCCAGCACCAGGCACCAGCCGATGAACCAGGCCATGCCTTCGCCGAGGGTGGCGTAGGAATAGGAGTAGGCACTGCCGGAGACCGGCATCATCGCCGCGAACTCGGCATAGCACAGGCCTGCCAGCGCACAGGCGAAACCGGCCAGCACGAACGACAGCATGACCGCCGGGCCCGCGTGGTTGGCTGCGGCCTGGCCGGTCAGCACGAAGATGCCTGCGCCGATCACCGCACCCACGCCCAGCAGGATGAGGTGTTTAGCCGTGAGGGTCCGTTTCAACGTGGCTTCGCCGTCCAGGCTGCCTTCGATGGGTTCGCCGGCATCGACGTGCCCGGCCGGCTCGACCGGCTTGACCCTCAACAGAGCTTTCAGCATGCAGTACTTCCTAGTGATCGGATGGGGTGGGCGGCCGATACGTTGCCGGCTGCCTTGAATGGTGAAGGCCGTGCGAACGGCCCGCTGTACCTTAGCCAAAGCTGAAGCCAACGCACAAGCGCAATCGCAACAATGAACGGCGATAATGAGCAGTATTTTTCCGAACCGCCCCCATTCATGAGCCAGACCGCCGAAACCCTTGCCGCGCTTGACGATCGCCTGCGCGGCCTGCTCCGGGACTACGCGCGCCGCGAACCCGCCCACGACGCCCTGGCTGCCGAATTCGGCACATTGCTGGATGATCCGGAAGATCCGTTCCGCCGCGAGCGCCTGGCCGGCCACTTCACCGCCAGCTGCTGGCTGGTCAGCGCCGATGGCCAGCGCCTGCTGCTGACCCACCACCGCAAGCTGCAGCGCTGGCTGCAGCTGGGCGGCCACGCCGACGGCGACCGTGACCTGGCCCGGGTGGCGCTGAAGGAAGCCGAGGAGGAGTCGGGCCTGAGCGGCCTGGTACTGGAAGACCCGGCCATCTTCGATCTGGACAAGCACTGGATTCCGGAGCGCAAGGACGTGCCGGGGCACTGGCACTACGACGTGCGTTTCGTGATACGGGCGCTGGGGGGCGAGGCCTTCGTGCTCAGCGAGGAATCGCTCGACCTGGCCTGGCGGCCGGTGACCGAGGTCGCGGCCGACCCCGAATCGGATGAATCCATGCAGCGCATGGCGCGCCGTTGGCTGGCGCGTTGAAAAAAGGGGACGGAGGGGATTAAGTCGTTAATGCATAAACGACTTAATCCCCTCCGTCCCCTTTTTACCTAGTACAGGATGCGCGTCCGCAGCGTGCCTGGAATCGCGGCCAGTTCGTCGCGGACGGCGGCGGCCTGCGCCTCGCTGGCGGTGATGTCAATCACCACGTAACCCACCTTCGGGTCGGTGCGCAGGAACTGGCCGTCGATGTTGACGTTGTGGCGCGAGAAGATCTCGTTGACCCTGGACAGCACGCCCGGCACGTTCTGGTGAATGTGCAGCAGGCGCAGGCTGTCTTCGTGTTCGGGCAGGGTCACTTCCGGGAAATTGACCGCCGACAGCGTGCTGCCGTTGTCGCTGTAGCGCACCAGCTTGGCCGCCACTTCCACGCCGATGTTGTCCTGCGCTTCCAGCGTGCTGCCGCCCACGTGCGGGGTCAGGATCACGTTGTCGTGGCGGGTCAGCGGCGACTCGAAGATATCGCCGTTGCCCTTCGGTTCGACCGGGAATACGTCCAGCGCGGCACCGCCGACGTGGCCGCTGGCTAGCGCTGCGTCCAGCGCGTCGATGTCGACCACGGTGCCGCGCGCGGCGTTGATCAGGTGCGCGCCCTTGCGCATCTTCGCCAGCTCGGTGCTGCCGATCATCCACTGCGTGGCCGGGGTCTCCGGCACGTGCAGGGTGACGATGTCGGCGCGGGCCAGCAGATCGTCCAGGCTCGCCGCAGCACGGGCATTGCCCAGCGCCAGCTTGGTTTCCACGTCGTGGAAGATCACCTGCATGCCCAGCGATTCGGCCAGCACGCCGACCTGGGTGCCGATGTGGCCGTAACCGATGATGCCCAGCGTCTTGCCGCGTACTTCATGGCTGCCGCTGGCCGACTTCGACCAGCCGCCGCGATGGCACTCGGCGTTCTTCTGCGGAATGCCACGGGTCAGCATGATCGCCTCGGCGATCACCAGCTCGGCCACGCTGCGGGTGTTGGAGTAGGGCGCATTGAACACCGGGATGCCGGCCAGCTCGGCCGCGTCCAGGTCGACCTGGTTGGTGCCGATGCAGAAGCAGCCCACCGCGATCAGGCGCTTGGCCTCGGCCAGCACCTCGGCGCTGAGCTGGGTGCGCGAACGGATGCCGACGATGTGCGCCTCGGCGATGCGCGCCTTCAGTTCGTCCTCGGGCAGTGCCTTGGTGTGCGCCTCGATCTGGCTGTAGCCGGCGGCGCTGAACACCTCCACGGCGGTCTGGCTGACCCCCTCCAGCAACAGTACGCGGATATCCTGCTTGGGGAACGAGGTCTTCTTCGGCGACATGGGGCAACACGGCCAGTGGGACAGGGGCTGATCACTATGCCAGATCGAAGCGCCCATGGTGCAGTGCGCAATTGGTTGCATCCGTAGCTATCTGTATCGCTGCGGGGCTGGACGCTGGCGCGTACCGCTGGCACGCTTGCCCGTCTTCACGCACCGCGTTGGACCGTCATGACCGATTCCCGCATTGCCTCGCTGCAGCAGGCCTGTCCCGGCCTGAAGCTGAAGATCGACCCGGCTGACCTGGAGCATTACGGGCGCGACTGGACCCGGCGCTGGACGCCAGCGCCGCTGGCGATCGCACTGCCGGCCACGGTCGAGGAAGTGCAGGCGGTGATGCGCTGGAGTGCGGGCGAGGACGTGGCCGTGGTGCCGTCCGGCGGACGTACCGGCCTTTCCGGTGGCGCGGTGGCCGCCAACGGCGAGCTGGTGCTCAGCCTGGAACGGATGAACAAGGCACTGGCCTACGACGCGGTCGATCGCACCCTGGTGGTGCAGGCCGGCATGCCGCTGGAGGCCGTGCACAACGCCGCGCTGGACCACGGCCTGATCTACCCGGTGGACTTCGCTGCGCGCGGGTCGTGCACGATCGGTGGCAACATCGCCACCAATGCCGGCGGCATCCGCGTGATCCGCTATGGCAATACCCGCGAGTGGATCGCCGGGCTGAAGGTGGTTACCGCCAGCGGCGAACTGCTGGAACTCAACAAGGGACTGATCAAGAACTCCAGCGGCTATGACTTCCGCCAGCTGCTGATCGGTTCGGAAGGCACGTTGGGCGTGATCGTCGAGGCGACAGTGAAACTCACCGATCCGCCGCCAGCCAGCAACGTGATGCTGCTGGCCGTGCCCAGCTTCGAGGTGCTGATGCAGGTGTTCGCCGCGTTCCGCGCGCGCCTGCAGCTGCAGGCCTTCGAGTTCTTCACCGACCGGGCGCTGGAGCACGTGCTGGCGCATGGCGCGCAGGCACCGTTCGGCGAGGTGCATCCGTACTACGTCGTCACCGAGTTCGCGGCCAACGACGAGGCACAGGAAGCGGCGGCGATGGCGGCCTTCGAAGACTGCATGGGCAACGGCTGGGTCAGCGACGGTGTGATCAGCGCCAGCGATGCCCAGGCCGCCCAGCTGTGGCGCCTGCGCGAAGGCATCACCGAATCGCTGGCGCGCTACAAGCCCTACAAGAATGACGTCTCGGTGCGGATCTCGGCGATGCCGGCGTTCCTGGCCGAGACCCAGGCACTGATCGGGCAGGCCTACCCGCACTTCGACGTGGTCTGGTTCGGCCATATCGGCGATGGCAACCTGCACATCAACGTGCTCAAGCCGGACGACACCAGCGACGCCGACTTCGTGGCGCAGTGCGAGCACGTGACCAAGCTGCTGGCGCAGGTGCTGGCCCGCTTCGATGGCAGCATCTCGGCCGAGCACGGCATCGGACTGGTCAAGAAGGGCTACCTGGACAGCACCCGCGGCCGCGCCGAGATCGCGCTCATGAAGGCGGTCAAACGCGCGTTCGATCCCCAAGCGCGGCTGAATCCCGGCAAGCTGTTCGACGCCTGAGCCGGGCAAATCCTTCACGTACCCGTTACGCTCCACGCACCTTCACAACCGGCTTCGAACCGATGACCCGTCCGCTTCTGCTGCTCGCCCTGCTGTCCCTGCCGCTGGCCGGCTTCGCTTCCAGCTTCGCTGGCACCTCGGCCGGTTCGGCGACCGGTGCCTCCTCCGGTTCCTCGGGCAGCAGCTCGGGCGACGACAAGGTGGTGCAGGCCGCGCGCGACGATGCCGCTGCGTTCGTCGCCAGCGACGGCCAGATCCGTGGCGCCCGCCTGCAGGCCGCGCTGGTCCACCTGCGTGAGCAGAGCGCTGCCGCACAGCAGCAGAGCGACCTGGAACTGGCCCGCGCGCTGCTGGCACGTTGATGCGGGCTGCATGACCTCGGCGTCATCGCTTTCTGCAGAGCCGAGCCATGCCCGGCTGGATGCCCGGCGCACCCGGATCGCAACAGCAGCCGAGCAAGGCTCGGCTCTACGGAAGCACAACGGGCGGTGCGGGTGGATCGCCGCATTGGCATGGCTGCTCATCCCTTCCGTCCACGCGGCTGATCGGCTGCAGCTCGATCCCTCCGGTCTCGATCCGGCGCAGCAGCAGCTCGCCAGCCAGACCCTGGCCGACGTGCAGTCCCTGCTGCCGGAAGGCCTGCTGCGCGCTTTGCCGGCTCAGGTGCAGGTGCGCTGGAGTGATGACCTTCCCGCCGAGGTGCACGGGCGCGCTTTCGCCGGCCGCATTACGTTGCGCCGCACCCTGCTGGATGACGGCATGCCCGGCAACCGCCGTGCGCGCCGCAGTGCGCTGGTGCATGAACTGACCCACGTCGCCGACCGTGGCGGTGCGAACTGGTCGCAGAGCGTGCGATGGCGTGACCTTGCGGGCTGGCAGCGCAGGCCCTGGCACCTCGGCCGGGGCGATAACGATTTCCGTGATCGCAGCCCGGATGTCTATGAACTGGCGAACCCGGCCGAGTACCTGGCCGTGAATGCCGAGCATTTCGTGCTCGACGGCGAGTTCGCCTGCCGGCGGCCCGCGTTGGCGCAGTGGTACCAGGCGCATTTCGGAACACCACCGTCGCTGCCACGGCCGCGGTGCGCCACGACGCTGCCCCTGCTCCAGGCCGAATCGGAGGAGGGCGCTGCATCGCTGCTGCAGCTCGACCCGGCGCGCGTCTACGCGGTGGACTACCTGTTCGCCGAAGGCAGTGCGCAGCCGATGAGTCGCTGGGGCCACAGCATGCTGCGGCTGGTGGTCTGCAAGCCGGGCCGCGTACCTGGGCCGGACTGCCGCCTGGACCTGGAGTACCACCGCGTGCTGTCGTTCCGCGCGTTCGTGGGCGACGTGCAGATATCCAACTGGCGTGGCCTGACCGGCGGCTATCCGTCGCGGCTGTTCGTGCTGCCCCTGCAGCAGGTGGTGGACGAGTACACCAAGGTCGAGCTGCGCGGGCTGCAGTCGCTGCCGCTGCAGCTGGGCCGCAGCGAAATCGCCAGCCTGCTCGAGCGCACCGCGCAGGTGCACTGGAGCTATGACGGGCGCTATTACTTCGTCAGCAACAACTGCGCGGTGGAAACCGCCAAGCTGCTGCAGGCCGGGGTGCCGCGCCTTGGCGAGGCGGGCCTGGCCCAACTGAGTCCGCGCGGCCTGAAGCGGCGACTGGTGCGGCTGGATGTGCTCGACGAGAGGGTACTGGCGGACCGCACTGCAGCGCAGGCGCAGGGCTACTACTTCGCCTCGGCGCGCGACCACTACCAGCAGTTGTTCGCAGTGGCCGCGGCCCAGCTGGCCTTGCCCGCTCGTGATGTGCGCGGCTGGTTGAAGCTGCCTGCACAGCAACGCGCACCGTGGCTGCTGCAGGGTGACCTGCGTGCCAGCGCCGGCCTGTTGCTGCTGGAACAGGCCGCGCAGCGGCGCGCCGAGCTGCGCGCACGCGATGTGCTCAAGCGGCAGCTGCTGGCCGCACCGGACAGCGCTGAAACGCGCAGCCTGCGCGGGTTGCTGGAGCAGAGCGGGCAGTGGCTGCGCCCGGGGACGCTGCTGCAGGACGACGGCTATGGATTGCCTCTGGGCGACGAGCAGGCGCTGCTGTCCGCGGCCGTGGCCACTGCCAGTGCGCAGGCGGTCCCGGCGTGGCAGGCATTGCGCGTCCAGCTGCGCCAGCAGCTGCCGATCCGCCAACGCGAGGAAATGGATGCGATCGACGCCAATCTGGCCGCACTCGGTGCACACCTGCGTACGCAGGCAGCCCGCCCGGCTACTGGCGCGGCAGTTCGATGACGAAGCGGCTGCCGCCGGCGCTGCCCGGGATGCAGTAGACGCGGCCACCGTGCGCGTCGGCGATGGCCTTGACCACCGCCAGGCCGAGCCCGCTGCCGCCGCCCTGGCGCGAGCGCGAACCGTCGCCACGCATGAACGGGGTGAAGATATCCGCGTGCAGTTCCGGGTCGATGCCCGGGCCCTCGTCTTCGATCGCCACCTGCACATGGCCGGGCGTGTCATGCACTGCAATCCGCACCTTGCCCGGACTGGCATAGCGCCGCGCGTTCTCCAGCAGCGCCAGCAATGCCTGGCGCAGGCGGGTCGGGTCGCAGTGCGCGTTGTGTTCCTCGCGGCTGGTTTCCAGCTCAAGCACGAAGCCGGCGGCGCGGAACTGTGGATCGACCAGGGTCATCACCGAATGCACCTCGGCCACCACGTCGGTGCGCGCGCGACGCACGTCCAGCCGCGCGTTGTCGGACAGGCTCAGCACGCGCAGGTCCTCGATCAGCCGTGACAGCCCTTCGACCTGGGCCAGCAGGCTGCGGAACTGCGACTCGTCTGGCTGGAACACACCCTCTGCCAGCCCCTGCAGGCGGCCACGCAGGATCGTCACCGGTGTGCGCAGCTCATGGGCGATGGCCGCGTGCCACATCGCGCGCTCGCTCTCCATGTGCTGCAGGCGGCGCGCCATCGCATTGAAGTCCTCGACCAGGGTCGCCACTTCGCCCGGCGAATTTTCCTCGACGCTGGCGCGTGCACCCAGGTCGCCGCCCGCGAGCGCACGCACGCTGTCCACCAGCGAATTCAGCGGCGACAGGATGCGGTGGGCGAGGCGGAACGAGGCGGCGATGGCCAGCGCCAGCCCGGTCAGGATCACGCCCACCATCCATGCCAGTTCCGGGCCGGTCGGCAGCCAGCTTTCCGGCTCCTCGGCACTGCCGGGGAAGAACTCGACCAGCACCGCGTACAGCAGCCACGATGACAGGATCATCATCACGATGACGCCGATCACCATCAGCGACATCGAAACGATGATGTGGCGGCTCAGCCCGGAGCGGCGCAGGGAGGGCATCAGCGATCGGCCATCAGCCGGTAGCCGACGCCACGCACGCTGGCTGGGACGTTGACCATGCCCACTTCATCCAGCTTGCGGCGCAGCTTGCTGACATGGCTGTCGACGGTGCGCTCCAGTGCTTCGCTTTCCGGCAGGCATTCGTGCATCAGCTCGCTGCGGCTGAAGATGCGCGTCGGCGCCAGCGCCATGCAGTGCAGCAGCTTGAACTCGGTGAGGGTGAGCAGCACTTCGTGGCTGTAGCCTTCGCCCTCCACGTGCACCGCGTGGGTGGCCGAGTCGATCAGCAGCGGGCCGACGCGCAACGCGGTGGGTGCGTCCACGCGCGCGGCGCGCAGCGTGCGCCGCAGTACGGCGCGCACGCGCGCGGCCACCTCGGCCGGGTTGAAGGGCTTGACCACGTAGTCATCAGCGCCCATCCGCAGCGCGGTCAGCTTGTCCAGGTCCTGGTCCAGTGCGGTCAGCATGATCACCGGCGTCTCGCCGCGCTGGCGCAGCTGGGTCAGCACGCTCCAGCCGTCCAGGCGCGGCAGCTGCACATCGAGCAGGACCAGGTCGGGCCGGGCGCTGCGGTGCAGGTCCAGTGCGCTGTGGCCATCGGCGGCGCGCAGCGTGCGCAGTCCTTCGCGTTCCAGGTAGGCGCAGAGAATGTCAGCGATCTCGGCCTCATCCTCGACGATCAGGACGAGGGCGGCGAGGGCAGGGGAGGCATGCATGCAGGGGCGGGGCCGTAAGGTGCTTGCCTCCATCGTATCTCCACAGTTCCTCCATCGAAACCCCATCATCGCCACGCAGACTGCGCGCTTCAGAACCTATCCGCCGCCTGCGCGGCATTGTGCACAGCAATGAGAACCTTCAGGACTCCGGTCGCGTTGATCGCGGCCCTCGCCTTGGCCATGACGGCCTGCTCCACTCCCGAAGCCACCCCCGAGGCGGCGCCGCGCGTCAGCGTGATCAGCGTCGGCCCGCAGGTGGTGCAGCGTGACGACGAACTGCCAGGCCGCGTCGCGGCGGTGCGCACCGCGCAGATCCGCGCACAGGTGGGCGGCATCGTGCAGCGGCGCCTGTTCGACCAAGGGGCGGAAGTCAGTGCAGGCCAGGCCTTGTTCCAGATTGACCCGGCAGCGTTCCGGGCCGACGTCGATTCGGCGCTGGCCGCACTGCAGCGCAGTGAGGCGGCGTTGGGCCGCAGTCGCGTGCAGTCGCAGCGCCTGCACGCCCTGGCTGCCGCGCAGGCGGTCAGCCAGCAGCATCGGGACGACGCCAGCGCCGAGTACGAGCAGGCACGCGCGGCAGTGAATGAAGCGCGCGCGATCCTGTCCCGTCGCCAGCTCGACCTGCGCTATGCCACGGTCAGCGCACCGATTGCCGGCCGTATCGATCAGGCATTGGTGACCGAAGGTGCGCTGGTCGGCGTGGCCGATGCCGAGCCGATGGCCGTGGTACAGCAGATCGACCAGGTCTACGTGGATGTGCGCCAGCCGGCGGCGCAGCTGGAGTCGCTGCAGCGCAGTGCGGCCGGCGGCGACAAGCTGCCGGTGACCATCATCGGTGCCGCCGGCAAGCCGCTGCCCGAGCGTGGCCAGCTGCTGTTCTCCGGTATCAATGTCGATGCACGGACGGGTGATGTGATCCTGCGCATCCTGGTGGACAACCCGCGGCGGCAGCTGCTGCCCGGCATGTATGTGCGCGCGAGGGTGCCGCGGGGTGCCCCGGCCAGTGCGTTGACCGTGCCACAGCAGGCCGTGCTGCGCAGCGCCGGTGGCCAGGCCTATGCCTGGGTGATAGGCGCCGACGGCAGGGCGGTGATCCGCACGCTGGAGGTGGACGGCAGCGTCGATCGCCAGTGGCTGGTGCGCGCGGGCCTGAAGGCCGGCGAGAAAGTGGTGGTCGAGGGCCAGGAGCGCCTGCAGGAAGGCGTGGTGGTCGATGCGCGCGACTGGCAGAAGCCGGTCGCCAGCGCCGGTGCGGTGCAGGCCGGCAGCAAGGGCTGAGCCTTTCCCGGGACAGCCCCTCCAGGAAAATCCAACATGGCACGTTTCTTCATCGATCGCCCGGTGTTCGCCTGGGTGCTGGCGATCTTCATCATCCTGGCCGGCGCGCTGGCGATTCCGCGCCTGGCCGTGGAGCGCTATCCGGCGGTCGCGCCGCCCAGCGTCAGCATCTATGCCAGCTACCCGGGTGCGAGCCCGCAGACGTTGAACGATGCGGTGGTCGGCCTGATCGAGCGCGAGCTGTCCAGCGTCAAGCATCTGCTTTACTTCGAATCGTCGGTGGACACCTCCGGCGAAGCCTCGATCACCGCCACCTTCAAGCCCGGCACCAATCCGGAACTGGCGCAGGTGGACGTGCAGAACCGGATCAAGGCGATCGAGCCGCGCCTGCCGCGCAGCGTGCGGCAGAACGGCCTGTTCGTGGAGGCCGCCGATTCCGGCTTCCTGATGCTGGTCGGCCTGCGTTCGCCGGATGCCAGCGTCAGCGAGGCCGCGCTGGGCGATTTCATGGCGCGCAACATCATCGAAGAGCTGCGCCGCATCGATGGCGTCGGTCGCGTGCAGTTGTTCGGTGCCGAGCAGGCGATGCGCGTGTGGCTGGACCCGACCCGGTTGACCGGCTACGGCCTGACCATGGGCGATGTGGCCACTGCCATCGAGCAGCAGAACCTGGAGATCTCGCCGGGGCGCATCGGTGATTCGCCGGGTGTTCCAGGCCAGCGCATCACCGTGCCGCTCAGCGCCGACGGCCAGTTGTCCACGCCGGAACAGTTCGCGGCGATCGTACTGCGCGCCGGGGCCGACGGTTCACGGGTGGTGCTGGGTGATGTCGCCCGCGTCGAACTGGGCGCGCAGAGCTATGCCTGGGGCACCCGCGAGGATGGCCATCCGGCCACCGCCGCCGGGGTGCAGCTGCGGCCGGGCGCGAATGCGGTGCGCACGGCGTCGGCGGTCCGTGAGCGCATGGCGGAACTGGCGCCGCTGTTGCCGCGCGGCGTGGAGGCGAGCATCCCGTTCGACACCGCGCCGTTCGTGAAGATCTCGATCCAGAAGGTGGTGCAGACGCTGCTGGAGGCGATGCTGCTGGTGTTCGCGGTGATGTACCTGTTCCTGCAGAACTGGCGCTACACGCTGATTCCTGCGCTGGTCGCACCGATCGCGCTGCTCGGTACCTTCGCGGTGATGCTGGCGCTGGGCTTCTCGATCAACGTGCTGACCATGTTCGGCATGGTGCTGGCGATCGGCATCATCGTCGACGACGCGATCGTGGTGGTCGAGGGCGTGGAGCGGATCATGGCCGAGGAGGGCCTGCCGCCGCGCGAGGCGACCATCAAGGCGATGCGCGAGCTGACCGGCGCGGTGATCGGCATCACCCTGGTGCTGACCGCGGTGTTCATTCCGATGGCCTTGGCCAGCGGCTCGGTGGGCGCGATCTACCGCCAGTTCACCGTGGCGATGGCGGTGTCGATCCTGTTCTCGGCGCTGCTGGCACTGAGCCTGACACCGGCGCTGTGCGCGACCCTGCTGCGCCCGAACACCCACGGCCATCATGGTCGTGGCGGGCTGTTCGGCGCCTTCAATCGTGGCTTCGAGGCGTTGACCGGGCGCTACCAGCGTGGCGTGGCCTCCGTGCTGCAGCGAAGCGGCCGGGTGATGGGCGTGTTCGCCGCGCTGGTGGCGGCGCTGCTGCTGGGCCTGCACTGGCTGCCGGGCGCGTTCCTGCCGGAAGAGGACCAGGGCTATTTCATGACCTCGATCCAGCTGCCGGCCGAAGCCACCGCCGAACGCACGCTGGCGGTGGTCGAAGCCTACGAACGGCACGTGGCCTCGCGCCCGGGCATCGGCTCCAACCAGTCGATCCTCGGTTACAGCTTCTCCGGTTCCGGCCCGAGCGCGGCGCTGACCTACACCATGCTGAAGGACTGGGGTGAGCGTGCTGGCGCCACCGCGGCCAGCGAGGTGGAGGCCGCGCAGCAGGCGATGGCCACGGTTGCCGAGGGTGAGGTGATGAGCGTGATGCCGCCGGCGATCGACAGCCTGGGCCGTTCGTCCGGGTTCTCGCTGGCCCTGCAGGCGCGTACCGGGCAGAGCCAGGCCGAGCTGCGCGCGGCCCTGCAGCAGCTGCTGAAGCTGGCCGAGGCCAGTCCGCTGCTGTCGGAGGTGCATGCCGATGGCCTGCCGGCAGGTACCAGCGTGCGGCTGGACATTGATCGCGCCAAGGCCGAGGCGATGGGCGTGGGCTTCGAGCACATCAGCAGCACGCTGTCAGCGGCGATGGGCTCGCAGTACGTCAATGATTTCCCCAACAAGGGCCGGTTGCAGCAGGTGATCCTGCAGGCCGACGCGCCGCATCGCATGGAACTGGAGGACGTGCTGAAACTGTACGTGCGCAACAGCGAGGGCGGCATGGTGGCGTTGTCGGAACTGGTGACCCCGAACTGGACCGAGGCGCCGCTGCAGCTGCAGCGCTACCTCGGCTTCCCGGCGTTGAATCTGTCCGGCGCACCGGCCTCCGGCGTGTCGACCGGCCAGGCCATGGCGGAGATGGAGCGGTTGGCCGGGAAGCTGCCGTCCGGTTTTGCCCTGCAGTGGACCAGCCAGTCGCTGCAGGAGCGTGAGTCGGGGGCGCAGGCGCCGTGGCTGCTGTTATTGTCGATGCTGGTGGTGTTCCTGGTGCTGGCGGCGCTGTACGAGAGCTGGTCGATTCCGCTGGCGGTGATGCTGGTGGTGCCACTCGGCCTGCTCGGTGCGGTCGCCGCGGTGCTGTTGCGTGGCATGCCCAACGATGTGTTCTTCAAGGTCGGCATGATCACCGTGATCGGGCTGTCTGCGAAGAACGCGATCCTCATTGTCGAGTTCGCGCGGCAGCTGCAGCAGCAGGGGCGCGGCCTGGTCGAGGCGGCATTGGAGGCAGCCAGGCTGCGCCTGCGCCCGATCGTGATGACCTCGCTGGCATTCGCGCTGGGCGTGGTGCCGCTGATGCTGGCGCAGGGCGCGTCGAAGGAAACCCAGCAGGCGATTGGAACCGGTGTGTTCGGCGGGATGGTCAGTGCGACCGTGCTGGCCGTGTTCTTCGTGCCGGTCTTCTATGTAGTGGTGCAGGGCGCGCGGCAGTGGATCGCGCAGCGCCTGCGCAGGCGCCGGCCGATGCCGGGAGGAACCGTGGATGGAACGGAACATCGTTGAAGATCTGCATGAGCAACAGTTGATGGCGCTGGAGCAGCGCCTGTGCGCTGCGCTGCTGGAAAATGACCACGATGCGTTGAACGCGCTGGTATCGCCGGCCTTGTTCATGATGGAAGGCCACGGCGGCCGCATGCTCGATCTGCCATGGCTGGGCGATTGGCTGGCCGGCAGCTTGCAGGTGCGAAGCCTGCAGCTGCACGCGGTGGAGACGCTGCTGTGTGGCCGCCTGGCGTTGCTGTCCAGCGACGTGCGGTTGTCCGTGTGGCGGCAGGGCCGGGAGCGTGAAGTGAAGCTGCGCCTGCTGCGGGTCTGGACCTGCAGTTCCGGCGGCAGCGGTGCGCAGCTGTTGTCGATGGCGGTACTGGCCGCGTGAGTACGGTCAGGCCGCTTTCAGGCCGCTTTCAGGCCGCGCTCACCGGCAGGTGGTAGGGTCGAAGGTCTCTGTAGTGTCGACAAGGAGTCGAGCCATGCGTGTAGTTCCCAGTCTGTTGGCAGCCTCGCTCGGGTTGGTGCTGGCCGCGTGCCAGCCGGCCCAGGTACCCGCTGCGGGCGGCACCGATGCCGCGCCGCCGGCGGCGCCCGAACCGGCTGCCAGCACCAGCGCCGGTACCGGCAGCGAGACCACGTACCAGTGTGGTGATCTGAGCGTGCGCGCGACTTTCAATGGCGAGGATGCGGCCACGGTGGTGATCGGCGAACGTACCTTCGCCATGACCTCCGAACGTGCGGCGTCGGGTGCCAAGTACGGTGATGGCCAGGGCAACAGCTTCTGGACCAAGGGCAGCGATGACGGCCTGTTGAGCCTGAAGGGCGAGGCGGACCGCGAGTGCCATGCGGTCGAAGCGACCGAAGGCGATGGCAGCGCGGGCACGGCCGCGTTCCGCGCCACGGGCAACGAGCCGGGCTGGTTGGCGGTCGTCGATGGCGACGCGCCGGGCCTGCGGGTGGAAGTTGACTATGGCGAGCGTCGCTTCGACGTCGCCACGCCCACCGAAGGTGCTGACGGTTGGAGTGGCAAGGCGTCCGACGGTACCGACGTCAAGCTCAGCTTCCAGCGCACCACCTGCCAGGACGACATGAGCGGCGAGGCGTTCGATGCCAAGGTGAACCTGACCATCGGCACCCGCCAGTACCACGGCTGCGGCAACTTCGGTGCGAAGCAGCCGTGAGCCTTCTGTAGAGCCGAGCCCACGCTCGGCTCTACACGATCGCTACATCCGATGCGCTGCCCGCTGCCTGCGGCGAGCACGCCGCAAGCAGGGACAGGCAGCCGATCAGCGCAAGGCGCTTAGTCGGCGCGGCCGGCGAATTCGCCGGTGGCGGTGTTCACCAGCACGCGTTCGCCGTTGACGATGTACTCCGGCACCATGATCTCGATGCCGGTGTTGAGTTTGGCCGGCTTCGGGCGCTTCGTGGCAGTGCCGCCCTTCAGTTCCGGCGGCGTCTCGATCACTTCCAGCACCACCGAGGCCGGCAGCTGGATCGCCACCGGCTGCTCGTCGATCACCTGCACGTAGATGCCGGTCAGGCCGTCGGTGATGTAGCCGGCGTCATCGCCGATCACGTCCGCGTCCAGGGTGTAGGGGGTGTAGTCCTCGTCATCGAGGAACACGAAGGCATCGCCGTCCTTGTACGAATAGGTGGACTGGCGGCGCAGCAGTTCGACCTCGACCAGGTTGTCGTCGGCATCGAAGCTGGCATCGAGCTTGTTGCCGCCCGGCACGCTGTACATGATGAAGCGGAAGCGGACGTTGCCGCCGCGACCCTGCGGCGAGCTGCGCTCGATGTCGCGGATCTGGTACACGCCGTTGTTGTACTCGACGACGTTGCCCTTCTTGATGTCGTTGGCTTTCATGGTGATCTAGGTCGTTGGGGGAGGGCGCCGTCCCGGCGCCCGGGGGGAATCACTTCGGAGCGAGGCGGGTAGCGCCGTCCAGGCGGATGGTCTCGCCGTTGAGGTAGGTGTTGCCGAGGATGAAGCCGACCAGGCTGGCGAAGTCTTCCGGCTTGCCCAGGCGCGACGGGAACGGGATCGAGGCGGCCAGCGACTGCTGCACGGCTTCGGGCATGCCATCGACCATCGGCGTCCAGAACACGCCAGGAGCAATCGTATTGACGCGGATGCCGAAGCGCGACAGTTCGCGCGCCATCGGCAGCGTCATCGACACCACGCCGCCCTTGCTGGCGGCATACGCGGCCTGGCCGATCTGTCCTTCATAGGCAGCGATGCTGGCGGTGTTGATGATCACGCCGCGCTCGCCGTCTTCGCCGGCGTCGTTGTGCTGCATGCGGTTGGCCGCGGCCTTGGCCACGTTGAAGCTGCCGACCAGGTTGACCATCACCGTGCCCTGGAAAGCGGCCAGCGGCATCGGGCCTTCCTTGCCCAGCACGCGGCCGGCGCCGAGGATGCCGGCACAGTTCGTCGCCACGTTCAGGCCGCCGAGGAAATCGTGGGCCTGGTCGATGGCTGCAGCCACGGCCGCCTCATCGCTGACGTTGACATTGAAATAGCGGGCCTTGTCGGCACCCAGCCCGGCAACGGCAGCTGCACCCTTGTCGTCGTTGAGGTCGAACAGAGCCACCTTGCCGCCCTGGGCGACGAGGTGCTGGGCCACGGCCAGGCCGAGGCCGGAGACGCCGCCAGTGATCACGGCACGTACGGAAGACAGCTGCATTGCACGGTCCTGCAGGTTCGAGAACCGCCGATTCTAACGGAAGCGGCGACCGTCGCCGTTGTGCGCTGCGCCGCCCGAGCGGGAGCGGCGCAGCGGGGTGCTCAGCCGGCCGCTGCGAGCGCCTGGCCGGTGCGGCTGGCGGTGGCGCGGCCGAGCAGGCCGGCCAGCCAGCGGCCGGTCTCGGCCAGTGCCGGCAGGTCCACGCCACTGTCCAGGCCCAGGCCCTGCAGCAGGTAGACCACGTCCTCGCTGGCGACGTTGCCGCTGGCCCCCTTCGCGTACGGGCAGCCACCGGCGCCTGAGACTGCACTGTCGACCACGCGCACGCCTGCTTCCAGGCAGGTGGCGATGTTGGCGATGGCCTGGCCGTAGGTGTCGTGGAAGTGCACGGCCAAGGCGTCCATCGGGATCTCGGCAGCGACCGCCTGCAGCATCGCCCGTGCCTTGCGTGGGGTGCCGACGCCGATGGTGTCGCCCAGCGAGATTTCGTAACAGCCCATCTGGTGCAGCGCGCGCGCCACCCGCACCACGTCGGCCAGCGGCACCTCGCCCTGGTAGGGGCAGCCGAGCACGGTGGAGACGTAGCCGCGCACGCGCACGCCATCGGCGGCGGCGCGGCGCAGGATCGGCTCGAACCGGGCCAGCGATTCGTCGATGCCGGCATTGGTGTTGGTGCGGTTGAAGGCCTCGGACGCAGCGGTGAACACCGCCACTTCCTCCACGCCCACCGCGCGGGCGCGGTCGTAGCCCTGTTCGTTCGGCACCAGTACCGGGTAGTGGATGCCCGGCCGGCGCTGGATGCCGGCGTAGACCTCGGCGGCATCGGCCAGCTGCGGAATCCACTTCGGGCTGACGAAACTGGTCGCCTCGATGCTGCGCAGGCCGGTGGCCGACAAGCGGTTGATCAGTTCGATCTTGTCGGCGGTGGACACCGACTGCTTTTCGTTCTGAAGGCCGTCACGCGGGCCGACCTCGACGATGCGGACGTAGTCGCTCATGCAGCCACCTCGCCGATGGGGCGATGGCAGACCGCTTCGATGTTGTTGCCGTCCGGGTCGAGCACGAAGGCGGCGTAGTAATCCGGGTGGTACCACGGGCGCAGGCCCGGCGCGCCGTTGTCGCGGCCACCGGCGGCGAGGGCGGCGGCGTGGAAGGCGTCCACCTGCGCGCGGCGGGCGCAGGCGAAGGCCACGTGCACGCCGTGGCTGGCGGTGCCGCCATTGCCGAGCCAGAAGAACGGCTTGCCGTCGCTGCCGAAGCCGATGTGGTCGTGGTCGCCGGTCTGTTCGGCGCTCACTTCCATCACCACGCCGATCTGCAGCGGCGCCAGCGCCTGCAGGAAGAAGGTCTTGCTGCGCGCCAGGTCGGCGCTGGTCAAACCAAGATGATCGAGCATGTTCAGGCTTCCGTGACCCAATGGGGGGCGCGCTTGTCGAGGAAGGCGCCCAGGCCTTCCTGGCCCTCGGCGGACACCCGCAGGCGCGCGATCAGGGCGGCATTATCCCGATCCAGGGCGTCGCGGTCATGGCTGTCGCGGACCTGCCGGACCAGCTGCTTGGCGGTGGACGAGGCGATCGGGCCGGCCTTGTCGAGCAGGGCCAGCTGGCGCTCCAGCGCTTCGTCCAGGCGCTCGGGCTCGACCAGCTGGTGGACCAGGCCGATGCGCAGTGCGGTATCGGCGTCGAAGTGCTCGCCGGTGGCGAACCAGCGCCGCGCCTGGCGCGGGCCGATGGCCTCGATCACGTAAGGCGAGATCACCGCCGGCAGCAGGCCAAGGCGGCTTTCGGTCAGGCCGAAGCGGGCCGAGGTGCTGGCGATGGCAATGTCGCAGCAGGCAACCAGGCCGACGCCGCCACCGAAGGCCGCGCCGTGGACCCGGGCCAGGGTCGGCTTGGGCAGCTCGTCCAGGGTGCGCATCAGCCGTGCCAGTGCCAGCGAGTCCTCGCGGTTGTCGGCCTCGCTGGCCGCCGCCATGCCGCGCATCCACTGCATGTCGGCACCGGCCGAGAAGGAGGCGCCGTGGCCGGCGACCACCACGGCCCGGACCGAATCATCGCGGCCGGCGGCTTCCAGCGCGGCGGTCAGCCGGGCGATCAGGCTGGCGTCAAAGGCGTTGTGCAGCTCCGGCCGGTTCAGCCAGAGGGTGAGGACGGCGCCACGGCGCTCGATCTGCAAAGCATCGTTCATGGGATTCCAGGGTCACTCCATACCTGTATGGATCATAGCGGGCCATTGGTCATGGGCCATGACGCGACGCGGGAATGTTAGAATCGAGAACCATTTACATCCAGCAGAGAACACGCTAGATGACGCTGTCCGAACTGCCGCTGCACACCTCGGCCGTGGTCGAGTCCGTGCAGGACCTGCATGCCAACGATGCCATTGCCCGTCGCCTGCGCGAGCTGGGTTTCGTGAATGGCGAGGAAGTGCGCTTGGTGGCCAAGGGCCCGGTGGGCGGCGAGCCGCTGCTGGTGCAGGTCGGGTTCACCCGGTTCGCGCTGCGGATCAGTGAAGCCAAGCGGGTCGTGGTCGACGCCGCCAGCCGGGAACGACGTGCATGACCGCAATCGCCGCCACCGCCGCCCTGCGCATCGCGCTGGTCGGTAACCCCAACAGCGGCAAGACCGCGCTGTTCAACCAGCTGACCGGCAGCCGGCAGAAGGTCGCCAACTACACCGGCGTCACCGTCGAGCGCAAGGAGGGCCGCCTGCGCGCGCCGTCCGGCCGTGAATTCGCCGTGCTTGACCTGCCGGGCGCCTACAGCCTGCATCCGGCCAGCCTGGACGAGGCGATCACTCGTGACCTGTGCCGGGGCTTCTACCCGGGCGAGGCCGCGCCGGACGTGCTGCTGTGCGTGATCGACGCCACCAACCTGCGCCTGCACCTGCGCTTCGCGCTGGAACTGCGCGAGCTGGGCAAGCCGATGGTGGTGGCCCTGAACATGGTCGACGCGGCCCAGCGCCGCGGCATCCAGGTGGATGTGGCCGCGCTGGAGCGCGAGCTGGGCGTGCCGGTGGTGGAGACCGTGGCGGTGCGCAAGCAGGGCGCCAAGGCCCTGGTCGAGCGCCTGGACGCCATGGTGCCGCACCTGGATGCACCGGTGCCGGGCCCGGAAAGTGGCATCGATTACCACGCCAAGGTGCGCGGGATCCTGTCAGTCGCCGTGCGCATGCCGGCACGGACCGCGAAGATCGACGACGCGCTGGACCGCTGGCTGCTGCACCCGGTGTTCGGCCTGGTCAGCCTGGCGGTGGTGATGTTCCTGATCTTCCAGGCGGTGTACGCCTGGGCGACGCCGCTGATGGACGGCATCGAGGCTGGCTTCGCCTGGCTCGGCACCTTTGTTGGCAGCCTGCTGCCGGAAGGCCCGCTGGCCAGCCTGCTGACCGACGGCATCATCGCAGGCGTCGGCGGTGTGGTGGTGTTCCTGCCGCAGATCCTGATCCTGTTCTTCTTCATCCTGGTGCTGGAGGAGTCCGGCTACCTGCCGCGTGCGGCGTTCCTGCTCGACCGCATGATGGCGGCCGCCGGCCTGTCCGGCCGCTCGTTCATCCCGCTGCTGTCCAGCTTCGCCTGCGCGGTGCCGGGCATCATGTCCACGCGCAGCATCCAGGACCCGCGTGACCGCCTGGCCACGATCCTGGTGGCGCCGCTGATGACCTGCTCGGCGCGCCTGCCGGTGTACGCGCTGCTGATCGGTGCGTTCATTCCGCAGAAGACGGTGTGGGGCGTGTTCAACCAGCAGGGCCTGGTGCTGTTCGGCCTGTATGCGGCGGGCATTCTCAGCGCGCTGGCGATGTCGTGGATCATGAAGAAGTGGCGTCGCGACAAGAGCGAGCACCCGCTGATGCTGGAGCTGCCGTCGTACCGCCTGCCGCATGTACGCGACCTGGCGGTGGGGCTGTACGAGCGCGGCATGATCTTCCTCAAGCGCGTCGGCGGCATCATCCTGGCGCTGACCATCCTGCTGTGGGTGCTG
This sequence comes from Stenotrophomonas sp., assembly GCF_059505245.1. Lineage (NCBI taxonomy): Bacteria > Pseudomonadati > Pseudomonadota > Gammaproteobacteria > Lysobacterales > Lysobacteraceae > Stenotrophomonas > Stenotrophomonas sp. Next base: position 34,337 of record NZ_JCACKF010000022.1, read on the forward strand.
CTGTCGTTCCCGGCGGCACCTGCCGACGCCACGATGCCAGCCATCGACTACAGCTACGCCGGCCAGATCGGCCATGCGATGGCGGTGTTCTTCGCGCCGCTGGGCTTCAACTGGCAGATCTGCATCGCGCTGATCCCGGGCCTGGCCGCGCGCGAGGTGGCGGTGTCTTCGCTGGCCACCGTGTATGCGCTGTCGGCCGCCGATGACGATGCCGCCAGCCAGGCGCTGACCCCGCTGATCAGCGATGGCTGGTCGCTGGCGACCGCGCTGTCGCTGCTGGTCTGGTACATCTACGCCCCGATGTGCATCTCGACGCTGGCCACCATCAAGCGCGAGACCAATTCGTGGAAGCAGATGGGCTTTGCCGCGTTCTACCTGTTCGCAGCGGCTTATGTGGCCGCACTGATCACCTACCAGGTGACCAGGGCGCTGGGAGGCGGCTGATGGATACCGGCCTGCTGATCCAGTACCTGATCATCGCGGTGGCCGTGCTGGTCAGTGCCTGGGTGGTGCTGAAGAAGCAGTTCCCCGGCACCGTGCGCACGCTGCGCGGGGCGCTGGCGCTGGCCCTGCTGAAGCCGGGCCGCGCCGCCTGGCTGCAGGCGCTGGGGCGGAAGATCGCGCCGCCGGCAACGGGCGGTGGTGGTGCCTGTGGCGGTTGCGACAGCTGCGGGCCGAGCAAGAAGTGAAGTAGCGTCGAGCCTGTTCGGCTGCGGCCGCCTGGTGGGCGCGAACCTTCGGCCGGTGGGTGCGGGCCTTCGCCCTGTGGGTGCGAACCTTGGCCCTGTGGGTGCGAACCTTGGTTCGCACGCTCTCGGGGTTCAGACCTCTCTGCGGATGATCGCCCGGAAGTTCCCGTCCCGGTTCAATCGCCGCACCGATTCCCTGTTCCCATGGGCTGCCGCGAAACCCGCCACGTCGGCCAGGGCATCGAGCAGCAGGGCCTTCAACGCGTCGCGGTTACCGGCCTCCAGCAGATCTTCAAGATCCTGCTGGATGAAGGTCCGGCGCAGGCCCGGCGTTTCTTCGATGCGCCAGTCGACATGGGGCGTGGGGATGCTGGAGCGGTACCGGAAAGCCGTTTCAAGATCGTCAGGCGCGAGGGGATACTCGAGCAGCTCCGGAAAGTAGAGTCCAGCATTCACATAGAAGCCCCGGCTTTCGCTGGCGCGCTGGTGATTCACGACAAGCAGCGCGGCGTCCAGCAAGCGATAGCGGGTCGTCGACGTACCGGCAAAGCCGGTCTTCCTGGCGCACTTGCTGAAGACGGTCGAGGATTTCATGGGCTTTGCCTGGGCCGTAACAAGGGCCCACAGCCTTGAGGCGCAGTGCCTGACGGTCAATTGGCAAACGCGACACCCGCAACGAGCGCCCCAGGTGGGTGCGAACGCTCCAGGTGGGTGCGAACCTTGGTTCGCACGCTCTTCCAGCTAGTTGGCCCGTGAGCCCAGCTCCGCTGCCAACGCCAGCCACCAGTTGCGTTGCTCCGGCGAGCTGCTGCGCACCGCACCGAGTCGGCTGACCCGCACCGGGCGGATGCCGCAGAATTCCAGAATAGTGGCGCGGATCTGGGTGATGCCCGGGTCGCGGTAGATCCAGCGGTAATACCAGGGCGGCGTATCCAGCGTGGTGATCACCCGTGCGCTGCGACCGGCCAGCAGCCGGTCCCACCAGACTGAATCGCGCCGGTCGCGGAAGGCGTACCCCGGCAGCAGCACGCGATCGAAGAAGCCCTTCAGCAGCGCCGGCATCGCGCCCCACCAGGTGGGATAGACCAGCACCAGATGGTCGCAGGCCTCGATCGCATCCGCAGTGTCCTGCAGGTCGGCTTCCAGCGGCTGGATCTGGCGGTAGCCATGGCGCAGCACCGGATCGAACTCGAGTTCGCCCAGTGCGATCAGGCGCACCCGATGGCCAGCATTCTCGGCGGCGGTGGCGTAGCGCTGGGCGAGGGCACCGCACAGGCTGTCGCGGTCGGGATGGCCGAGCAGGATCAGGATGGAACGGGACACGGCAACCTCGGGCAATGGAAAGTGCGCGAGGTTGGGCTATGCCCTTGGGGCAGAGTCAACCACCAGCGGCGCAGCCGCTGGGTTCCAGGATGCAGTCACCGCTGCCGGAGTGCAGCCACTGCCGCAGTTCGTCGCTGACCTGCTGCAGGTCGAGCTCGACCTGCGCCAGCCGTGCCCGCTCGCTGGCGATGCGGCTGCGTTGTTGCTCGAGCAGGGCCAGCACCGCGGGCCAGTCGAGCCGTCCGTCGCGGCCCTGCAGGCGGGAGATCGCGGCCAGGGTGATGCCCAGCGCCAACGCCTGGCGGATCAGCTGCACCCAGGCCACATCCTGTTCGCTGTAGTCGCGATAGCGGTTCAGCCGCGGCACCGGCGGCAGTAGTCCGCGCGCCTCGTACAGGCGGATGGCCTTGGCGCTGGCGCCGGTCAGGCGGCTGACCTCGGAAATGCGCATTGGCTCAGTCCCGCACCAGCCCGCCATCGACCACCAGGTTCTGCCCGGTCACCGCGCGCGACCAGGGGCCGGCGAAGAACAGCGCGGCATCGGCGAATTCTGCTGGCGTGGTAACGCTGCGCAGTGGCGTGTTGGCGGCGATGTAGTCGAACACTGCCTCCGGCGTGGCAGCGCTGGCATCGGTGGTGCGCAGCAGGCCGCCGGACAGCATGTTCACGGTGATGCCATGTGGGCCGAGGTCGCCGGCCAGCGTGCGCGTGAGGGACAGTAGCGCGGCCTTGGCGGCGGTGTAGTCGTGGTAGGGCACGACCGGGTTCTGGAACAGGTTGGTGCCGATGTTGATGATGCGGCCGAAGCGGCGGGCCTGCATGCCGGGCAGGGCGGCCTGCACGGTGTTCAGCGCGCCGCGCACGCTGCCCTCGAACTGCGCCTGGAAGGCCGGCCAGCCGATGGTGGCGGCACCATCGCGGGCATCACCATTGAACGAGAACGCGGCGAGCGCGTTGTTGACCACGGTGGTGACGCCCTGGCCGAAGTGGGCCAGGGCGTGCTGCAGCATTGCATCGACCTGGCTGCGGTCGGTGACGTCGGCCGGCAGCGCGATCGCCTGTCCGCCCAGCTCGGCGGCCAGCGCCCGTGCGGGGCCTTCGCTGCGGTGGTAGTTGACGATGACGCGCGCACCCTGCGCCGCGAACGCGCGGGCGATGTGCTGGCCAAGGCCGCGGCCGGCGCCGGTGATCAGCACCAGCTGTTCGCTGATCTGCATGAAGGGGCTGCCATCCATTGCATGAAAGGGCATGCAGCGTAGCAGTGATGGCGCTTGCCGGAGCAGGCGTGCTGCCGCTAGCCTGCAGGCATGAACCAGACTCCCCTGCGATTGCTCATTCACGGCGCCTCCGGGCGCATGGGCCAGGCCCTGCTGCGGCTGGCCGCCGAACATCCCGAAACCCTGCAGATCGTGGCTGCAGTGACCGGCCGTGCGCCGGCACAGCGCGTGGTCGACGGCGTGCCGTTCTTCGGCGCCAGTGAGCTGCCCGGCGCGCCGGTGTTCGATGTGGCGATCGACTTCAGCCTGCCGGAGGGTTTCGACCCGATGCTGGCGTTGTGCGTGGAACGCCGCGCGGGGCTGGTGTCGGGCACCACCGGTATCTCCAGCACGCAGCGCCAGGCGCTGGAGGCCGCGGCGGCGAAGATCCCGCTGGTGTGGGCCTCGAACTTCAGCCTGGGCGTGGCGGTACTGGACGAGCTGGTGGAGCGCGCGGCGCAGGCGCTGGCCGGCTGGGACTGCGACATCGTCGAATCGCACCACACCCAGAAGAAGGATGCGCCATCGGGCACCGCGCTGACCCTGGGCGCGGCCGCGCAACGGGGCGGGGCGGAGCCGCACTACGCCAGCCTGCGTGCCGGTGACATCGTGGGCGAGCATCTGGTGCAGTTCACCGGTCTGGGCGAGCGCATCGAGCTGGTGCATCGGGCCACCAACCGCGACATCTTCGCCCGCGGCGCCCTGTTCGCCGCCCGCCAGCTGCAGGGGCGGGCGCCGGGCAGCTACCGGGTGCGGGACCTGCTGCAGTAGGGCGGGCTGATTCGTGGGGTCGGATCCCTTTCCTGCGGAAAGGGCTCTGACCCCATCCGAGGGCGCCTGGGGTCAGAGCCTTTCCCATTCGGGAAAGGATCCGACCCCGCCTCCGGCCCGCATACGCCGCCGGATTGAAATGAATGCGCAATCGCCTGTTCATGAAGCGCGATAACCGCTGGCGCGAGCGCCCCGGCAGCGCTACAATTCGCACTCGCCGAATCACGAAAGCCGGACCGGTCCCAGACCGTACGTCCGCGCTTTTTTGCAACCGGATTTCCGTGAAGCGCAGGCGTGACTTCGGCAGCCCCCTCGGTAGCCAAAGTGAGATTCCCGTGACCCAAGCCGCAATCCTCGTCCTCGAAGACGGCACCGTATTCGAGGGCGAATCCGTAGGCGCGCCCGGCCTGTCCGTCGGTGAGGTGGTGTTCAACACCGCCATGACCGGCTACCAGGAAGTGCTGACCGACCCGTCCTACGCCCGGCAGATGGTCACGCTGACCTATCCGCATATCGGTAACACCGGCATGACCGACCAGGACAACGAAGCGTCCAAGGTGTGGTCGGCCGGCCTGATCGTGCGCGACGTTCCGCGCCGCCCCAGCAACTGGCGCAGCCAGGTGTCGCTGCAGGACTGGCTGATCCAGCGTGGCGTGGTTGCCATCGCCGGCATCGACACCCGCAAGCTGACCCGCATCCTGCGCGAGAAGGGCGCGCAGAACGGTGCGCTGATGGCCGGCGACATCGACGTGGAAAAGGCACTGGAAGCCGCCCGCAAGTTCCCGGGGTTGAAGGGCATGGATCTGGCCAAGGTCGTCACTACCGAGAAGACCTACACCTGGACCGAGGGCCAGCTGGACCTGGATGCCAACGCTTTCGTCAGCGTGCCGGCCCGGTTCAAGGTCGTGGCCTACGACTTCGGTGTGAAGACCAACATCCTGCGCATGCTGGCCGAGCGTGGCTGCGAAGTGACCGTGGTACCGGCGCAGACCCCGGCCGCCGAAGTGCTGGCCCTGAAGCCGGACGGCGTGTTCCTGTCCAACGGCCCGGGTGACCCGGAGCCGTGTGACTACGCCATCGAAGCGATCAAGACCTTCATCGATGTGAAGATCCCGACCTTCGGCATCTGCCTGGGCCACCAGCTGCTGGGCCTGGCCTCGGGCGCGCAGACCATGAAGATGGGCCATGGCCACCACGGTGCCAATCACCCGGTGCAGGACCTGGACAGCGGCCGGGTGATGATCACCTCGCAGAACCACGGTTTCGCGATCGATGAAGCGACCCTGCCGCCGACCCTGCGCGTGACCCACCGCTCGCTGTTCGACGGCACCAACCAGGGTGTCGCCCGCACCGACGTGCCGGCGTTCTCGTTCCAGGGCCACCCGGAAGCGTCGCCGGGCCCGACCGATGTCGGTCCGCTGTTCGACCGCTTCGTGGTGCTGATGGAGCAGGCCAAGGCGTGATCAGTACGCCGCCGGCCCCCCGGTGGCGTCGCGATGGACCGTAAACCCCGCATCGCTGCTGCCCCCGGCGCGGCGCTGCGGATCAAGATTCCTGATCGACAGCGTGCGATCACTCCCCCTTGTCACGCTGTACTGACTTAGAGAAGAAAATGCCCAAGCGCACTGACCTCAAGACCATCCTCATCATCGGTGCTGGCCCGATCGTCATCGGCCAGGCCTGCGAGTTCGACTACTCCGGCGCCCAGGCCTGCAAGGCCCTGCGTGACGAGGGTTACCGCGTGGTGCTGGTCAACAGCAACCCGGCCACGATCATGACCGACCCGGAGATGGCCGACGCCGTCTACATCGAGCCGATCAACTGGCAGACGGTCGAGAAGATCATCGCCAAGGAAAAGCCCGATGCGCTGCTGCCGACCATGGGTGGCCAGACCGCGCTGAACTGCGCGCTGGACCTGGCCGACAACGGCGTGCTGGAGAAGTACAACGTCGAGCTGATCGGCGCCAAGCGCGAAGCGATCCGCATGGCCGAAGACCGCGAGCTGTTCCGCGTGGCCATGGGTGAGATCGGCCTGGAATGCCCGACCGCCGCCGTCGCCCACACCCTGGACGAAGCGCTGGAGATCCAGACCCGCGTCGGCTACCCGACCATCATCCGCCCCAGCTTCACTCTGGGCGGCAGCGGTGGCGGCATCGCCTACAACCGCGAAGAGCTGGTCGAGATCGTCAGCCGCGGCCTGGAGCTGTCGCCGACCACCGAAGTACTGGTGGAAGAGTCGGTGCTGGGCTGGAAGGAATTCGAGATGGAAGTGGTCCGCGACACTGCGGACAACTGCATCATCGTCTGCTCGATCGAAAACCTGGACCCGATGGGCGTGCACACCGGTGACTCGATCACCGTGGCGCCGGCGCAGACCCTGACGGACAAGGAATACCAGCGCCTGCGCGATGCCTCCATCGCCGTGCTGCGCAAGATCGGCGTCGATACCGGTGGCTCGAACGTGCAGTTCGGCATCAACCCGAAGACCGGTCGCGTGGTCGTCATCGAGATGAACCCGCGCGTGTCGCGTTCCTCGGCGCTGGCCTCCAAGGCCACCGGCTTCCCGATCGCCAAGGTCGCCGCCAAGCTGGCCGTGGGTTACACCCTGGACGAACTGAAGAACGAGATCACCGGCGGCCTGACCCCGGCCTCGTTCGAGCCGTCCATCGACTACGTCGTCACCAAGATCCCGCGCTTCGCCTTCGAGAAGTTCCCGGCTGCCGACGCCCGCCTGACCACCCAGATGAAGTCGGTGGGCGAGGTGATGGCGATGGGCCGCACCTTCCAGGAGTCGGTGCAGAAGGCCCTGCGTGGCCTGGAGACCGGCAAGGTCGGCTTCGATCCGACCGGGCTGGACCTGGCCAACGAAGACGACCTGCAGACCCTGCGCCGCGAGCTGAAGGCGCCTGGCCCGGAGCGCCTGTTCTTCGTCGCCGATGCGTTCCGCGCCGGCATGAGCGTGGAAGAGATCTACGCACTGTCGTTCATCGATCACTGGTTCCTGGACCAGATCGAGGAAATCATCGCTGCCGAAGCTGAAGTCGCTGCCGGTGGCATCGACGCGCTGGACGCTGCACGCCTGCGCAAGCTGAAGCGCGCTGGCTTCTCCGACGCACGCCTGGCGCAGCTGACCGGTACCAACGAAGCCGCCATCCGCGCGCTGCGTCGTGCGCACAAGGTACGCCCGGTCTACAAGCGCGTGGATTCCTGTGCCGGTGAATTCTCCACCGGTACCGCCTACCTGTACTCGACCTACGAGGACGAGTGCGAGGCCGCGCCGAGCAACCGCGACAAGATCATGATCCTGGGCGGTGGCCCGAACCGCATCGGCCAGGGCATCGAGTTCGACTACTGCTGCGTGCACGCGGCACTGGCGCTGCGCGAGGATGGCTATGAAACCATCATGGTCAACTGCAATCCGGAAACCGTGTCGACCGACTACGACACCTCCGACCGCCTGTACTTCGAACCGCTGACCCTGGAAGACGTGCTGGAGATCGTCGAGCTGGAACAGCCGAAGGGCGTGATCGTGCAGTACGGCGGCCAGACCCCGCTGAAGCTGGCGCGCGCGCTGGAAGCCAACGGCGTGCCGGTGATCGGCACCAGCCCGGACTCGATCGACCTGGCCGAAGACCGTGAGCGCTTCCAGCAGCTGGTCGACACGCTGGGCCTGAAGCAGCCGCCGAACCGTATCGCCCGCAACGACCAGGAAGCCCTGCTGCTGGCCCGCGAGATCGGCTACCCGCTGGTGGTGCGCCCGAGCTACGTGCTGGGCGGCCGTGCGATGGAAATCGTCTACGGCGAAGCCGACCTGGCCCGCTACGTGCGCGACGCGGTGAAGGTGTCCAACGATTCGCCGGTGCTGCTGGACCGCTTCCTCGACAATGCTGTCGAGTGCGACGTCGACATCATCGCCGACAAGGATGGCAACGTCCTGATCGGTGGCGTGATGGAGCACATCGAAGAAGCTGGCGTGCACTCGGGCGATTCCTCCTGCTCGCTGCCGCCGTACTCGCTGTCGGCTGAAACCCAGGCCGAACTGCGCCGCCAGGTGGTGGAGCTGGCCAAGGCCCTGAACGTGGTCGGCCTGATGAACACCCAGTTCGCGATCCAGACCAGCGACGACGGTGCCGACACCATCTACCTGCTGGAAGTGAACCCGCGTGCCTCGCGCACCGTGCCGTTCGTGTCCAAGGCCACCGGCATGCCGCTGGCCAAGATCGCCGCCCGTTGCATGGCTGGCAAGAGCCTGGCCGAGCAGGGCGCAACCAAGGAAATCGTGCCGGACTACTACTCGGTGAAGGAAGCGATCTTCCCGTTCGCCAAGTTCCAGGGCGTCGATCCGATCCTTGGGCCGGAGATGCGCTCCACCGGTGAAGTGATGGGCGTCGGCCGCACCTTCAACGCCGCCTTCGCGCGGGCGCAGGAAGCCGGCGGCATCAAGGCCCCGCCGGTTGGCAAGGCCTTCGTTTCGGTCCGCGATCCGGACAAGAAGCGCGTGCTGCCGGTGGCCAAGGCGCTGCTGGCGCGTGGCTACAGCCTGGTCGCCACCCGTGGCACCGCCGCCTGGCTGCAGCAGCACGGCATGGACTGCGAGATCATCAACAAGGTGGTCGAAGGCCGTCCGCACATCGTCGACTCGATCAAGAACGGCGAGATCGTCTACATCGTCAACACGACCGAAGGTCGTTCGGCGATCAACGACTCGTTCTCGATCCGTCGCGAGGCGCTGCAGCATCGCGTCACCTACTCGACCACCATTGCCGGCGCCAAGGCGCTGGTGGATTCACTGGAATTCCGCGGCACCGGTCCCGTCTGGTCGCTGCAGGAGCTGCACAAGGAGTTGAATGCATGAGAGCCCCCATCACCATGAAGGGCGCGCAGAAGCTGCGCGACGAACTGGATCACCTGAAGTCGGTCAAGCGCCCGAAGGTGATCGCCGCTATCGCCGAAGCGCGTGAGCATGGCGACCTGAAGGAGAACGCCGAGTACCACGCCGCGCGCGAGGAACAGGGCTTCATCGAAGGCCGCATCAAGCAGCTGGAAGGCGAGCTGTCGCACGCCGAGATCATCGACGTGAGCAAGCTCAACGCCGGCTCCAAGGTGGTGTTCGGCGCCAGCGTGACGCTGGCCGACGTGGAAACCGACGAAGAGAAGAAGTACCAGATCGTCGGTGACCTGGAAGCGGACATCAAGCTGGGCCTGATCGCGATTTCCTCGCCGGTGGCGCGCGCGATGATCGGCAAGCTGGAAGGCGATTCGATCGTGATCGACGCCCCGGCCGGCCAGCGCGAGTACGAGATCGTCAGCGTCAGCTACGTGGACTGACACGGTGGCAACGGCGACCCTGCTGTTGCCGGCCCGCAGCCGCTTTGCCGCGGCTGCGTTGCCGGACGATGTGGCACGTGCGCTCGGCCGTGCCACGACCGTGCAGGTCGCGCCGGGCGAACGCGCGCAGCTGACGCGCCATTTCGCGGTTGCCGCGCCGCACTGGCCGGTGGCCGCGTTGACCCGCCAGCGCGACGTCGGCGATGCGGCCGGCGCCAGCTGGCTGCGTGCCGATCCGGCCTGCATGGTGCCGGACATGCATGGCGCGCGGATGATGGCCTACGGCGAAACGCTGCGGCCGACGCTGGCCGACAGCCTGGCCCTGCTGCCGGTGCTGCAGCCCTTGTTTGCCGATGCCGGGTTCGTGCTTGACGCACCTGACCCGTCGCGCTGGTACCTGCGGCTTCCAATCGACCTGGTGCTGCCGGACTTCAATAGTCCGGACGAGGTGCTGGGCGATGACCTGTTCTCGCATCTGCCGGAGGGCGAGGGCGGCCGTCGCTGGCGGGCGCTGATGACCGAAGCGCAGGTACTGCTGCACAACCATTCCTGGAACCAGCAGCGCGCCGCGCAGGGACAACAGCCGATCAATTCGCTGTGGTTCTGGGGCGGTGGCGTGATGCCGGTGTCGGTCAGCACGCCGCACGCACAGGTGCGCAGCCGCGATGCCCTGCTGCAGGGCCTGGCCCTGGCGGCTGGCGTAGCCGTGGATGGCGAGCAGGCGGTGGATGCACTGGTCGACCTGCGCCAGCTGCGTTCGCTGCAGCAGCTCGGCAATGATGCAATCCGGCCGCTGCTGGCCGCGCTCAAGCGTGGCGAGCTGCAGCGGCTGGTGCTCGATTTCGAGGACGGCCTGCAGTTCCAGCTGGACCGCGGCCAGCGCTGGCAGTTCTGGAAGAAGCCGCGGCAGCTTCACGATTGATCGGGGTCGACCGATCGGGGTCGGATCCGTTTTCCATCGGAAAACGGCTCTGACCCCCAGGGTTTGTCGGGGTTGCCGACCAGCGGCCGGCACTACCGCAGGTAGCGGCGCCTCAACGGACCTCGCTGACCACCGTCGGCAGTGTCCAGTGCCCGCCGAGCATATTGCGACACTGGCCCGTCGTGAAATCGCTGCTCTTCACGAAGCGCTCCCCGTCCCACACCCAGTCATTGGCGGAGATGCAATCGCCGACACCGCGGCCTCGGGAGCGGCCTCGCAGCGTAGCGTCATCGCGGTCAAAATCTTCGGCCAGGTTGGTGACAAAGGTCGCCTGGTACGGCGATCTGTCTCGCACCACCCAGTAGGCGTTGCTCATGTTGTAGGCACCCACGAAGCAACTGGTGCTTGCCAGTACATGCTGGGCGTCCAGTCGCTGGATCTCGATCTCATCTGTCCCGCCATCGCTCAGGCGGCCGCACTCATCCGGCTTCGGCAGGCTGGCGATCAGCGCCTTGCGCAGGCCCGGTGCCTTGGCCAGCGCCGCGTCCGAGGCGCGCGGTGCCATCAGCGTGCCGCGCACGATCACTGGTACCGGCAACGCCGCAGGCACGCTCGCTTCGGGCTTGTCGCCACGCCGCACCAGCGCACCGGGCGTGCCCAGCCGGCCCTGGGCCTCGTCCATCTTCAGCAGTACGGCCGCTGCGCCGCTGTCGGAGATCGGCCACGCCTTGCCCTTGCCGTCGATGATCTCGATGCGTGCCTGGCGCGGCAGTGCGGCGACCAGTGCATCGGTCTGTGCCTGCTGCAACAACACGTTGTCCCCGTCGCCGGTGTCGTGCACCGGGCCCAGGTCCTTGCCGTTCAGGCGCAGGCGCAGCGCCCCGGTCGGCGTCGGGCTTTCGCCATCCTCGCCATTGCGCAGCCGCGCGAGCACCTTCGTAGCCGGGCCGCCCGCGCGTTCCAGCATCAGGCTGAGCAGATTGCCGGGTTCTTCCGGGCTGTAGCCGGCGGCGCGGCAGGTGCGGGTGTTGTCACAGGCCAGCGACCAGTCGTTGTGCTGGAACTGCACGCCGGCCTTCGGTTCGGGTGTGGCGGCGTGGGCGGCCGGGGCCAGGGCGAGGCCCAGCAGCGCGGGAAGCAGCGTGCGATGCATGCGTTGAAGTCCATTTCAGGGCCGACAAGCATGGAAGATATGCTGGCAGATTCCAAATGCTCGCGATCAGGGGGGGGAGCCTCCTGCGGGCAGAGAGATCCGACCCCGCGCTATCATGGGGATGTCTTCCGCAACCCGGCGATGCCGATGTCCCTTGCCGCCGATGCTGTGCAGCCATTCCCTGATACGCCGACGATCCGCCGCCGCGATGCGGTTGCGCCCGGCAGCTGGCCGGAGGGCACGCTGCCGCTGCTGGCGCGTCTCTATGCCAACCGGGGCGCGGGTACACCGGAGTTGGCGCAGCCGAAACTGGGCAATCTGCACGCCCCCGAGCTGCTGACCGGCATCGATGATGCGGTGGGCCTGCTGATCGAGGCCATGGCCAATGACAAGCGCATCCTGGTGGTCGGCGATTTCGATTGCGATGGCGCCACCGCCTGTGCGGTCGGCGTGCGTGGCCTGCGCATGCTCGGCGCGCAGCATGTCTTCCACGCGGTGCCGAACCGAATGGTGCACGGCTACGGCCTGTCGCCGTCGCTGGTGGAGGAGCTGGCCGAGCTGCAGCCGGACCTGCTGGTCACGGTCGACCACGGCATCGCCTGCCATGCGGGTGTGACCGCGGCCAAGGCGCGGGGCTGGCAGGTGCTGGTCACCGACCATCACCTACCCGGGCCGCAGCTGCCGCCGGCCGATGTCATCGTCGATCCCAATCTCGACGGTGATGCCTTCCCCAGCAAGTCGCTGGCCGGCGTCGGCGTGATCTTCTACGTGCTGATGGCGCTGCGCCGGCACATGCGCGAGGCCGGCGTCTTCGCCGATGGCAAGGGGCCGGACCTGACCACGCTGCTAGACCTGGTGGCGGTCGGCACCGTCGCCGACCTGGTGGCGCTGGATCCGAACAACCGGGCACTGGTCAGCGCGGGCCTGCGGCGTCTGCGCGCGGGGCAGGGCTGTGTCGGCCTGCGTGCGCTGATCGAAGCCAGCGGCCGTGATGCCGCGCGGCTCACAGCCACCGACATCGGCTTCGCGCTCGGCCCGCGCCTGAATGCCGCGGGCCGGCTGGAAGACATGGCGCTGGGCATCGCGCTGCTGCTGACCGAAGACCCGCGCCAGGCGCGCGAGATCGCGCAGACGCTGGAGCAGATCAATTCGGAACGGCGCGCCGTGCAGCAATCGATGACCGATGACGCCGAGCAGGCGTTGACCCGGGTGGTGCTGGACATGGCCGGTCAGCGACCGGTGGCGGCCTGCCTGTTCGATGCCGACTGGCATCCGGGCGTGGTCGGCCTGGTCGCGTCGAAGATGAAGGACCGCCTGCATCGCCCGGTGATCGCCTTCGCGCCGGCCGAACCTGGCGCCGACACCCTGCGAGGCTCGGCGCGCTCCATTCCCGGCCTGCACATCCGTGACGCCCTGGCGCTGGTCGATGCGCGCCACCCGGGCCTGATCGAACGCTTCGGTGGCCACGCCATGGCGGCCGGCCTCAGCCTGCGGCGTGACCACATCGATGACTTCAAGGCCGCCTTCGTCGCGGTGGTGCTGGAGATGCTCGATCCGGCGGCACTGCAGCAGCAGGTGCTCAGTGACGGCGAACTGGCGGCGGACGAGCTGGACCATCGCCACGCCGATGCGTTGCGCCTGGCCGGGCCGTGGGGCCAGGGTTTTCCCGAGCCACTGTTCGACGGCCACTTCGAAGTGGCCAACTGGCGCGTGCTGAAGGAGCGTCACCTGAAGCTGGAACTGCGCCTGCCCGGCGTACCCGGCACGATCAACGCCATCCATTTCGGCGGCTGGCACGGCAACGCGCCCGGTCGCCATGTGCATCTCGCCTATCGCCTCGCCTGCGACGACTATCGCGGCGGCAGCGCCATCCAGCTGATCGTGGAGCACTGCCTGCCCGCATGAAAAAAGGGGACGGAGGGGATTAAGTCGCTTGTGCCTTGTTTGCCACTTGCGACTTAATCCCCTCCGTCCCCTTTTTGGGGGCGCCAACCCCATTACGGTTGCTGGTGCGTTCAAAGGTTCACGATCCCACTGGAGTCCGCTCATGGTCTTCGTCCGTTGCTGCACTGTGTTGTTGCTGGCCCTCGCGGCCTGGCCCGCTGGCGCGCAGTCGCCGCCGATCTCCCGGCCGCAGGCCAGCATGCCTTTGCTGATTGCCCCGGCCGCCGAGCAGGCGGTGCAGCTGCGACACGCCCACATCGAAGGCGAAGTCCAGGCCGGCATCGCCCAGACCCGGATCACACTGGAATTCCACAACCCGAACCGGCGCGTGCTGGAGGGCGAGCTGCAGTTCCCGCTGGCCGACGGTCAGCAGGTCAGCGGCTTCGCGCTGGATATCAACGGCGAGATGCGTGACGCGGTGCCGGTGCCCAAGGATCGCGGCCGCCAGGTGTTCGAGGAGATCGCCCGTCGCGGGGTCGACCCGGGCCTGCTGGAACAGACCGCTGGCAACCAGTTCCGGTTGCGCATCTACCCGCTGCCGGCCGGCGGTAGCCGGCGCGTGGAGCTGGTGATTCGCGAGCCGTTGGCCTTCGCCGGCCAAGGCTGGCAGTGGACACTGCCGCTGCAGTTCGCCGCCGGTGCAGCCTCGGTTGAGCTGAAACTGCAGGCCCCCGACACGGCCACCGCGGGTACGGCGCCATTCCGCATCAGCGCGGGCCAGCTGCAGTGGCAGGGCAGGGGCGCGCAGCTGCCGCAGCAGCTGCAGTGGAGCCTGCCGGCAGCCCGACAGGCACAGGTGCAGGTGGCGCCCTGGCAGGACGGCCATTACCTGTTGGCGCAGCTGCCGGTGGTGGCCAGCAGCACGCCGCGCACGTTGCCCAGCGAGATCGGCCTGCTGTGGGACGGCTCCGGTTCGGCGGGACAGCGCGATCGCTCGCGTGAGTTCGCCCTGCTGGATCGCTACTTCGCTGCGATGGGTGACGGCACCGTGGCCTTGACCGTGCTGCGCGATCGCGCCGAGCCGGTGCGTCGATTCCGCATCCGCGCCGGCAACTGGAACGAGCTGCGCGCAGCACTGCAGGCCGTGCGTCCGGACGGCGCCAGCGCACTGGCGCAGTGGCAGCCGCAGCCGGGCGTGAAGGAATACCTGCTGGTCAGCGATGGCCTGCTGACCTATGGGCCGGAACAGCTGCCGGCGATGGCGCCGGACCAACGCCTGTTTGCGGTCAGCAGCGCCGTTGCGCGCACCGATGCCGTGCGACTGCGTGGTTGGAGCGAAGCGCATGGCGGCCGCTTCGTTGCGCTGGGCAAGGATGTCGATTCGGCGGCACGTGAGCTGCTGTCGTCGCCGCTGGATGTGCAGGTCGATGCGGGGCGCGGCGTGCAGGACGTGGTGATCGATCGTCGCAGTGAAGCCCAGGGCTGGCTGTGGCTGCATGCACGACTGGCGGCCGACGGTGTGCCGATGCGGGTGCGCGTGGGTGGCGGCGAATGGCAGGCGCTGCCCGCCACGCAGAAGAGCAAAGACGGTGAACTGCTGGCAGGCTTGTGGGCGCAGGCGCGCCTGCAGCAGCTGGCCGCCGACCGCCGTGGCAACCGTGAGGCGATGCAGCGCCTGTCACAACAGTTCGGCCTGGTCGGGCCGGATACCTCGCTGATCGTGCTGGAGACGCTGGAGGACTACCTGCGCTATGCGATCCGCCCTTCGGGTACGTTGCGCGCCGAATACGACGCCAGGTTTGCAGTGCAGGTAAGTGATCGCGCCGCAGCCGATCGCCAGCGCCTGGATGAAGTGGCCGCTCGCTGGAAGGAGCGCCAGCAGTGGTGGAACCGCAGCTGGCCGAAGGGGGCGCCGCCGCAGGCCAGGGAAACGGCGCTGGAGGTTGCATCCGTGGACTCTGCAGCCGAATCCGCCCCCGTGGCGATGCTGGCAGCCCCTGCGCCTGCCCCGCCGCCTGCGCCTTCACCGATGGCAGCGGCGGCCGAGCAGCGCATGGAAGCCAGCAGCGCGCGTGCGCGTCGCTCAACGCCTGCATCGAACAAGGCCCTGGATTCAATCACGGTCACTGGTGGCCGTGTCGCTGCGCCCGCTGCCGCCAACGACGGCCAACTCGGCATCCAGCTGGCGGCCTGGCAGCCGGACTCGGCCATCGCCCGGCGCCTGCGCCAGGGTCCGCCGTCGCAACTTTACGACCGCTATCTGGCCGAGCGCGATGCCCACGCCGACAGCAGCGCGTTCTTCCTCGATGTGGCCGACCTGCTGCTGGAGCAGGGCCAGCGCGAACTGGCACTGCGGGTACTGTCGAACCTGGCCGAGATGGATCTGGACAACCGGCATCTGCTGCGCGTGCTCGGCTACCGGCTGATGCAGGCTGATGCCCCGGCACTGGCGGTGCCGGTGTTCGAGCAGGTGCTGGCGATGGGCCAGGAAGAACCGCAGAGCTTCCGCGACCTGGGCCTGGCGCTGGCAGCGGCCGGCAAGCCGCAACAGGCGCTGGCGCCGCTGTACCAGGTGGTGGTGCGGCCGTGGGACAGCCGCTTCGATGGCATCGCCCTGATCGCATTGGATGAGCTGACCAACCTGGTGGCGCGCAGCACGCCACGGCTGGATACCTCGGCCATCGACCCGCGCCTGCTGCAGGCAATGCCGCTGGACCTGCGCGTGGTGCTGTCCTGGGATGCCGACAACAGCGACATGGACCTGTGGGTGACCGACCCGAATGGCGAGCGTGCCTACTACGGCAACCGCCAGACCTACCAGGGCGGGCGGATGTCGGAGGACTTCACCGGCGGCTATGGCCCCGAGCAGTTCTCGCTGCGCAACGCCAAGCCGGGCAAGTACAAGGTGGAAGCGAACTATTTCGGCAGTCGCCAGCAACTGGTGACCGGTGCGACGACGCTGATGCTGCGCCTGACCACCCATTGGGGCACGGCCAAGCAGAAGGACCAGATGGTGACGATGCGGCTGAAGGATCGCGCCGAAACCGTGCTGGTGGGCGAGTTCGAGGTGCGTTGATCGCTCGGGCACCCGTGTAGAGTCGAGCTGGCTCGACTGCCTTGATGTAGCGCCGGGCACATGCGCGGCTCATGGCAGAGGCAGCCGAGCGCGGGCTCGGCTCTACACTACTGCGGTGCGCGCCATTGGCGCCGCCGGCGGATTCGCACGCAGGCCGAACACGGGCCGCAGCCAACGCACGCGACGGATCAGCAGTTCGTGGATCAGCAGGCAGCCGCCGACAGTACCGGCCAGCAGCAGGGCCGGTTCCATCCACGGGCCCAACTGAAGTGGCTTGAGCCAGAACAACAGCACGATGATCAGGCTCTGGTGCAGCATGTACCAGGGATAGATCGCCTCGGTGCAGTACGGCAGCCAGCGGAACGGGCGATCGAGGAAGACCTTTCCCCAGCCGAGGATGGCCAGCAGCGCGGTCCATACGTAAAGCGACTGGCTGGCCCGGCCCTGCAGGTCCCAGAACGGTTCGGGCCATTGCCGCAGCGAGGAGTCAGCCGGCAGTACCTGGCCAAGGATGCGCAACCCCAGATACCAGCCGACGGCAGCCAGCGCCAGCCATAGCGTGGTGCGGCGCAGGGCGACCACGCGCTCCCAGAACACCGGTTCACGACCCAGCAGGTAGCCGGCCAGGAACACCGTCGCGTACTTCGCGTGCTGGTACCAGTCGCCGAGCAGGGCATTGGTGGACGGGTAGATCGGCTCCAGCCAGGTCACCCAGGCCAGCAGCAGGGCGGACGGAAGGCCGATCAGCAGCATCGGCGATGCTGCGCAGAGCGCCATCGCGCGGCGAACCACCGCCGTTCCCAGCAATGGCATCAACAGGGCCAAGGCCAGCGTGTAGTTCCACAGATAGGCCAGGTACCACAGGTGGTTCCAGGTAATGCCGTACTGCCAGCCGGCGAAGCTGCCTTCCGGCCACGGCCGCACCTGCCAGTAGCGCAGCAGGAACTGGCCGAAGCCGGGTGCCACGTGGCCGTTGGCCACGCCTTCGCAATAGGGCTGGATCGGCACGATCACGAACATGCCGAACAGCAGCGGCAGCAGCAGCCGCCAGGTGCGCAGGCCGGCGAAGCGCAGCAACCTGCCTTCCGGCCGCATCAGCGCGATGGCGATACCCGAGATCAGGAACAGCAGCGACATCCGCCAGCGGTTGACGAACAGCATCGGCCACTGCAGCCATTCGGCGGTATGCACGCTCTTGAGGTGAAAGCCCCAGTCGTCCACGTAGGCCATGGCGGTGTGGTAGAGGATCAGCAGGGCGAAGGCGAACACGCGCAGGGCGTCGATGTCGTAGCGTCGGGTCATGGTGGTGGTGTGCCGGAGAATCGAGCCAAGGTGACGCCGCCCGGTCCGTGCGGCGACTGGCAAGGGGCCGCTGGAACCGACGCAGTGACCAATGGCGGGGGTGGTGGGATCAATGGAGCCGCTACCCTTTGTCCCTTGAGGCAGGCTGGAGCACCGCAACGACATGGATGCAGCAATGACCCAAGGCCGACCATCGCGCTGGCGTACTTCAACCCGCCTGCTGGTATGGGCGGCGATCCTGTCGGCCTCGGCAGTGACCAATGCGCTGGTGGAAGTGATGGACGCCAGTCGCCGCGGCGCCGATCTCGGGCTGTGGGAGCCGATGATCTGGGAGTTCAGCAGCCTCGGCCTGGTCCTGTTGACCCTGCCGCTGCTGTGGTGGGGCTGCGAGCGCTGGCCGCTGCATGCCGATACCTGGAAGCGGCGGTTGCCGCTGTATCTGCTGGCCAGCGTCGGCTGGTCGCTGCTGCACGTGGTGGGGATGGTGCTGCTGCGGCACCTGGCCTACGGGTCGCTGGGCCATCGCTACCAGGATGATGCCGGCTGGCTGGAGCGTTTTGCCTACGAATACCTGAAGGATGTACGCACGTTTGCGATGTTCGTGGCACTGGAGCACTTTGCCAGCTGGTTCGGCCGGCGCAGGCAGGGCGAGGCGAGCCTGCTGGCCGAGCCGGACGTCGGCCCGCCGGTGGAGCCGGTCGAGCGCCCCCAGCACTTCCTGGTGCGCAAGCTGGGCAAGGAGTTCCTGGTCGCCACGGCCGACGTGGAGTATGCCCAGGCCGCGGGGAACTATGTGAACCTGCGGGTACGCGGCCACGACTATCCGCTGCGGATCACCATGGCGGTGCTGGAGCAGCGGCTCGACCCGGGCGAGTTCCTGCGCCCGCACCGCAGCTGGCTGATCCATCGGGGCCAGCTGCGCTCGATCGAGCCGCTGGACGGTGGCGAGGCCCTGCTGCACATGGCCGACGGGGCGAAAGTGCCGTGCAGCCGGCGCCAGCTGCCGCTGCTGCGGCAGGCGCTGGGGGCAGGGTGAGGCCCTCATTCCGGGCACCCGCAGCCTGCGGTATCATTACCAGTCATCTTTTGAATGCATAACCGCCGACATGATCGAACTGAATCCTGTCCGCCAGCGCATCACCGATCTGACCGATCGCGTGCTGTCGCTTCGGGGGTATCTTTGACTACGACGCCAAGAAAGAGCGTCTTGAAGAAGTAACGCGGGAGCTGGAAAGCCCCGACGTCTGGAACAACGCCGAGTACGCCCAGAACCTGGGCCGCGAACGTTCCAGCCTGGAAAAGACCGTGGGCGGCATCGCCTCGGTGCTCGATGGCCTGAACGATGCCACCGAGCTGCTGGAGCTGGCCGAGTCCGAGCAGGACGAGGAAACCGCCCTGGCCGTGGTCGCCGACCTGGACAAGCACCAGGCCCACGTGGAGAAGCTGGAGTTCCAGCGCATGTTCTCCGGCGAGATGGACAATGCGGCGGCGTTCGTCGACATCCAGGCCGGTGCCGGTGGTACCGAAGCCCAGGACTGGGCCGAGATCCTGCTGCGCATGTACCTGCGCTGGTGCGAGTCGCGCGGCTGGAAGACCGAACTGATGGAAGTGTCCGGCGGCGACGTTGCTGGCATCAAGTCGGCCACGCTGCGCGTGGAAGGCGACTATGCCTATGGCTGGCTGAAGACCGAGACCGGCGTGCACCGCCTGGTGCGCAAGTCGCCGTTCGACTCGGACAACCGCCGCCATACCAGCTTCACCTCGGTGTTCGTGTCGCCGGAAATCGACGACAACATCGATATCACCATCAACCCGGCCGACCTGCGTACCGACGTGTACCGTTCGTCCGGTGCCGGTGGCCAGCACGTGAACAAGACCGAGTCGGCGGTGCGTATCACCCACATCCCGACCAACATCGTCGTGGCCTGCCAGACCGGCCGCAGCCAGCACCAGAACCGCGACAACGCGATGAAGATGCTGGCCGCCAAGCTGTATGAACTGGAGATCCAGAAGCGCAACGCCGAGAAGGACGCGGTGGAAGCCACCAAGTCCGACATCGGCTGGGGCAGCCAGATCCGCAACTACGTGCTCGACCAGAGCCGCATCAAGGACCTGCGCACCGGCATCGAACGGTCGGACACGCAGAAGGTGCTGGACGGCGACCTGGACGAGTTCGTCGAGGCCAGCCTGAAGGCCGGCCTGGCCGTGGGCTCCAAGCGCGTCGATGCCTGATCGGCGCGCCTGCGCGGATATCGTCACCCTCGTGCGCAACGCCGAGGGTGGCTGATCACGCTTCCGGTGTGGGGCCGAGACCATGCTCGGCTGCTGTTGGCGCAGTAGCAGATGCGTCGAGCATGGCTCGACGCTACAACGGGTACGGCGGTAGCGATGATGCGCAGCGAAAGTGAACGCAAGGAACTCGGCGGCTTTCTCAAGGCCTGCCGCGCCCGTGTCGATCCTGCCACGCTCGGCCTGCCGGCCGGGCGCCGGCGGACCCCGGGCCTGAAGCGCGAGGAAGTCGCGCTGGCGATCGGGGTGAGCGTCAGCTGGTACACCTGGATCGAGCAGGGCCGTGAAGTGCGCGCCTCGCCCGAGGTGCTGGAGCGCCTGGCGCAGGTGCTGCGCATGAGCGACGACGAACGCGCCTACGCGTTCGCGCTGTCCGGCTACGGCGTGCCGCTGGAATCACCGGACGAGAGCGTGACTGACGGCTTGCGCCAGCTGGTGGAGGCGATGCAGCCGATCCCGGCCTATGTGCGCAACACCCGCTTCGACATCCTGGCCTGGAACCCGGCCATCGCCGATCTGTTCGTGGACTACAGCCAACTGGCGCCGCATGAGCGCAACACGCTGCGGCTGATGTTCCTGTACCCGCCGTACCGCACGCTGATCCTCAACTGGGAAGAAATGACCCGCGGCCTGCTGGCAGGCTTCCGTGCGGCGATGGCGCAGGCGCCGGACAAGGCGCCGTTCCTGGCGCTGGTCGAGGACCTCGCCGCGCACAGCGAGGAATTCCGCCAGTGGTGGCCGGAGCACGACGTGCGCCGGTTCGATGAGGGTGCGAAGAAGCTGAACCATCCCACGCGCGGGCTGCTGGACCTGCAGTACGTGGCGCTGGTGCCGGAGAGCCGGCACGATCTTTCCCTGGTGACTTACCTGCCGCGTAGGTAGTGGGTGTTCGGCAGGGCTTGCAGCCCTGCACCTGCTCAATGCAACGGCCAAAGCCAGAGCCAGAGCTAGAGCTGGATTCCGTGGGTTGGCGGGGCGGTGTCGGAGTGCGGGGACGCCATAAACCCGTCCCTGGGGGCTTGGCAGCCGCATCCATGCGGCTGACACCCCGCACTCCGACACCGCCCCACCTTTGAAAGGTTCACGCGGCTGTTGGTAGGTGTCGACCTTGGTCGACACATCTGTCAGATATTGAGTGAATTCATCCACGCATGACGTGGATCTACCGTGTCGACCAAGGTCGACACCTACCGGAGCAGTACGCCGTTCCGACAGATCGCGGAAAACTGTCGAAGGCGGGGTGGGTCCGGTTGCGGGAGTGTCCGCGGCATGGATGCCGCGGCCAAGCCCCCAAGGACGGGTTTACGGCGTCTCCCGCAACCGGACCCACCTCGCCATCCCACGGATAGCCCGCTGTTGCTGCTGCTGTTGCTGTTGCCGTTGCTGTCGCTTCGGCCTCTGCGGGTGCAGGGCGCAGCCCTGCCAAGAGCCCCCATTCAGACAGGTAAGTGCAGGTCACAGGATAAGCAGACGCCTTGTTGCCTCCGCCAATCGGGTCCACATTCCTGTGCAGGAGACGGGCCGCCCGCCCGTCGTCGAGACACCAGGAGACCTGCATGTCCGCTGCCCCCACCACCGCCATTTCCCGCGATCCGGCCACCGGCCAGCAGATCGCCAGCCATCCCTTCGCCACGGATGCCGAGCTGGAAGCGATCCTCGATCGCGGTCAGGCCGGTTTCGCCGCCTGGAGCGCCCGCAGCCTGGAACAGCGAGCGCAGGTGTTGCGTGCGATGGCGGGCGTACTGCGCCGTGACCGCGAGACGCTGGCTGCCCTGGCTACCGCCGAGATGGGCAAGGTGCAGGCCGAAGCACTGGCCGAGATCGAGAAGTGTGCCGTGCTGTGCGACTGGTACGCCGACCACGGTGCGCAGTTCCTGCGCGACGAGCCGACCCAGGTGCCCGACGACAAGGCTTACGTGTCCTACCTGCCGCTGGGCGTGGTGCTGGGCATCATGCCGTGGAATTTCCCGTACTGGCAGGTGATGCGCGCGGCGGTACCGATCCTGATGGGCGGCAACGGCTTCCTGCTGAAGCCGGCCGAGAACATCGTCGGCACCGCGCAGCTGCTCGATGCCGCCTGGCGTGATGCCGGGCTGCCGGAAGGCACCTTCATCGCCGCCAACATCAGCCGCGAGGGTACCAGCCGTGCGATCGCCGATGACCGCATCGCTGCCGTCACCCTGACCGGCAGCGTAGCCGCAGGCCGCAGCATCGCCGCCCAGGCCGGGCAGGCGCTGAAGAAGGTGGTGCTGGAACTGGGCGGCTCGGATCCGTTCATCGTGCTGGCCGACGCTGACCTGGATGCGGCCGTCGATGCGGCGGTGACCTCGCGCTTCCAGAACACCGGGCAGGTCTGCATTGCCGGCAAGCGCATCATCGTTGAAGACGCGGTGTACGACCGCTTCGTGGCGCAGTTCTGCCAGAAAGTGCAGGCGCTGACCATCGGTGATGGCCGTGAAGCGGGCAATCGCATTGGTCCGATGGCACGCCAGGACCTGCTGGAACAGTTGGACGCGCAGGTGCGCGCCTCGGTGGACGCAGGCGCGAAGCTGCTCGTCGGCGGCCATCAGCTCGATCGCCCGGGCGCGTTCTACGCGCCCACCGTACTGGCGGACGTAGAGCCGGGCATGCAGGCCTTTGACACGGAAACGTTCGGGCCGGTGGCCTCGATCAGCCGCGCCCGCGATGCCGACCACGCGGTGGAACTGGCCAACCAGAGCGAGTTCGGCCTCAGCGGCAACCTGTGGACCGGTGACCGCGCGCGGGCCATGCAGCTGGCGCGCCGGCTGCAGACCGGCGGTGTGTTCGTCAACGGCTTCTCCGCTTCCGACCCTCGCGTGCCGATCGGCGGTGTGAAGAAGAGCGGCTTCGGCCGCGAGCTCTCGCACTTCGGCATCCGTGAATTCGTCAACGCGCAGACAGTGTGGTTCGACAAGCATTGACGCGCGGCTCTCATCCTTCCTGCAACGATCCACCATCAGTCCAGCACAAAGGACGGCATCCGATGTCCAAGGGTTCAGATCTGCTCGTCGCCGCACTTGAGAACGAAGGCGTCGAGCGCATTTTCGGCATTCCCGGCGAAGAAAACCTCGACGTGGTCGAGTCGCTCCGCCATTCCAGCATCGAACTGGTCATCACCCGCCACGAACAGGCGGCGGTGTTCATGGCGGCCACTTACGGCCGCCTGACCGGCAAGCCGGGCGTATGCCTGGCCACGCTCGGCCCGGGCGCGCTCAACTTCACCACCGGCGCCGCCTATGCGCTGCTGGGTGCGTGGCCGGTGATCATGATCACCGGCCAGAAGGGCATCGTCGCCAGCAAGCAGGCGCGCTTCCAGATCGTCGACATCGTCGGCACGATGAAGCCGCTGACCAAACAGGCGCGGCAGATCGTCTCGGCACGCACCATTCCGACCATCGTCCGCGAGGCGTTCCGTGTCGCCCAGGAAGAGCGCCCGGGCCCGGTGTTGCTGGAGCTGCCCGAAGACATTGCTGCCGATGAGGTCGAGGGCGTGGCGCTGATTCCGCCGCACGCGGTGGACCGTCCCATTGCCAGCCCGGAGGCGCTGGATCGGGCAGCAGAGCTCATCCGCAATGCAAAGCGGCCGCTGCTGATGATCGCTTCGGCGGCCTCGCGGCCGCAGTCCAGCGACGCGCTGTCCGCGTTCGTGCTGCGCGCCGGCATCCCGTTCTTCACCACGCAGATGGGCAAGGGCGCGGTGGCCGGTGGTTCAGGCCTGTACATGGGCACCGCGGCGCTGACCGAGCGCGATTACGTGCACATGGCGATCGACCAGGCCGACGTGATCGTGACCATCGGCCACGAGGTCACCGAGAAGCCGCCATTCGTGATGCGCCCGGGTGGGCCGACGGTGATCCATATCGGGTACTCGCAGGCGGCGGTGGAACAGGTGTATTTCCCGCAGGTGGAGGTGATCGGCGATATCGGTCGTTCGCTGACCCAGCTGGCCGACCGCATCGAGGGCGCGGTGCCGAATGCCGCTGCGCTGCTGCCGCTGCGCGCGACCATCCTCGAACACCTGGCCGACCGGGCCGAAGAGGCCGGGTTCACCCCGCAGCGGCTGGTGCACGACGTGCGCCAGGTGATGCCGCCGGATGGCATCGTGGCGCTGGACAACGGCATGTACAAGATCTGGTTCGCGCGCAACTACCGCACCCAGGTGGCCAACACGCTGCTGCTGGACAACGCGCTGGCGACGATGGGCGCGGGCCTGCCGTCGGCGATCATGGCCTCGATCCTGTATCCGCAGCGGCGGGTGCTGGCGGTGTGCGGCGACGGCGGCTTCATGATGAACAGCCAGGAGCTGGAGACGGCCCGCCGGCTGGGCCTGAACCTGGTGGTGCTGATCCTCAACGACGGTGCCTACGGCATGATCCGCTGGAAGCAGGCCGTGGACGGATTCACCGACTACGGCATGACCTTCAGCAACCCCGATTTCGTGAAGTACGCCGAGGCCTATGGCTGCAAGGGCCACGAGGTGACGGCCATCGAGCAGTTCATCCCGACCCTGGAAGCGGCCTTCAACGAGGGCGGGGTGCACCTGGTGTCGGTGCCGGTGGACTATTCGGAGAACCAGCGGGTGCTGGTGGATGAGTTGCGCCAGGCGTTCCCCGGCAACAGGTAGACATCCAGGGTCCAGGTGGGGTCCCGGTCGGGGTCAGATCCCTTTGCGCAGCAGAGGGATCTGACCCCTCTCCCGGCTGGGGCTGGGCGGTTTTGGTATGCTGGGCAACCGGCTGTGCCGGGCGCTGCATCCCCCCTCACTACACGATTCCCGCAGATCCATGAGCGAAGCTACCGATACCCCCCCCGTCGACGAAAACAAGTTGATCGCCGAGCGCCGTGAGAAACTCAAAGCGCTGCGTGGGCAGGGCATCGCGTACCCGAACGACTTCCGTCGCGAGGACTTCGCCGGCCGCCTGCAGGAAGAATTCGCAGATGCCGAAACCTGGACCGCCGAGGCCCTGGAAGGCAACGGCCGCCAGGTGAAGATGGCGGGCCGCCTGATGGCCAAGCGCATCATGGGCAAGGCCAGCTTCGCGCAGATCCAGGACGAGTCCGGCCGCATCCAGCTGTTCCTGCAGGGCGCGGTGCTGGGCGATGCCTATACCGCCTTCAAGGGCTGGGACGTGGGCGACATCATCGCCGTCGAAGGCGGCCTGACCCGTACCAAGACCGGCGAGCTGTCGGTCAAGGCCGAATCGATCCGCCTGCTGACCAAGTCGCTGCGCCCGCTGCCGGACAAGTGGCATGGCCTGGCCGACGTCGAGCAGCGTTACCGCCAGCGTTACGTCGACCTGATCGTGACCCCGGAGTCGCGCGCGGTGTTCATCAAGCGCTCGAAGATCATCCGCGCCATGCGCGCGTGGCTGGACAACCGCGACTTCCTGGAAGTCGAGACGCCGATGATGCATTACATCCCCGGCGGCGCGGCGGCCAAGCCGTTCACCACCCACCACAATGCGCTGGACCTGGACCTGTACCTGCGCGTGGCGCCGGAGCTGTACCTCAAGCGCCTGACCGTGGGTGGCCTTGAGCGCGTGTACGAGATCAACCGCAACTTCCGCAATGAAGGCGTCAGCACCCGCCACAACCCGGAATTCACCATGATGGAGCTGTACGAGGCCTATGCCACGTACAACGAGATCATGGACCTGACCGAAGGCGTGATCCGTGACGTGGCCAAGGCCGTCAACGGTGGCACCGAGGTCGAATGGGACGGCGCGAAGATCGACCTGGGCCCGGCATTCCGCCGCTGGCGCATGGACGAGGCGGTGCGCCACCACAATCCGGAAATCTCTGCGGCGGACTGCACCGACCGCGACGCGCTGCTGCGCCATTGCGAGCGCTTGAAGATCCGCGTCAAGCCGTCCTACGGCTGGGGCAAGCTGCTGCTGGAGATCTTCGAGGCCACCGTCGAGCACACCCTGATCCAGCCGACCTTCATCACTGACCATCCGGTGGAGGTCTCGCCGCTGGCCCGTGCCAACGACAATGACCCGGGCTACACCGACCGCTTCGAGCTGTTCGTCAACGGCAAGGAGCTGGCCAACGGCTTCTCCGAGCTGAACGATCCGGAAGACCAGGCCCAGCGCTTCCAGGCCCAGGTGGCGGCGAAGGAAGGTGGCGATGACGAGGCCATGCACTACGACGCCGACTACATCCGTGCGCTGGAGTACGGCATGGCACCGACCGGCGGCCTCGGCATCGGCGTGGATCGCCTGGTGATGCTGCTGACCGGCAGCAGCTCGATCCGCGATGTACTGCTGTTCCCGTACATGCGTCCGGAGCAGTAAGTCGCCTTTTTGACTCCCGATTGTGCGCGCCGTCCCGAAACGAGACGGCGCGATTGACGCGTCCCGCACTCGGCGTATCGTAATTGCACTACCTTGACGCCTGTTATGGCTTGATCGGCGCCAGGGGGAGGGCACGGTGTGGGGAGTCCGCTTCACATTGTGATGACGATCATGAATCGGGACGCATGACACGGGAGTCAGGCCGATGCAGGGTGCGAGCGTTCGCAGCGGCAGAGTATCCTCGCCTGCTGATGATCCAGCGTGGTCGAGAAACCAGGCAGAGTACGCGTTGAACATCGTCATCGTTGACGACCAGACTTCGGCCCGGACGATGCTGCGTCACGTCATCGAAGACATCGCGCCGGAACTGAGCGTGTATGACTTCGGAGACCCGCTGACCGCATTGGCCTGGTGCGAAGCCCATCCGGTCGACCTGCTTCTGCTCGATTACCGCATGCCGGAGATGGATGGGCTGGAATTCGCCCGTCGTTTCCGTCGCCTGCCCAAGCACCGTGACATTCCGGTGATCCTGATCACCGTGGTCGGTGACGAGCCGATCCGGCAAGCGGCACTGGAAGCAGGCGTCATCGACTTCCTGGTCAAGCCGATCCGCCCGCGCGAGCTGCGGGCGCGCTGCTACAACCTGCTGCAGCTGCGCCAGCAGACCGAGAACGTGAAGCAGCGGGCGCTGTCGCTGGAGCAGCGCCTGCTGGCCAGCATGCATGAGGTCGAAGAGCGCGAGCGCGAGACGCTGTCGCGGCTGGCACGCGCGATCGAGTTCCGTGATGCCGGCACCAGCGCCTACCTGGAGCGCATGGCGCGCGTGGCCGGACTGATCGCCGAACAGCTCGGGCTGCCCGAAGAGGAGGTGCGCCTGATCGAAATGGCTGCGCCGCTGCATGACATGGGCAAGATCGCCATTCCCGATGCGGTGCTGCTCAAGCAGGGCAAGCTCAACGAGGAAGAGCTGGCGATCATGCGCCGGCACCCGCGGATTGGCCATGAACTGCTGAGCGGCAGCCAGAATCGCTTCATCCAGGTTGGCGCGTTGATCGCACTGCGTCATCATGAGCGCTACGACGGCAGTGGCTATCCCGATGGGCTGGTCGGCGACGCGATTCCGCTGGAAGCGCGCATCGTGGCCGTCGCCGATGTCTTCGACGCCCTGATTTCGCCCCGTCCGTACAAGGAAGCATGGACCATGGAAGCCACCCTGGCTTATCTCTACGCCCAGCGTGGCCGCCTGTTCGATCCCCGATGCGTGGACGCGCTGCTGCGCGGCCGCGAACAGCTCGACCAGATCTGCGCCGAGCATTCGATGGCGTCCGCGCGCCCGGGGCTGGGCGCGTGAAACGCCTGTTGTCGCAGCTGCGGCTGCGCCTGTCCCAGCGCCAGGACAGCGAGCACGGCCAGCAGATCGTCCGCATCGTGCTGATCAGCCTGATCCTGGCCTACGTACTGTTGCCGGCACCGCGCCACGATCTGCCGCACACCCAGTACGTCGGTGTGCTGGCGATCGTGCTGACCGGCCTGAGCCTGTCACTGTTGCTGTTCGGCTGGCTGCTGTGGCGGCCGGCGCGTTCCGATCCCCGCCGCGTGCTGGGCATGCTGGCTGACTACGGCCTCATTGCTGCCGGCATGGTGCAGATGGGTGAGCCGCTGGCCTGGGTCTACATCGTGGTGATGTGGGTGACGGTCGGCAATGGCATGCGCTTTGGCAACCACTATCTGTACGTGGCGGTGGCCATGGCGATGGTGAGCTTCGGTTGCACCGTGATGCTGACGCCTTACTGGCAACAGAATTTCCGCCTGGCCATCGGCCTCTGGCTGGGCCTGGCAGCGGTGCCGCTGTACTTCTCGACATTGCTGCGGCAGTTGACCGAAGCGATGGCCGAGGCGCGCCGCGCCAGCGAGGCCAAGAGCCGGTTCCTGGCCAACATGAGCCATGAGTTCCGCACGCCGTTGAACGGTCTCAACGGCATGACCGAAGTGCTGGCCACCACGCGCCTGGATGACGAGCAGCGCGAGTGCCTCAACACCATCCAGGCGTCGTCGCGCAGCCTGCTGGCACTGGTGGAGGAAGTGCTGGACATCTCGGCCATCGAGGCCGGCAAGCTGCGCGTGGTGGCCGAGGACTTCGCCGTGGCCGACGTGATCCAGGCGATCGGTCTGATCCTGTTGCCACAGGCCAAGGCCAAACGGCTGGATTACCGGGTGAAGGTGGCCGATGGTGTGCCGCCACGCGTGCGCGGCGATGTCGGGCACCTGCGGCAGATCCTGCTGAACCTGGCCGGCAACGCGGTCAAGTTCACCGACCATGGCCGGGTCGAGATACGTGTCGGCGTGGTGCAGGCCGATGCCAGCGGGGCGGTGCGGTTGCGCTTCGACATCCTCGACACCGGCATCGGCGTGCCACCTGCCATGCGTGCACGGCTGTTCGACGCGTTCGAGCAGGCCGATGTCAGCATGGCGCGCCGCCACGAGGGGACGGGGCTGGGCACGACCATCGCCAAGGGCCTGGTCGAGGCGATGGACGGTGACATCGGCTATCTGGAAAACCCGCCGCGCGGCAGCCACTTCTGGGTCGAGCTGCCGTTCGCGCCGCCGCAGCCGCAGGTGCCGGGCGCGGTGCCGAGCCTGAGCGGCG
Source organism: Stenotrophomonas sp. (assembly GCF_059505245.1). Classification (NCBI taxonomy): domain Bacteria; kingdom Pseudomonadati; phylum Pseudomonadota; class Gammaproteobacteria; order Lysobacterales; family Lysobacteraceae; genus Stenotrophomonas; species Stenotrophomonas sp. Next base: position 63,294 of record NZ_JCACKF010000022.1, read on the forward strand.
ACGAAGACGCGGGCCCGGGCGGCAACGTGATCGCTTTTGCCGATCCGTTCCTGCGCCATCGCGCCCGCGTGCGCAGCATGCAGATCCTGGTGGCCGACGACCACGAGGCCAACCGCATGGTCCTGCAGCGCCTGCTGCAGAAGGCCGGCCATCGCGTGCTGTGCGTGGACGGCGGTGAGGCGGTGCTGGATGCGCTGGCCGACAGCGAGTTCGACGCGGTCATCGTCGATCTGCACATGCCGGGCATGAGCGGGCTGGACATGCTCAAGGAACTGCGGGTGATGCAGGCGGGCGGCGGTCCGCGCACGCCGGTACTGGTACTCAGTGCGGATGTAACGCCCGAGGCGATCCAGCGCTGTACCCAGGCCGGCGCACATGCCTTCCTGGCCAAGCCCGTCGTTGCGGTGCGCCTGCTCGATACGCTGGCCGAGATCGCCAGCAATGCCCAGCTGAAGACCATGGCCGCACCGGTGGTGCGACCGGCGGCGCCGCTGCAGGATGGCGTGCTCGACAGCAGCGTGCTGGACGAACTGGCTTCGCTGGGCATGGGCGAGGGCTTCGAACGTGAGTTCATCCGCCAGTGCCTGGAGGACGTGGCGAGCTGCATGGGCAAGGCCGAGCAGGCCGGCGAGGCCACGCAGTGGGATGTGTTCCGCGAACAATCCCACGCGATCAAGGGCGTGGCCAGCAACCTCGGCCTGATGCGCGCGTCCAACCGTGCCGGCGAGCTGATGCGGATGGCCGACTGGCAGCTCAAGACCGAATGGCGTCCGCGCCTGGGCATCCTGCAGGAGGCGATCAAGGAAGGCCGGCGCGCGCTGGACGCGCGGGCCGAACGCCGCATGCGCGGCGCCGCCGATGATGGTGAAGCGCGCTGAGGCGTGGCGTGGACCCAAAAAAAGCCCGGTGGCCAGCCGGGCTTGAACCCATCCTGGGGGAGGGGAGGAATCAGGCCGCGTCGAGACTGGCGCGACGGGTCTGGGCCTTGATCAGGCGATCCATGGTGCGCAGCGAGCGGTCGCCGAGTGCGAGGGCGGAATCGACCCATACCTTGGTGATCTCCAGCAGTTCGTCGTAGCTGACCGGCTGGGCGATGGCGCGTGCGGCATTCATCGCCAGATAGGACTGCGGCGTGCGCTGCTGCTGGCGGATCAGTTCCTCGACCGCCGCCCGGCCTTCGCCCTTCTTCACCAGCACGTCGACCACGCCCATGGCATGCATCTCCTCGGCACTGTAGACCCGGCCGTCGAGAATGATCTTCTCGGCCAGATGGGGGGACACGCGCCGGCACAGGAAGGAGTACGCACCCATGCCCGGGAACAGGCCGAACAGCACCTCCGGCAGGCCCAGTCCGCTGCCTTCCTCGGCGACAATGGTGTGGCAGGCCAGGGCCATTTCCAGGCCGCCGCCGAGGGCGTCACCCTGGATCAGCGCGATCGAACGGACATCGCCACCGAACCCGGTATGCAGGTGGTGCACGCCCTCCACGCAGCGCTGGGCGTAGTTCAGCAGGAGGTCGCGGTTGCCTTCGCGGATCAGGCGGGTGAACAGGTCCAGGTCGCCGCCCAGGTTGTAGGCGACGGCATCGGAGGCCAGCACGAAATGCCGCAATGTCCCGTTGTGGCGTTCGGCAGGGCTGCGGGTGATGGCCGCCATGTAGCTCCACATTTCGTCGAGCATGTCCTTGCGGCAGCAGGGGCGGATCCCGGTGGCGGCATCGGCGTGCATGAACAGCCAGTGGGCAGCGCCGTCGGCGCTGTCTTCGGTACGGATGGTGGCGAACGGTGAGCCGCTTGAAGGCAGCTTTTCGATGGTACTCATGGAAGGGTCCTCGGCATGCGGCCCGCAGTGTCAGGTGGGTGGCCGGCGGGCCGAACGGTCCACACACGCGGCGATGCTACACCGCCTCAGCGGCGTCGCATGCGAAAGGGCCCGGGACGTTTCCGCCCCGGGCCCTGCACTGTCCAGATTGCCGCAAACCCTTACTGGGCGGACGTATCGCGGAGTTCGCGACGGAGGATCTTGCCGACGTTGGTCTTCGGCAGCTCCTTTCGGAATTCAACGATTTTGGGGTGCTTGTAGCCGGTCAGGTTGGCCCGGGCATGCTCCTTGACCATTTCGGCGGTCAGGTTCGGGTCCTTCTTCACGATGACCACCTTCACCACCTCGCCGGACTTGTCGTCCGGGACGCCGACTGCGGCCACTTCCAGCACGCCCGGCATCATCGCGATCACGTCCTCGACTTCGTTCGGGTACACGTTGAAGCCGGACACCAGGATCATGTCCTTCTTGCGGTCGACGATGTAGAAGAAGCCGTGTTCGTCCATCTTGGCCATGTCGCCGGTATGCAGCCAGCCGTCCGCGTCGATGGCCTTGGCCGTTTCCTCCGGGCGCTGCCAGTAGCCCTTCATCACCTGCGGGCCCTTGATGCAGAGCTCGCCGACCTCGCCCAGCGGCAGGATGGCACTGTTGTCATCCTTGATGCAGGCATCGGTGGAGGGGATCGGCAGGCCGATCGAGCCGTTGTACTCGGTCAGGGTAAGCGGGTTGATGCAGGCTGCCGGCGAGGTCTCGGTCAGGCCATAGGCCTCGACCAGGGTCACGCCGGTGACCTTCTTCCAGCGCTCGGCGACGGCGCGCTGCACCGCCATGCCGCCGCCCAGGGTGACCTTCAGCGAGGAGAAGTCGACCGTGTCGAAACCGGGGGTGTTGAGCAGGCCGTTGAACAGCGTGTTGACGCCGGTGATGGCAGTGAAACGTACCGACTTGAGCTCCTTGACGAAGCCCTTCATGTCGCGCGGGTTGGTGATCAGGTGATTGCAGCCACCGAACTTCATGAAGACCAGGCCGTTCGCGGTCAGCGCGAAGATGTGGTACAGCGGCAGGGCGGTGATGATCCACTCCTTGCCCATCTCGATGCCGGACGCACTGATCCAGGCCGAGGCCTGCTGCATGTTGGCGATCAGGTTGCGGTTGGTCAGCATCGCGCCCTTGGCCACGCCGGTGGTGCCGCCGGTGTACTGCAGGAACGCGATGTCGTCGTGGTCGATCTCGACCTTGGGCAGGCTGTGGCGGCTGCCGAGCTTGAGCGCCTGGCGGAAGCGCACCGCGCCCTTGAGATGGTAGTTGGGCACCATCTTCTTGATGTACTTCAGCACGAAGTTGACGATCACGCCCTTGGCGCCGAGCAGGTCGCCCAGGCCGGTGGTGACCACATGCTTGACCGGCGTATCGGCGATGACCTGCTCGACGGTGTCGCCGAAGTTGTCGACCACCACCAGCGCGGTCACGCCGGCATCGACCAGCTGGTGCTTGAGCTCGCGGGCGGTGTACAGCGGGTTGACGTTGACCACGGTCAGGCCGGCGCGCAGCACGCCGAAGGTGGCCACCGGGTACTGCAGGCAGTTGGGCATCATCAGGGCGACGCGGTCACCCTTCTTGAGCTTGAGCTCACCGAGCAGGTAGGCCGCGAACTGTTCGACCAGCGCGTCGGTCTCGCCGTAGGTGAGGACCTTGCCGAAGCTGGAGTAGGCGGGACGGTCGCGGAATTTCGCGACGGAAGCGTCGAAGACCGAAGCTACCGAATGGAACTCGTTGACGTCGATCTCGGCGGGAACGCCTTTCGGATAGCTCTGCAGCCAGGGACGATCCAGACTCATATTCCCCCTCCAGGAATCGTGATGTATTAGGTCCGGCCCTGAGCGTATCGACAACGGCCGGTCATTGCAGCATACCCCGCCGTAGGGAAAACGCGAAGAGGGTTTCGCGGAGGCTGCAACGGTAGGTGCCGACCTTGGTCGGCACAGGATGGCGAGGGGCGCTGTGAGGCGTGCCCACCAAGGTGGGCACCTACCGATTCGGGGTGTGGGACGGCCGAAGAGCCGGCTGCGTCAACCCTGCTTGCGAACGGGTGCGCCGTTGGCCTTGTAGTACGGCGCGGTGCTACGGGCGAGCGGGGTGCGGCCGCGGATCACGTCGGCCAGCTTCTCGGCCATCATGATGGTCGGCGCGTTGAGGTTGCCGGTCACCACCTGCGGCATGATCGAGGCATCGACGATGCGCAGGCCCTCCAGCCCGTGTACGCGGCCCTGGCCATCGACCACCGCCATCGGATCGTCGGCATGGCCCATCTTGTTCGAGCACGACGGGTGATAGGCAGTCTCGGCGTGCTCGCGCACGAACGCATCGATCTGCGCGTCGGTCTGCAGCGCGCTTCCCGGCGAGATCTCGCGGCCGCTGTACGGGGCCAGCGCCGGCTGCGCGAAGATCTCGCGGGTGATGCGGATCGCCGCACGGAACTCGCGCCAGTCCTGGTCGTGCGACATGTAGTTGAACAGGATGCTCGGATGTTCGCGCGGGTCCTTCGAGCGCACGTGGATGCGGCCGCGGCTGGGTGAGCGCATCGAACCGACGTGCATCTGGAAGCTGTGCGCCTTGATCGGGTTGGAGCCGTTGTAATTGATCGCCACCGGCAGGAAGTGGTACTGCAGGTTCGGCCAGTCGAATTCGGCGTCGCTGCGGATGAAGCCACCGGCCTCGAACTGGTTGCTGGCGCCGATGCCGGTGCCCAGGAACAGCCACTCGGCACCGATCGCCGGCTGGTTGTACAGCTTCAGTGCCGGCGCCAGCGACACCGGCTTCTTGCACTCGTACTGCAGGTACATTTCGAGGTGATCCTGCAGGTTGGCGCCGACGCCCGGCAGGTGGTGCACCAGGTCGATGTCCAGGCTGCGCAGCAGGTCGGCCGGGCCGACGCCCGAGCGCTGCAGGATCTGCGGCGAGGCGATGGCGCCGCCGCACAGCAGCACTTCGCGGCGGGCGGTGGCGCGCTGCGGCTGGTCGCTGTGCAGCCACTGCACGCCCACCGCACGCTTGCCCGAGAACAGGATGCGGTCGGTCAGCGCGTGGGTGACGATGGTCAGGTTCGGGCGCGGCTTGGCCAGGTCCAGGTAGCCGCGGGCGGTGCTGGAACGACGGCCCTTCGGGGTCACCGTGCGGTCCATCGGGCCGAAACCTTCCTGCTGGTAGCCGTTGAGGTCGTCGGTGCGCGGGTAGCCGGCCTGCACGCCGGCTTCGACCATCGCAGCGAACAGCTCGTTGTTGCCGGCCTTGGGCGTGGTAACGCGCAGCGGGCCGTCGCCACCGTGGTAGTCATTGGGGCCGATATCACGGGTTTCGGCCTTGCGGAAGTAGGGCAGGCAGTCCAGGTAGGTCCAGTCTTCCAGGCCCGGCATGCTGGCCCAGTTGTCATAGTCCATCGCGTTGCCGCGGATGTAGCACATGCCGTTGATCAGCGACGAGCCGCCCAGGCCCTTGCCGCGGCCGCAGTCCATGCGGCGGTTGTTCATGAAGGGCTCCGGATCGGTCTTGTACGCCCAGTTGTAGCGCTTGCCCTGCAGTGGGAAGGCCAGTGCCGCCGGCATCTGGGTACGGAAGTCGAGCCGGTAGTCCGGGCCACCGGCTTCCAGCAGCAGCACGCTGACATCGGCATCTTCGGTGAGGCGGGTAGCCAGCACGTTGCCGGCCGAACCGGCGCCGATGATGATGTAGTCGTACTCGTTGTGGGTGCTCATGGGTGTCTCCTGCAGGCCGGGGCGCGCTGCATGCAGGCGTCCCGGCGGGATGTCGGATCGGCGCGGTGGCCGGACGATGGGGCGTGCTGGCGGCGCGCCGGTCAGAACACGCTGGCGTAGTCGCCCAGCTCGACCTGCACCGACTTGATGCGGGTGTAGTGGCCGAGGGTCGAGATGCCGTTCTCGCGGCCGACGCCGGATTCCTTGTAGCCACCGACGGGCATTTCGGCCGGCGATTCGCCCCAGGTGTTGATCCAGCAGATGCCGGCTTCCAGGCGGTGGATGATGCGGTGGGCGCGGCTGACGTCCTTGCTGACCACGCCGGCGGCGAGGCCGAAGGTGGTGTCGTTGGCACGACGCACCACTTCGTCTTCGTCGTCGTAGGCGAGGATGCTCATCACCGGCCCGAAGATCTCTTCCCGGACAATCGTCATGTCATCGCGGCAGTCGGAGAACACGGTCGGCAGCACGTACGCGCCATTGGCCAGCGCGCCTTCGGTGGCACGGCCGCCGCCGGTCAGCAGGCGGGCGCCTTCGGCCTTGCCGCTTTCGATGTAGCGCAGCACGTTTTCCATGTGCGGGAAGCTGGTCAGCGGGCCGAAGTTGGTCTCGGCGGCCATCGGGTCGCCGATGCGGATGCGCTTGACGCGCTCGACAACGGCGGCCTCGAACGCGGCCAGCATGCTGCGCGGCACGAACACGCGGGTGCCGTTGGTGCAGACCTGGCCGGAGCTGAAGAAGTTGGCCATCACCGCGATGTCGGCGGCGCGGTCCAGATCGGCGTCATCGCAGATCACCAGCGGCGACTTGCCGCCCAGCTCCATGGTCACTTCCTTCAGCGACGAGGACGCCGCGCTGGCCATGACCTTCTTGCCGGTGGCGACGCCGCCGGTGAAGGAAATCTTCTCGATCACCGGGTGCTCGGTCAGCCACTGCCCGATCTCGCGGCCCGGGCCCTGCACGACGTTGAACACGCCGGCCGGCACGCCGGCTTCGGTGTAGATCTCGGCCAGCCGGATCGCGGTCAACGGGGTCACTTCGGACGGCTTGAACACCATCGCATTGCCGGCGGCCAGGGCCGGGGCCGACTTCCACATGGCGATCTGGATCGGGTAGTTCCAGGCGCCGATGCCGGCCACCACGCCCAGCGGTTCGCGGCGGGTGTAGAAGAAGCTCGATTCGCGCAGCGGCAGCTGGATGCCTTCGATGGCGGTGGCCAGGCCAGCGTAGTACTCGACCACGTCGGCGCCGGTGACGATGTCCACGGTGGTGGTCTCGGCCAGCGCCTTGCCGGTGTCCAGGGTTTCCAGGTGGGCCAGTTCGTCGTTGCGCTCGCGCAGGAGCTCGACGGCGCGGCGCAGGATGCGCGAGCGCTCCATGGCCGTCATCGCGGCCCACACCTTCTGGCCTTCGGCCGCGCTCTGCACGGCGCGCTCGACGTCGGCCTGGCTGGCAACCTGCACTTCGGCGATCACCTCACCGGTGGCCGGGTTGACGGTCTTGAAGGTCTTGCCGCTGGTGGCATCGACGCGCTGGCCGTGGATGTAGAGCTGTTGGACGGGCAGGGTGGTCATGGGGCGTACTCCTTGGAAGGGGGCGGGTGCTGAAGCGCTTATAGCGCGGCAGCCTGCAACTGGAAGTCGATGTAGCCGTAGGCGATGCGCCGCGACTTGTCGGCGTTGAACTGGCCGCCGACCAGGCTGCCACGCAGCCACAGGCCGTCGATCATCGCGGCCAGGCCACGGGCGGCCAGGCGGGCCTGCGGGTGGGGCAGCAGGCGGTTGAACTGGTGGCACAGGTTGGAGAACAGGCGCTGGTCGTTGGCGCGCTGCAGCCGGGCCAGTTCCGGCTGGTGCATGCTGGCGGCCCAGAACGTGAGCCAGACGCGCATTGCGGTACCGTTGATCTGGCTGTCGTCGAAGTTGCCATCGACGATGGCACGCAACTGCTCGCGGGGGTCATCGCTGGCCTCGGCGCGGTAGCGGGCGACGGCGTCCTTCAGTTCGCGCAGGATCTGCCGCATTGCAGCATTGAGCAGGCCGTCCTTGTCGCCAAAGTAGTGGGCGACGATGCCGCTGGACAGCCCTGCCTTCTTCGCGATGGTGGCGACGGTCGCGTCGGCCATGCCGATCTCGTCGATGGTCTGGAAAGTGGCCCGGATAAGCTGTTCGCGCCTTACCGGTTCCACGCCTTTCTTCGGCATTGTCTCTCCACGGATTGCGACCCGAAGGATCGGCTGCCCGCCATTATGCTTTTTATTGATTGAACGTTCAATCAATAAACCCTAGGATGCGCTCGCGCCCCACGCCATGGGCCCGGTTTACCGGTCCGGCCCCGCCCATGTGCTCCCCCGGACTGATGAGACGATCCCATGTCTTCCCTGGCTCATCCCAAGCGTTCGCCCCTGCGCTTGAACCGTTTTGTCTTTCTCAGCTCCTCGGTGTCGATCGGCATCCTCGGGCTGCTCACCGTTCTCTATCCCGAAGGCAGCGAGCACTGGCTGCAATGGGCGCAGGCCGAGGTGTCGGCCGCGTTCGGCTGGTGGTACATGCTGCTGATCGTGCTGTGCCTGGGCTTCGTGCTGTGGCTGGCGTTCTCGCCGTATGGCCGCATCCGCCTGGGCCACAACGAGGAGTCACCGGCGTTTGGCTACGTCGCCTGGGTCTCGATGCTGTTCTCGGCCGGCATCGGCATCGCGCTGCTGTACTACGGCGCCTACGAGCCGCTGGACCACTTCCTGCATCCGCCCGGGCAACCCGGCGGCACCGTGGCCGCCGGCCGCGAGGCGATGGTGCTGACCTTCCTGCACTGGGGCCTGCACGGCTGGGCGCTGTACGCGCTGGTCGGCGTGGCGCTGGGCTATTTCGCCTACCGCCGTGACCTGCCGCTGGCGCTGCGCTCGGCGCTGTACCCGATCTTCGGTGAGCGCATCCATGGTCGCATCGGCGACATGGTCGATGGCTTCGGCATCCTCGCCACGCTGATCTCGATGGTCACCAACCTCGGCATCGGCGCGCTGGTGGTGCAGTCCGGCCTGGTCTACCTGTTCCACATCCCGGATACGCCGCAGGTGCTGGTGGCGATCGTGCTGGTGATGATGGTGGTGGCCACCATCGGCGTGGTCGCCGGTGTGGAGAAGGGCATTGCCTGGTTGTCCAACCTCAACGTGCGTCTGCTGTGCGGCCTGCTGCTGTTCGTGCTGGTCACCGGCCCGACCCTGCACCTGTTCGATGGCCTGATCCAGAACACCGGCGATTACCTCGGTGCGTTCGTGCGCAAGAGTTTCGACATGTACCTCAACGACCCGAAGGGCCGTGAGTGGATGGGCTCGTGGACGCTGTTCTACTGGGCCTGGTGGATCGCCTGGGCGCCGTTCGTCGGCCTTTTCGTGGCACGCATCTCGCGTGGCCGCACCATCCGTGAAGTGATCATGGGCGTGCTGCTGATCCCGCTCGGCTTCACCCTGGCCTGGCTGTCGATCTTCGGCAACACCGCCATCGACCTGGTGCTCAACCATGGCCAGGCGATCCTGGGTGACGTGGCCCAGCACGATGCGGCGATGACGCTGTTCAAGCTGCTGGAATACCTGCCCGGCGCGCCGTACGTGGCCGGTGCTGCGGTGGTGATCGGCTTCGTGCTGTTCCTGACCCCGGTCGACTCGGGCACGCTGATGATCGCCAACCTGTGCACCCGTCGCGTTGACGATGGTGTGGAAGACGGCCATGACGCGCCGATCTGGCTGCGCGTGTTCTGGGCGGCCGGCATTACCGTGGCCAGCGTCGGCCTGCTGCTGGCGGGCAATTTCAGTGCGATGCAGACGGCGGTGGTGCTGTGTGGCCTGCCGTTCTCGTTCACCCTGGCGTTCTACATGTGGGGCCTGCTGAAGGCGCTGCGCACCGACCCGGACGCACCCCGCCGCTGAGCGCCTCTGTAGAGCCGAGCCCATGCTCGGCTGCTGTTGGCGCAGAAGCAGCCGAGCGCAGGCTCGGCTCTACAGGGGGGCATCGCAGACGGAAAGGGCCGGACCCGCAAGGATCCGGCCCTTTTCCGTTACTTGGCTGCCAGCTGGCGCAGCACGTACTGCAGCAGGCCGCCATGACGGAAGTACTCGACTTCCTTCGGGGTCAGCAGCATCACCGAGACCTCGAAGGTCTTCTTCGTGCCATCGGCCTTGGTCGCGGTGACCGTGGCGCGCTTGCTGGCACCGTCCTGCAGGCCGGTGATGTCGATCACTTCCGAGCCGTCCAGGCCCAGGCTCTGCGCGTTCTCGCCGTTGCGGAACTGCAGCGGCAGCACGCCCATGCCGACCAGGTTGGAGCGGTGGATGCGCTCGAAGCTTTCGGCGATGACCGCCTTCACCCCCAGCAGCAGGGTGCCCTTGGCCGCCCAGTCGCGCGACGAACCGGTGCCGTATTCCTTGCCGGCCAGCACCACCAGCGGCACCTTGTCGGCCTTGTACTTCATGGCCGCATCGTAGATCGCCAGCTTCTCCGGCTGGCCACCGCCGGCGGGGTAGTACAGGGTGTTGCCGCCTTCCTCGCCACCGAACATCAGGTTCTTGATGCGGATGTTGGCGAAGGTGCCGCGGACCATCACGTCATCGTTGCCGCGGCGGCTGCCGTAGCTGTTGAAGTCGGCCGGCTGCACGCCGCGTTCCTGCAGGAAGCGGCCCGCCGGCGAGTCCTTCTTGATGTTGCCGGCCGGGGAGATGTGGTCGGTGGTGATCGAATCGCCGAACAGGCCCATCACGCGTGCGCCGTGCACGTCGTCGATGCTGCCGGTCTGCATGGTCATGCCATCGAAGTACGGCGGGTTCTTGATGTAGGTGGACGCATCGCTCCACGCGTACAGGTTGCCGTCCGGCGAGGCGATGGTGTTCCAGCGGGTATCACCCTTGAACACGTCGGCGTAGTTCTGCTTGAACATCTCCGGGCCGATGGTGGCGGCGATGACGTCGCCGATTTCCTTGTTGCTCGGCCAGATGTCGCGCAGGAACACCGGCTGGCCATCGCTGCCGGTACCCAGCGGCTGGGTGGTCAGGTCGATGTCGGTGGTGCCGGCGATGGCGTAGGCCACCACCAGCGGCGGGCTGGCCAGGTAGTTCATCTTCACTTCGGGGTGCACGCGGCCCTCGAAGTTGCGATTGCCCGACAGCACCGAGGTGACCACCAGGTCGCCGGTGGCGATGCCGGCGCTGACTTCGGTCGGCAGCGGGCCGGAGTTGCCGATGCAGGTGGTGCAGCCGTAGCCGACCACGTAGAAGCCGATCTTTTCCAGCTCCTTCAGTACGCCGGCCTTTTCCAGGTAATCGGTGACCACCCGCGAGCCCGGCCCGAGCGAGGTCTTCACCCACGGCTGGCGGTTCAGGCCCTTGGCGGCCGCATTGCGGGCCAGCAGGCCGGCACCGATCATCACCGCCGGGTTGGAGGTGTTGGTGCAGGAGGTGATGGCGGCGATGACCACCGCGCCATCCTTCAGCCGCACCTTGCGGCCTTCGATCTCGATGTCGGCGAAGCCCTTGGCCAGCTGCTCGTTGCCGACCGCGGCGCCGCCGCCTTCGTTGACGAACGAGGAGACGTCGTCGCTGCGCTTGTCACGGTTGGCGGTCATGCCGACCAGGGCTTCACGGTAGTTCTTCTGCACGTCTTCCAGCAGCACGCGGTCCTGCGGGCGCTTCGGGCCGGCCAGCGACGGCTTCACCGTGCCCATGTCCAGTTCCAGCGTGGTGCTGTACTGGGCGTGCGGGCTGCCCGGCTCGTGCCACAGGCCCTGTGCCTTGGCGTAGGCCTCGACCAGGTTGATCTGCTCTTCGCTGCGGCCGGACAGGCGCAGGTAGTTCAGCGATTCGGCGTCGATCGGGAAGATGCCGCAGGTGGCGCCGTACTCCGGGGCCATGTTGCCGATGGTGGCACGGTCGGCCAGCGGCAGGTGCTGCAGGCCGTCACCGTAGAACTCGACGAACTTGCCGACGACGCCCAGCTTGCGCAGCATCTGGGTGACGGTCAGCACCAGGTCCGTAGCGGTGGCACCCTCGGGCAGCTTGCCGGTCAGCTTGAAGCCGACCACCTGCGGGATCAGCATCGACGACGGTTGGCCGAGCATGGCGGCCTCGGCTTCGATGCCGCCCACGCCCCAGCCAAGCACGCCGATGCCGTTGATCATGGTGGTGTGGCTGTCGGTACCGAACACGGTATCGGGGTAGGCGACCGCCTTGCCGTCCTTGTCGGCGGTCATCACTACGCGGGCCAGGTTCTCCAGGTTCACCTGGTGGACGATGCCGGTGTTCGGCGGCACCACCTTGAAGTTGTCGAAGGCCTTCTGGCCCCAGCGCAGGAAGCCGTAGCGTTCCTGGTTGCGCTGGAACTCGATCTTGCCGTTGAGGTCCAGCGCGTCCGGCTTGCCGAACACATCGACCTGCACCGAGTGGTCGATGACCAGTTCGGAGGGGATCTGCGGGTTGATCTGCTCCGGCGAGCCGCCCAGCTTGACGACCGCGTCGCGCATCGCGGCCAGGTCGACCACGCAGGGCACGCCGGTGAAGTCCTGCAGGACCACGCGCGCCGGCATGAAGGCGATCTCGGTGTCCGGCTCGGTCGCCGGGTTCCAGCGGGCCACGGCTTCGATGTGGTCCTTGCCGACGGTGATACCGCCGTCCTCGTGCCGGAGCAGGTTCTCCAGCAGGATCTTCATCGAGTAGGGCAGGTGGGAGATATCGAAGCGCTGGCCCAGCGTGGGCAGGCTGAAGTAGTCGTAGGTCTTGCCGCCGACGTTCAGCTGGCTGCGGGTGGAGAACGAATCGCTCATGCGGGGTAACTCCTTCTTGCGGATGGCTTGCAGTGGCCCGCGCATGGGCGGGCCTGCTTGCGGTCGCCGCGGGCCTGACGGCCCCGGTCGTCCCAGTATGAACCTCAGACTGAATGGATTCATCCGGGCCGGGTTCCGGCCTGCGGCATCGGTTCCAGACTACAGGGGAAGGTGTATGGCGTATGTCACGTTTGTGGCCGATCCTTTGCGAGGCAAGGGCTGGCGGGGCGCCGGTCCTGTTCAGGGTGGAAGTATGCCCGGGGAAGTATGTATAATTTGTGCATACTCTGGAGGGCCTACCGATGGAAGCCACTGTTGCAGAACGCGGACAGATCACCCTGCCCAAGGCGGTGCGTGATGCCCTCGGCCTGACCAAGGGCACGCTGCTGAAGGTCGAGCTGGACGGCAGCCGCATCATCCTGCGCAAGAGTGTTGACGATGCGATTTCACGGGCGCGCGGCAAGTTTGCGCTGGACGGCTTCGAATCGTCCGACGCAGCGGTACGCGCGGTGCGTGACGAGGAATAAGCCGTGATGATCGCCGTCGATTCACCGGTGCTGGTCGAGCTGCTCAGCAATGGTCCGCAGGCCGATGCCGTGGAAGCCATCCTCCGGCAGAGCCTGGTCGGTGGCCGCGTGGTGGTCTGTGGCGCGACCCTGGCCGAGGTCTGCGCATCGCTGCGCGGCGGCGCCGAGGTGCTCGAAGCGCTGGAAGAAATGGGCGTGCACTTCAACCCGATGGAAGCCAAGTCGGCGCTGCGCGCCGGCGAGATGCACCGCCGTCATCGCCAGCGCGGCGGCAGCCGCCGCAGCCTGGACGAATTCATGGTCGGCGCCCACGCACTGCTGCAGTGTGACGGCCTGATCACCTGGAACGACACGTTTTACCGCGACTACTTCAAGGGCCTGAAGCTGATCGTGCCGCACGCCTGAGCCCACTTTGTTATTTCAACCTACGCATTACCCGGGAGTTGTCATGTTGGAAGCCTACCGCCACCACGTCGCCGAGCGCGCTGCGCTTGGCATCCCGCCGCTGCCGCTGAGCGCGCAGCAGACGGCCGATGTCATCGAACTGCTGAAGAACCCGCCGCAGGGCGAGGCCGAGTTCCTGCTCGACCTGCTGACCCATCGCGTGCCGGCCGGTGTCGATGACGCGGCCAAGGTCAAGGCCTCTTACCTGGCGGCGATCGCCCTGGGCAGCGAGCAGAACCCGCTGATCAGCCGCGAGCGCGCCACCGAACTGCTGGGCACCATGCTCGGCGGTTACAACGTGGCCCCGCTGGTGCAGCTGCTGGACGACGCCAGCGTCGGCACCATCGCCGCCAACGGCCTGAAGAAGACCCTGCTGGTGTTCGATGCGTTCCATGACGTGCAGGAAAAGGCCAAGGCCGGCAACGCCAATGCCCAGGCCGTGCTGCAGAGCTGGGCCGATGCCGAGTGGTTCACCAGCAACCCGGAAGTGCCGCAGAGCCTGACCATCACCGTGTTCAAGGTGCCGGGCGAGACCAACACCGACGACCTGTCGCCGGCACCGGACGCGACCACCCGCCCGGACATTCCGATGCACGCCCTCGCGATGCTGAAGAACAAGCGCGACGACGCGCCGTTCACCCCGGAAGAAGACGGCAAGCGCGGCCCGATCCAGCAGATCCTTGACCTGAAGGACAAGGGCCATCTGGTCGCCTACGTCGGCGACGTGGTCGGCACCGGTTCCTCGCGCAAGTCGGCCACCAACAGCGTGCTGTGGTGGACCGGCGACGACATTCCGTTCATCCCGAACAAGCGCGCCGGTGGCGTCTGCCTGGGTTCGAAGATCGCCCCGATCTTCTACAACACCATGGAAGATGCCGGCGCGCTGCCGATCGAGCTGGACGTATCGAAGATGGAACACGGCGATGTGGTCGAGCTGCGTCCGTACGAAGGCAAGGCGCTGAAGAACGGTGAAGTGATCGCCGAGTTCCAGGTCAAGTCCGACGTGCTGTTCGACGAAGTGCGTGCCGGTGGCCGCATTCCGCTGATCATCGGCCGTGGCCTGACCGGCAAGGCGCGCGAAGCGCTGGGCCTGGCCCCGACCGATCTGTTCCGCCTGCCGGTGCAGCCGGTCGACACCGGCAAGGGCTTCTCGCTGGCGCAGAAGATGGTCGGCCGCGCCTGTGGCCTGCCGGAAGGCCAGGGCATGCGCCCGGGCACCTACTGCGAACCGAAGATGACCTCGGTGGGCTCGCAGGACACCACCGGCCCGATGACCCGCGACGAGCTGAAGGACCTGGCGTGCCTGGGCTTCTCGGCCGACCTGGTGATGCAGTCGTTCTGCCATACCGCCGCGTACCCGAAGCCGGTGGACGTGAAGACCCACCACACCCTGCCGGAGTTCATCTCCACCCGTGGCGGCGTCTCGCTGCGCCCGGGCGACGGCGTGATCCACAGCTGGCTCAACCGCATGCTGCTGCCGGACACCGTCGGCACCGGTGGTGACTCGCACACCCGTTTCCCGGTGGGTATTTCGTTCCCGGCCGGTTCGGGCCTGGTCGCCTTCGCCGCGGCCACCGGCGTGATGCCGCTGGACATGCCGGAGTCGGTGCTGGTGCGCTTCAAGGGCAAGATGCAGCCGGGCGTGACCCTGCGTGACCTGGTCAACGCGATCCCGTTGTACGCGATCAAGTCCGGCCTGCTGACCGTGGCCAAGGCTGGCAAGAAGAACATCTTCTCCGGCCGCATCCTGGAAATCGAAGGCCTGCCGGAGCTGAAGGTCGAACAGGCGTTCGAGCTGTCCGATGCCTCGGCCGAGCGTTCGGCGGCCGGTTGCTCGGTGCGCCTGAACAAGGAACCGATCATCGAGTACCTGACCAGCAACATCACGCTGCTGAAGTGGATGATTGCCGAGGGTTACCAGGACCCGCGTTCGCTGCAGCGTCGCATCGAGAAGATGGAAGCGTGGCTGGCCAACCCGCAGCTGCTGGAGCCGGATGCCGACGCCGAGTACGCCGCCGTCATCGAGATCGACCTGGCCGACATCCACGAGCCGATCGTGGCCTGCCCGAACGACCCGGACGACGTGAAGACCCTGTCCGAGGTGGCCGGCGCCAAGATCGACGAAGTGTTCATCGGTTCGTGCATGACCAACATCGGTCACTTCCGTGCGGCGGCCAAACTGCTGGAAGGCAAGCGTGACCTGCCGACCCGCCTGTGGGTGGCCCCGCCGACCAAGATGGATGCTTCGGAGCTGACCAAGGAAGGCGTGTACGGCACCTTCGGCGCTACCGGCGCGCGCATGGAAATGCCGGGCTGCTCGCTGTGCATGGGCAACCAGGCGCAGATCCGCGAAGGCTCCACCGCGATGTCGACCTCGACCCGCAACTTCCCGAACCGCCTGGGCCGCAACACCAACGTGTACCTGGGTTCGGCCGAACTGGCCGCGATCTGCTCGCGTCTGGGCCGCATCCCGACCAAGGAAGAGTACATGGCCGATGTGGGCGTGATCGCCGCCAGCGGCGCGGAGATCTACCGCTACATGAACTTCGACCAGATCGAGGAATACCAGGACGTGGCCAAGACGGTCGCTGCCTGATCCTGCTGATCGGTTGATGATGTGAACGAAGAACCCCCGGTGAAAGCCGGGGGTTTTTTGTGGACAGGACACTTTCGTAGAAGTTGTATTTCTCTAGCGAAGCATGGCGCCTACCTTGGCTGCTCTCCTTTGCGGTTCTGTCTGAGATGCGCCGTTCATTTCTGCTGACTTCCAGTCCTACCCATCGCCGCAGCGTCATCGCCCGGGCCTTGGGCGCTCTGCTGGCCTCTGCACTTCTGACTATGGCGCCATCAGTCGGCGCAACGCCGGCGTCTGCGATGCCGCTGTCTATCAAGCCGCCGCCACGTCTCGACAGGACTACACGCCACAGCCTCTGTCATGAGGGTCGATGCGTGGTGCTGGATGGCACGGGCCGGCAACTGGCCGAGCATCGGGGAATGCAATACCTCCGCCCCTTCAAAAATGGGGTGGCGGTCTTCGAAAGGGGGGAGAACAGGGGCATCATGAATTCAGAAGGGCGTATCGTCCTTGAAGCGCATTACGATTCGGTTGAGGTACATGGCAACGGGGTGATCGAAGCCAAGGTATTGCTGCGGAAACCGCCCAAGGCGTACACGCGAATTGACTTCTTCAATGCACGGGGCCGATTGGCGCGTCGGTTTGAGGAGAAAGGCGAGAACGATCTCCTGCGCTCTGCGTCCTGGGCTGGAAACCCGGCTGTAGAACTCTGCAACAAAGAGAAGCAGCGCTGTACGACCCGCTTCCTTGACGCGAAGGGTAAGTCCGGTCCCGTTTTCAGTGTCTTTGGTAGTTTTGGTCCCGTGGGTCATGAGGGGGAAGTGGCCATCGCTTCGCGCGATGGTGTCCACTTTGGCCTGGTTGATCGATCACTGGCAGGCATAGGGCGCCAGGACTACGATCAGATGACCTTCAACAGTTCGGGTTTCGCGCTCGCCACCCAGGGCGGGAACGACACGGTGCTGGATCCCCACGGGGTGCAAGTGGCGCCCATGGGTCGATATCGGTTCAAGTTTGGTCGGGGTGGGTACCTGCTTTCTGCGGTAGCCGAAGACGGCCAGTGCCTGCATTTCACGCGCGCGGGTTTGATGTTTCCGACGCCTGCAGGCCACTGTATGAAGACAGATGAGTTCGCTGAACGAGTGGGGTATGTAATCTTCAGTTCGGAAGATGATGAATACGTTGTAGGCCTGGATGGGTCGCTGCGCTCCCTGCAACGCGCTGCAGGCCTGCATCCGCTGAACCGCAGGATCGTCGAGTATCAAAAGCCCGGCGAAGCGGGGGTGCGTTTCATGATGCTGGAAGATGGCAGCATCTCGTCTTCCCTGTACTACCGACTTGCGCCTTTTCAAACCGCGGAAGGACTGGATGACCAACTGCTGTTGGCCCAAGCCGATGGAGGATGGGGTGTAATAGATGCTACGGGTGCTTGGCTGATTCCTCCTCGCTACCGTCGGATAAAACCATTGGGTCCGAATCTGGTCGCCGCATTCGAACGGCCGGGATATGACGCCGGGTATCACATACTCGATCTGCGCGGAAATGCGCTGGCTGATTTCACTCCGCATACTCCCTCAGCAGAGCTTCTGGCGGATGGAACAAGAGTCTATGCGCTCTCGTTGCGGGGTCGCTGGGGCCTTCTGGATGAGTCGGGGCGGTGGAGGCTGGCGCCCCGCTACGGCTACGTGAATGTTTCGAAAGGCCGAGTTTCCGTGCGTGAGCGAAACAGTGCCGGTGAGGTTACGGTCAATTTTCTTGACCCAGACACAGGAACGACGCTGTTCGAACAGGGATTTCTATCGATTCATTCTCGACCGGATGGTCTGTTTGAGACGTTGAAGACAGATCAGACCATGGAGCTGATCAAGCTTGACGGGACCGTTCTGGGGCGTCTGCATCCTCGTCCCAGCCAATAGTCGGACCATTGACTGCTTGGTATGGCTGGAGCCTGGTGCGATCCAAATGGAAGATCTGGGCGTGTTTGAAACAACGGAATGCTCAGGCTTCCGGCGCTACTGCACGGTCCAGTCTGCGCTGCCTTCCAACCGACGGCCTGCTATGAGCACGTTGCCGCGCTTGCCGGAGACGTCCATTTCGAACCAGGGCAATCCGTCGTGGCGGAGCGGACGCACATAGGCCTGGCGGCGGGCGCGGTCGAATTCGATGTAGTAGCGGCGTTGCACGTTGGGGTACGGCGGGATCGACGTGCCTTTCCAGCTGACGCTTACCGCGCCGGGGTCTTCGCGACCCACCAGCATCAGCATGAAGAACACATCACCCAGCTTGGCCTCGAAGTAGAACAGATCGCC
Source organism: Stenotrophomonas sp. (assembly GCF_059505245.1). Classification (NCBI taxonomy): domain Bacteria; kingdom Pseudomonadati; phylum Pseudomonadota; class Gammaproteobacteria; order Lysobacterales; family Lysobacteraceae; genus Stenotrophomonas; species Stenotrophomonas sp. The sequence continues at coordinate 81,526 of NZ_JCACKF010000022.1, forward strand.
ACTGGCGCTGGCGGGTGCCAGTGGCAATGAAAGCAGTACGGCCGCCAGGGCGGCCTTCCATATGCCTTTGATCATGTGCAGCATTCCTTGTGCAATACCGCTATCAAAGCACACATGCGGGTAGCGCGTTGAAACGAAGAACCCCGGTGAAAGCCGGCGCCTTTTTTTGTTGCCTGATGGCCTGTAGCGCCGAGTCCATGCTTGGCTGCTGTTCGTGCGATGCGCGATGAGTCGAGCGTGGTTCGACTCTACAACGGCAGCCACGTATGGCGTGGATCTACTGCGCGCGCGCCCTTGAGCTGCGGCGCGCAATCAGCCGCGGGCGAGCGCCAGCAACCGCTCGGCAATCCGTTCCAGCGGCACCTGTTCCTCGGCGGCGCCGAGCTTGAAGGCGGCACCGGGCATGCCCCAGACCACGCTGGTGGCCTCATCCTGTACCAGGGTCGGGGCGCCGGCCTGGCGCATCTCCAGCAGGCCACGTGCGCCATCATCACCCATGCCGGTGAGGATGGCACCGATCGCATTGCCACCGGCGTTCTGCGCGACCGAACGGAACAGCACGTCCACTGCCGGCTTGTGCCGGTTCACCGCCGGGCCGTCGTCGACGCGGCAGCGCCAGCGGGCACCGTCGCGGATGATGCGCAGATGCTTGCCGCCTGGTGGCAGGTAGGCATGGCCAGGCAGCACTGCCTCGCCGTCGCTGGCCTCGCGTACGGCCATGGCCGAGTGGCGGTCCAGGCGTTCGGCGAAGGCGCTGCTGAAGCTGGCCGGCAGGTGCTGGGTCATCACCACGGCTGGGCCATCGGCGGGCATGCCTTCCAGCACCACGCGCAGGGCTTCGGTGCCACCGGCTGACGAGCCGATCGCGATCAGGCGGTCGGTGGTACGGAACTGCGGCGCGGCGGGGCGCATCGCAGGAGCGGCTTCCAGCAGGAGCTTCGGTGCGGCAGCGCGCACCAGCGGACGTACCCGCGAGCGCGCTGCCATCTTGACCTTGGCGATGATCTCGTCGGCGTAGGCCTGCAGGCCGCGCGCCACGTCCAGCTTCGGCTTGGAGACGAAATCCACCGCGCCCAACGCCAGTGCCTGCAGGGTGGTGTCGGCGCCGCGCTCGGTCAGCGAGGAGATCATCACTACCGGCAGTGGGTGCAGGCGCATCAGGTTTTCCAGGAACGCCAGCCCGTCCATGCGCGGCATTTCCACGTCCAGGGTGATCACGTCCGGGGCCAGGCGCTTGATCTTCTCGCGCGCCAGCAGCGGGTCGGCGGCGGTGCCGACCACGTCGATGGCCGGATCGCTGGACAGGATTTCCGTGAGCATCTGCCGCACGACGGCGGAGTCGTCGACGATCAGGACCCGACAGGGGGCGTTGCCGGTCAAGGTCATTCGAACAGCTCCACGCCGCCGGTGACCGGGGCCTTGGACAGGCGCGCACGCACCGCCGATTCGGTCGCAGCCACTTCTGCCTCATGGGCATGCGGCAGGCGCTGCACAACCACGCGGCCGGTATCGGCGAAGAACCAGATCTTGCGCGGATGGATGCCGCACAGATCCTCGGCAATGATCGGAATGTGCTCGGCCTGCAGGTATTGGCGTACGAACTCGGCGTTGCGGGTGCCGACCGGATTGCTGGTGAAGCCCTTGAGCACGTTGGCGCCGCCGAACACCTTGGCTTCGATGCGCTTGCGGTGTGCGCCGCGCTTGAGCATGTCGTTGATCAGCAGTTCCATCGCATAGCTGCCGTAACGCGCGGGCGCGCCGTCGCCGGCGTTGCCCTCGGGCAGCAGGAAGTGGTTCATGCCGCCGATCTTCAGCACCGGGTCGCGCAGGCAGGCGGCCACGCAGGAACCCAGCGTGGTGGTCAGGGCCGTGGTGTCATCCACCACCAGGTACTGGGTCGGCAGCAGCTTGGCGGCGATGGTCTGGAAGCGTGCGTCCTGGTAGCGCATCACATCGTCGGTACGCAGCGAGGCGTTCATGCGCCGGCCTTTGCCGCACGGCGGTACAGCGTACGGCCGCAGGGCTGGATCAGATCGGCGGCGTGCAGGTAGTTCTCCGAGTGGCCGGTGTAGAGCAGCCCGTCGTCGGCCAGGTGCTGCACCAGGCGACCGAGGATCGCGCGCTGGGTCGGCTTGTCGAAGTAGATCATCACGTTGCGGCAGAACAGCGCGTCGAACGGGCCGCCGACGTCGTAGCGCGGGGCGAGCAGGTTCAATGGGCGGAACTCGATCAGTTCGCGCAGCGCCGGCAGCACGCGGCACTGGCCCTCGTTGGGGCCGCTGCCGCGCTGGAAGTAGCGGCGGCGCAGGTCCGGATCGAGGCTGGCGACGCGATCGATGTTGTAGACGCCGCGGCCGGCGGTGGCCAGCACCTGGGTATCGACGTCGGTGGCAATGATGCGTACCGGCGGCTTCAACGTGCCGAAGGCCTCGCAGGCGGTGATCGCCATCGAGTAGGGCTCTTCGCCGGTGGACGCCGCGCACGACCACAGCAGCAGTGGGGTGCGGCTGGAGCGCTGTTGGAGTTCCTCGCGCAGCTTGTCGAAGTGATGCGGTTCGCGGAAGAACGAGGTCAGGTTGGTGGTCAGCGCGTTGGTGAACGCCTGCCATTCGTCACCATCTTCCTGCTCTAGATGGTCCAGGTACTGCTGGAAGCTGCGCATGCCCAGCGTGCGCAGGCGGCGCGACAGGCGGCCATAGACCATGTCGCGCTTTGCCGGCGCGAGGGCGATGCCCACGCGCTGGTAGATCAGGTCGCAGACGCGGCGGAAATCGCGGTCGGCGAACTCGAATTCGCGCGGGCCGGTGACGATGGGGGTAGGACTTTGCACGGGGGACGTGTCCATCGGCAGAGGCGGCGGCCGCAGCCGCCGCGGGTGGGTCTCAGAATTCCTGCCAGTCGCTGTCGCTGGCGGCGAAGGTGCTGGCGTTGCTGCTGCGGCGGACCGGAGCGGGCGTGCTGGTCGGCTGCGGGCGTGCCACGGTGGTGATACGGGCCGGCTCCGCGCGCGCGGCCACGGCCTTCACTGCGGCGGACACCTGGTTGTCGAGGCGGAAGATCGCCACGGCGTCAGCCAGCTGGCCGGCCTGGTCCTCCATCGCGCGTGCCGCAGCAGTGGCTTCTTCCACCAACGCAGCATTCTGCTGGGTGGTTTCGTCCATCTGCACCACGGTCTGGTTGACCTGCTCGATGCCCGCCGACTGTTCCTGCGAGGCCGCAGAGATCTCGGCCATGATGTCGGTCACGCGCTGCACCGAGGCGACGATCTCGCCCATGGTCGCGCCGGCCTTGTGCACCAGCGCCGAGCCGTCGTTGACCTTGCCGACCGAGTCGTCGATCAGGCCCTTGATCTCCTTGGCGGCGGCGGCCGAGCGCTGGGCAAGGGTGCGCACTTCGCTGGCGACCACGGCAAAGCCGCGGCCCTGTTCGCCGGCACGGGCGGCTTCCACTGCGGCATTCAGCGCCAGGATGTTGGTCTGGAAGGCAATGCCGTCGATGACCGAGATGATCTCGGCGATCTTCTTCGACGAGGCTTCGATGGCCGACATGGTGGTGACCACCTGGCCGACCACGTCACCGCCCTGCGAGGCGACACCGTGCGCGCCGATGGCGAGCTGGTTGGCCTGGCGTGCGTGCTCGGCGTTCTGGCGCACGGTGGAGGTCAGTTCCTCCATCGAGGCGGCGGTTTCTTCCAGGTTGGCGGCCTGCTGCTCGGTGCGGCGCGACAGGTCGCTGTTGCCGGAGGCGATCTCGCCGGCGGCCAGGGTGATGCTGGAGGCGCTGGCCTGGATCTGGCCGACGATCTGGGTCAGCTGTGCAACGGTGGTGTTGGCATCGTCGCGCATGCGTGCGAACACGCCCTGGTAATCGCCGTGCATGCGTGCGGTCAGGTCACCTTCGGCGATGGCCGACAGCAGCTGCGAGAGCTTGCCGAGGTTGTCATCGCTGACCGCCATCATCGCGTTGAGGTTCTCCAGCATCAGGCGGAAATCGTGATCAAAGCGCTGCGCATCGCCACGGAGGCTGAAGTCGCCGGCGGCGGCGGCGCTGGCCAGCTGCTTGATCTCGGCATTGATGCGGCCGAGGTTGGCCTTGACCGTATCAACGGTGGTTGTCATCGCGGCCTTTTCGCCCGGGTAGCGTGCAATGTCGCGGCTGAGATCGCCAACCGCGTACTGCTGCACCACGTCCAGCACGTCGTGCAGGGTCTGCAGGTGGCCGCCGACCAGGGCGTTGGTTTCCTGCACCATCAGCCCGTACTCGCCGGGGAAGGCGCTGGCGTCGATGCGGTAGCTCAGTTCGCCACCGTCATGACGGCGCGCCATTTCGCGCTGGCCGGTGATGACCGCATGCAACTGCTGCTGCATGCCGGCCATGGCCTCCAGCAGGCGGCCGGTTTCGTCGTGCGGCTGCGGGCCGATGTGGCTGTCCAGCTTGCCGCCGGCGATGCCTTCGGCCACGGCGGTGGCCTGCTTCAGCGGCACGGCGATGCGGTTGCCGATGACCCAGCTCAGGGCCAGCACGATCAGCACCAGTACGCCACCAGAGACCGCCATGATGGCGGTGAACACCAGCGCCTGTTTCTGCACGTCGTCCATGTAGACGCCGCTGCTGACCACCCAGTTCCAGGGCGCGAACAGGCCGGCATAGGCGACCTTCTCGACCTCGCCCTTGCTGCCCGGCTTGGCCCAGCGGTAGTTGACGAAGCCGCCGCCGGCGCGAGCCGCTTCGACCTGGTCGTAGTAGATCCGGACGCCGTCGTCGGTGCGGAAGTCCTTCATGTCCTTGCCGACCAGGTCCTTGCGGAACGGGTGCATCAGTAGGCGGTAGCCGGTGTCGTAGATGTTGAAGTAGTAGGTATCGTTCCCGGCGCGCATGACCTCCAGCGCCTGCAGCGCGGCGCTCTTGGCGGCCTCTTCGCTGAGCTCGCCGGTACCGGCCAGGCGGTGGTAGTGCTGCAGGATGCCGTAGCTCAGTTCGACCTGGGTCTTCAGCGCGCTCTTGCGGGTTTCGGTCAGGTCCAGGTACTGCATGCGGGCGGCGATCACCGAGAGCGCGATCACGCCGAGCGCGATGAGCAGCGTCAGCAGGTTGAGCTTGCGCCGGACGGAAAGATTGCGGAAGTAGTGTTGCCAGCGATGCAGGAGATTCATCGAGCAGGACCAGGTCGAAGCGGGCGGGCGGCGCCGTGCCGGTCAGCGGCGGGATACGCCGTGACAACCCCGTTATCGGCCGCGCGGGCGGGGGATTGAGGTGCGGTGTCCGAACGTATTCAGGTTTCCTTGCAGCGGCGGCTGCGGCGCTGCCTGCGGCAGGCTTTTGAAGCAACGGCAACGGCAACGGCAACGGCAACGGCAACGGCAACGGCAACAGCAACAGCAACAGCAACAG
>NZ_JCACKF010000023.1:0-84927 GCF_059505245.1 Stenotrophomonas sp.
TGCTGTTGCTGTTGCTGTTGCTGTTGCTGTTGCTGTTGCTGTTGCTGTTGCTGTTGCCGTTGCCGTTGCCGTTGCCGTTGCCGTTGCTCTGGATCGTACCCGGGTGCAGGGCGCAGCCCTGCCGAGCAACCCTATACTTGCCGCCGTGACTGCCTTCCCTGCCCTCGTTCCGCTGGATGCGCCACTGCTGGTGGGCTACAGCGGCGGTGTCGACTCGACCGTGCTGTTGCACTGGCTGTGGCGCTGCGCCAAGGCCTCCGGCACGGCGCTGCGCGCGGTGCACGTGCACCATGGCCTGCACCCCGATGCGGACGACTGGGTGCTGCATTGCCAGCACCAATGCGCAGCGCTGGGCATCGAACTGGCCGTGCATCGCGTGCAGATCGACCCCACATCGGGCCTGGGCCTGGAAGGCGCAGCACGGCAGGCGCGACGCGCCGCGTTCGCCACCGAACTGCGCGACGGCGAAACACTGGCGCTGGCGCAGCACCTGGACGACCAGGCCGAGACCTTCCTGCTGCGTGCCCTGCGTGGCTCCGGCGTCGATGGTCTTGCCGCGATGTCCGCAGACAGCCGCGTAGGCGAACACCGTGTGTGGCGACCGCTGCTGGCGGTGCCGCGCCGTGCGCTGCTCGATTACGCGCACCAGCACGCGCTGCGCTGGGTTGAAGACCCCAGCAACGCCGACGACCACGCCGATCGCAATTTCCTGCGCCTGCAGGTGCTGCCGTTGCTGCGCCAGCGCTGGCCGCACGCCGCCGCGGCATTGGCGGGCAGCGCCCTGCATTGCCGGCAGACCCGCGAGCTGCTGGACGAGGAGGACGCCGAGCTGATCGCGCATCTGGAGGTGGCACCGCGTGTGCTATCGCTGCAGCTGCTGCGCCAGGTGTCACCGGGCCGCGCCGCGCGCGTGCTGCGTGCCTGGGTGATCGGCCATGGGGCCGCCCCACTGCCGGCCACGGTGCTGCAGCAGGCGCTGGACGAGCTGCTGCCAGCCAGCAACGATCGCCAGGCGCGGGTGCGCTGGCACGATCATGCCATCCAGCAATGGCGCGATCATGCCTATCTCCTGCCCGCGCAACTGCCGGCGCTTCCCCATGATTGGCAGGCCGGATGGGATGGACGCGCGCCATTGGCGCTGCCCGATGGCGGTCAGCTGCACCTGCACGGCGCCGAGGCCTTCGAACGGCCGCTCCAGGTCCGTGCGCGTGTGGGCGGCGAACGCATCCTGCTGCCCGGTCGCCAGCATTCGCATGCGCTGAAGGACTGCCTGCAACGCGAACACCTTGCCCCCTGGCGACGCGCCCAGCTGCCGCTGGTCTTCGATGGAGCGCAGCTGCTTGCCGCCGCCGACGTGGTCATCGCAGCTCCCCTGCAGGCCTGGTTGCAGGCCCACGACGCGCAGCTGCAGTGGCGTCCGGGCGGCTGGTGAATTGACCCCCGCGCGCAGCCCGTCCACACTTGCCGCATGGCCAAGAAGTCCCCCGAAAACGCCTCCCCGGTCGCCCAGTTCGAGCAGTCGCTCGAATCGCTGGAACAGCTGGTGGAGCAGATGGAAACCGGCGAGCTGAGCCTGGAAGCGTCGCTCAGTGCTTACGAACGCGGTGTCGGTCTGTACCGTCAGTGCCAGCAGGCGCTGGAGCAGGCCGAATTGCGCGTGCGCCTGCTCAGCGATCCGGCCCAGCCGGAAACGGCCGAGCCTTTCGATCCGCCCAACCATGACGGCTGAAGCCCTGTTCGCGCGCTGGCGCGACCGTATCGAAAGCCAGCTCGATGCCGCCCTGCCCTCGCCCGCCGAAGCACCGCAGCGCCTGCACCAGGCCATGCGCTATTCGGTGCTGGGCGGTGGCAAACGCATGCGCCCGCTGCTGGTGTATGCCAGTGGCCACCTGTTCGGCGCGCAGCCGGAACAGCTGGACGCGGCGGCGATGGCTGTCGAGCTGATCCACGCCTATTCGCTGGTGCATGACGACCTGCCGGCGATGGACGACGACGCCCTGCGCCGCGGCAAGCCGACCACCCACATCGCCTTCGACGAAGCCACCGCGATCCTGGCCGGCGACGCCCTGCAGACGCGTGCCTTCGGCCTGCTGGCCGATGCGCCGCTGCCGGCCACGCTGCGCGTGGCCTGCCTGCAGACCCTCGCTCACGCGTCCGGCGCCTCCGGCATGTGCGGTGGCCAGGCGCTGGACATCGATGCCACCGGCCAGCAGCAGACCCTGGCGGCACTGACCCGCATGCATGCGCTGAAGACCGGCGCGCTGATCCGTGCAGCGGTGCGCATGGGGGCGCTGTGCGGCCAGGCCCACGAGCCGCAGCTGGCCCAGCTCGACAGTTTCGCCGATGCACTCGGCCTGGCCTTCCAGGTCCGCGATGACATCCTCGATGTCGAAGCCAGTTCCGAACAGCTGGGCAAGACCGCCGGCAAGGACGAGGCGCAGGACAAGAGCACCTTCCCCGCGCTGCTCGGCATGGACGGCGCGAAGGCGCAGCTGCGCGAACTGGCCGCACGCATGCAGGCCACGTTGGCCGGCCATGGCGAAGAGGCCGATGCGCTGCGCGCGCTGGCAACGCTGGCGGTGGAACGCGATCACTGATCGCCGCCGGTGACGCTGCCCTCAAACAGGAACGCCCGGCAATGCCGGGCGTTCCTGCTTGCGCATGCGGCCGGTATTACTTGATCAGGCGCAGGGTGAACGGGTAGCGATAGGCTTCGCCGTTGTTGGCCTTGACTGCGGCAATGATGCAGAAAACCAGGTTGATGATGCCCACGATCGGCGCCAGGATGCCGCCGATGATCACCACCATCAGGATGATGCTGATGACCATGGCGATGGTCACGGTGATCTGGAAGTTCAGCGCTTCCTTGGCCTGGTCGGTCACGAAGGCCTTGCTGGCGTCATCCTTGTTGATCAGCCAGATGATCAGGGCGCCGATGAACCAGGTGAAGATGCCCAGCAGGTGCGCAGCCAGCGCCATGGTGCGCTGGTCGGCCGGGGCATCGGTGGTTGCCGGCGGCGGCGGGACGTTATCGAATTCGCTCACGACAAAACTCCTTTTCATTGGGTGGTCTTGACCCACCAGCACCAAGCTGGTTGCGTCAGGCGCGCATAGCTTACGTCATCAATGCCATCAATCATTACCGGCGACGGTCATCCGCCCCAGCAGGATCGAACCGGTCCGGATGTGCGAGCGCGGGTCGACGTCGCTGCCGACCGCCTCGATGCTGCTGAACATCTCGCGCAGGTTGCCGGCGATGGTGACGCCGTCCACCGGGTACTGGATCTCGCCGTTCTCGACACGGAAGCCGCCCGCGCCTCGTGAGTAATCGCCGGTCACCCCGTTCACGCCCTGCCCCATCAGCTCGGTCACCAGCAGGCCGTCACCCATCTGCCGGGCGATCTCTTCCAGCGGGCCGGCATTGGCCGCCAGCTGCAGGTTGTGCACGCCGCCAGCATTGGCGGTGGTCTGCAGGCCCAGCTTGCGCGCCGAATAGCTGCCCAGCACGTAGCGCTGCAGTACGCCGTCTCGGACCAGCGCCGAACTACGGGTGGCCACGCCGTCGCCGTCGAAGGCGGCCGAGCGCAGGCCACGGCGCAGGTGCGGCAGCTCGTCGATCTGCATCCATTCCGGGAACAGGCGTTGGCCGACGCTGTCCAGCAGGAAGCTGGCCTGGCGGTACAAGGCGCCGCCGGACACCGCCGACAGCAGGTGGCCGACCAGGCTGCGCGCCACTTCCGGGGCGAACAGCACCGGCATGCTGCCAGTAGCCAGTGAACGCGGCTGCAGGCGGGCCACGGTGCGCTCGGCGGCACGACGGCCGACCAGGCCCACGTCTTCCAGGTCCTCCCGGGCAAGCGCGCTGGTGTACCAGCCATCGCGCTGCATGCCATCGCCCTGCCCGGCGATCAGCGCGCAGCCGACCGAATGGTGGGTGCCGCGCTCACGACCAAAGAAACCATGCGAATTGGCATACACCGACAGGCTCTGCATGCTCGACACCGATGCGCCGTCGGAATTGCGGATCTGCGCGTCGGCCTCGCGACCGGCCGCCTCGCAGGCCAGGGCCAGGTCCACCGCCTCATCGGCCTGCAACGCCCACGGGTGCCAACCGTCCAGCTCAGGGAAGTCGGTGGCCATCAGTGCGGCCTCGGCCAGGCCGGCAGCCGGGTCATCCTCGGTATGCCGGGCAATCGCGCAGGCCTGCTCGACCGTAGCGGCCAGGCTGGCCTCGTTCAGGTCACCGGTGCTGGCACTGCCCTTGCGCTGGCCGAAATAGACGGTCACGGCGATGCCGCGGTCACGCGTGGACTGCACGGTCTCGACCTCGCCGAGGCGGACATTGACCTCCAGTCCGCGGTCCTCGCTGCAACTGACCTCGGCCTGGCTGGCGCCCAGCGCGCGGGCGCGGTCGAGCAACTGCTGGGAGAGGTCGGCCAGCCGTTCCAGCCGGGCCGGGCTGTCGTCGCCGACGGCCACTTCAGGGGCGATCACGTTCAATGCTTTATCCTGTACAGGTTGGGCCCGGCATCACGCCGGGCGACTTTTTTTGAGATCAGGTAGGGACGATGCGCGGACGCGACGAAGAAACCGGTGAATTCCACGACAAGAGCCGCAGCCAGAACCGGCGCGACGCGCTCGACGTCCTGGCCCTGGGCGAGAAGCTGGTGTCGTTGACCCCGGCCCAGCTGGCGCGCCTGCCGATCCCGGAAGACCTGCTGCCGCATATCGCCGAGTGCAAGCGCATCACCGCCCATATCGCCCACAAGCGCCAGCTGGCGTTCCTGGCCAAGCACATGCGCCGCGAGGACGAGGCAACGCTGGACGCGATCCGCGATGCGCTGGACGCCAACAGCGAGACTGGCCGCCGCGAAGTGGCGATGATGCACCGCGTGGAAGACTGGCGCGACCGCCTGTTGGCCGACGGTGACAAGGCGCTGGCCGCCCTGCTTGACGACTACCCGCAGGCCGACCGCCAGCAGCTGCGCACCCTGGTACGCAACGCGCAGGCCGAAAAGGCGAAGAACAAGCCGCCGCGCGCCTACCGCGAGATCTTCCAGGTGCTGCGTACGCTGATGCTGCCGGCGGCGCTGGGCCTGAAGACGGCGGGCGACGAACACGCCGGCGATCCGGTCGACGAGGCCGACGAGGACTGAGTCCGCGCCGGCCCGGGCGGTGGCCGCGGCCATCGCCACGCTCAGGCCTGCGTACCGCCGACGGTGATGCCCTCGATCAACAGCGAGGGCTGGCCGACACCCACGGGCACACTCTGCCCGTCCTTGCCGCAGATGCCCACGCCCTCGTCCAGGGCCAGATCGTTGCCGACCATGCGCACCTTCTGCATGGTCTCCGGGCCGTTGCCGATCAGGGTCGCGCCCTTCACCGGGGTGGTGATGCGGCCATCCTCGATCAGGTAGGCCTCGGTGGCCGAGAACACGTACTTGCCGCTGGTGATGTCGACCTGGCCACCGCCGAAGTTCACCGCGTACAGGCCCTTCTTCACCGAACGGATCATCTCCTGCGGGTCGTGCTCGCCGGCGCGCATGTAGGTGTTGGTCATGCGTGGCATGGTCAGGTGCGCGAACGATTCGCGGCGCCCGTTGCCGGTCGGGGCCATGCCCATCAGCCGCGCGTTGAGGCTGTCCTGCATGTAGCCGACCAGGATGCCGTCCTCGATCAGCGGGGTGCACTGGCTCGGGTGGCCTTCGTCGTCGATGTTCAACGAACCGCGGCGACCGTCGAGGGTGCCGTCGTCGACGATGGTCACCCCCGGTGCGGCGACGCGCTCGCCGATGCGGCCGGCGTAGACGCTGGTGCCCTTGCGGTTGAAGTCGCCTTCCAGGCCGTGGCCGACCGCTTCGTGCAGCAACACGCCCGGCCAACCCGGGCCGAGCACCACCGGCATCATGCCGGCCGGCGCCGGCACCGCGTCCAGGTTCACCAGCGCCTGGCGCAGCGCTTCCTGGGCCAGGGCTTCGGGGCGGCCGCTGGCGAACAGCGCTTCGTAGCCATAACGGCCACCACCACCGGCGTAGCCGGACTCGCGACGGCCGTTGTGTTCGACGATGACCTGCACGTTCAGGCGTACCAGCGGGCGCACGTCGGCCGCCAGCACGCCGTCGCTGCGGGCGATCAGCACCGTATCGACGCCGCCGGACAGGCTCACCATCACCTGCTTCACGCGCGGGTCGGCGGCACGCAGGTAGCCATCCAGGCGCTTGAGCACCTCGACCTTGGCCTCGTTGCCTATGCCGTCGATCGGGTCCAGCGCCGGGTACAGCGCGCGCGCATTGCCGCGCAGCAGCGAACGTCCGGTCTGCGCACCGCCCTCGCGCGAGATCGCGCGCGCCGACTGCGCCGCCGCCAGCAGCGCATCGGCATGGATGTCATCGGAGTAGGCGAAGCCGGTCTTCTCGCCGGAAATCGCCCGCACGCCCACGCCCTGCTCGATGGAATGGGCGCCGTCCTTGACGATGCCGTCTTCCACGCTCCAGCTCTCGCGGCGGGCGTGCTGGAAATAAAGGTCGCCGAAGTCGACACCAGGGCCGAGCAGTTGCCCGAAGGTGCGCTCCAGGCCGGCGGTATCCAGGCCGCCGGGGCGCAGCAGGCGGTCTTGGGCAAGCGTCAGGGCGATATCAGTCATGGTTTCGATCTGGGGGTGCGGGGGCGCTCAGGCAAGCCCCGTGAACAGGAAGCCGTGCTCAGCGCGAGCGCGGCAGGTCGGTGACGGTCGGCGGAATGGCCGGTGCAGGTGCCGGCACGGGCGGTGATGGGGTCTTGTCGCGGCTGCGCTCGATCACTTCCACCTTCGGCTCCTTCCATGGACCGGTCACCTTGTAGGTACGGGCGCCAATCTCGCCCAGCGGCTTGGACAATACCGCATTGGTGGCCGCGCCCAGCGCCGCCCCCACCGGGCCGCCGGCCACCGCACCGACCACGGTCAGCAGGTTGCCCGCGCGCGGGTTGACGTCGATGGTCTGGTCGAACTGCTGGTTGCGCAGGTCGGCCTGGCCACGGATGGTGATGTTGGCCGCCGGGCCTTCGATCAGCACCTTGTCGGTGCGCGCCATGCCCTGACCGAACTGCATGCTGCCCTCGATCTGGTTGAACGCGAAGCCCTTGGAGAAGAAGTCGCGGAAATCGAACATCAGCCGCCGCGGCAGCTGCGCGACGCTGAGCAGGCCCAGCACGCGGCCGGCGCCCGGCTCCAGCTCCAGCAGCTGGCCATTGCGCGCATGCAGGTCGAGGCTGCCCTGCAGGTTGCCCAGCTGGAAGTCCGACGGCCCCCCGCTCCAGGCCGCCTGCAGCTGCGCCTGGCCGGAACCGCCGCGCAGCTGGCCGCCGTAATCAAGGTTCTGCATCAGCCCGCCCAGGTCCTCGCTGCGCACCTGCGCGGTCAGTTCGGTGCGGGCGCCGCCCGTACGGCCGAGCCAGCGGCCGGTGATGTCGATTTCCTGGTCCGGCGCGCGGAAGCGCAACGCGTCCACGTTCAGGCCGTTGGCCAGCGGGCGCGTGCGCAGCACCGCCTGGCCCAGCACCACCTTGCCGAACTTCAGGTCGGCGATGTCCAGCGCGAACGGCGGCAGCGTGGCCGGGTCCATGTCATTGGCACCGGCCTGTACCCGCGCCGGCGCGGCGGCCGCACCCGGTGCCGTCGGCAGTGACTGCCAGTGCACGCGGTCAAGCTGGCCGCTGATGGTGCCGCCGTCGGCGTTGGGTACGGTCAGGCGGCCGGCCAGCGACGGCCCGTCCAGGCGCACGTCCAGTGCCTGCGGGCCCGGGTGCAGCTGCAGCCGGGTCTGCTCGAACACTCCGCCGATCAGCTTGAGCTGGCCGACCTGCACGTCGACCGCGCGCAGCGGCATCGCGTCGTCGTCACTTCCACCGCGCGCCAGGCTGATCCACTCCAGCGCATCCAGGGTCGGGCTGCGGCCATTGACCGTCAGTCCGCTCGCCGGCGGCTCGCGGTCGACATGGTCGCTGCCCAGCGTGACCTGCACACCGGTCTGGTTGTTGTGGCTGCGCGCGGCCAGGGCCAGGCGCTGGCCGAACGCTACGTCGATGCGGCCGGCGCCCATCGGCAGCTGCGCGGCCACCGTGGTCGCCAGCGGCTCGGCGGCCGGCTTGTCCAGCGGCGCCGGCAGGTCGAGCCGGGTGCCGACCAGGTCCGAACCCAGTCGCAGCTCGCTCGGCGGCGCAGGCGCGCCGGGCGCCACCTTGGGCAGGTTGACGCCGATGGTCCAGGCCGAATTGCCGTTGATGTAAGGCTTGAGCCAGGCCATCTCCGGAGCACGGTCGATCAGCACACTGGCATCGAGGCGGGCGGTCAGCTGCGACTCGAAGGCGCGCGTGCTGTCATGCACGTAACCGCCGGCACGCAGGCTCAGCCGTCCTTCCTGGCCGAGGTGGCGCACCGCCAGGTCCTCGGCGCCGAAACCGCCATTGCTGTAGCGCGCCTGCCCGTGCATGTTGTCAAAGGTCAGCTGGAAGCGCTTGTCGACCAGCTTCACGCCGGCCAGATCAACCGTGCCCTGCAGGTGGCCCTCGCCTTCATCCTGATGCAGCGGCTGCAGCAGATCGAAGGTCACATGGGCCGGACCACTGGCGACCAGATTGTCCAGCGTATCGCCGTAATCCTTGTGCAACGGGCTCTGGCGCAGCATCGCCAGCAGCTTGCCGGCCTCGCTCGGCGCGTCGGCACGTACGTACAACGGCTGGTGCCCGAAGTCCGGAATGCCCGCTTCGAATTTCTGTACCGCCACGCCGGCAAGATCACCCCGTCCACGCATGTCGAAGCCAGGGCCGATGAAGGCGATGTCGGCGTCGACCTGGCTCATCAGCGGCCAGTCGTGCTGGAAGCGGATGTCGCCATTGGTGATGTGGCCGGTGGCCTCGAAGCGGCCATCATTGTTGTCGAACGGCCAGTCGTCCAGGTCACCGGTGACCAGGCCGACGCCATTGCGCACCTGGCCGCCAGCCAGCGCCATGTCCAGCCAGTCGGTGGCGCCCTTGCTCATCTTGGAGTGGATCCAGAAGCGCTTGGCCGCCGTCATCGGCACGTCGTCCAGCTTCGCGGCCAGCTGCAGCCACGGCCGCGTGCCGTCGCCCTGGAACCAGACCCCGCCGCGCACGTCGGCCGCGTAGTCGGTGCCTTCCACACGCATCGCCGGCGTCCCGATCCGCCAACCACCGCCCTCGTCGCGCCAGCCCACGATCTGTCCGGCCAGGTGCAGGTCATGGCGCACGCCGAAGCCGGTCGGCCAATCGAACTGCAGCTGCCGTTGCGGTTGCAGCTGCAGGCTGAAGCCGTCGGCGTCGCCTTCAAAGCGCCCGCCCAGGCCGCGCAGGCCGGGCGAGTTGCCCACGCTGGCGAAACCCAGCGACTGCAGTTCACCCTGCGCCCACAGGGGGCCATCGCGTTCGCCCGACAGCTGCAACGCGCGCACGTCCAGCTGCGGCCTGGACAGGAACAGCCAGCGACGCAGGCCCGGCTCAAGGCGATCACTCAGGGCCAGCGCACGCAGTGCGATGCCGGCCTGCACTTCACCGGAACGGACCTGCAGCTGTTTGCCGACCTGCAGCTGCAGGCCATCGAGGCGCTGCTCGCCGTCTTCATTCTTCAGCCGCAGCTGCGGTACCTGCAGCGCCCAGCCCTCGGCCTGGCGCTGCCAGCGCAGGCGGGCCTGCAGTCGCTGCAGCTGCAGCTGCGGCGCCGCCATGCCGGGTATCGGTGCGCCATCGATACGCACGTCGCGCAGGTCCGAATCCGTGGTCAGCGCCACCGGCGCGAAATCGCGCAGGGTCAACCACAGGTTCAACTCGCCCTTGCCCTCGCGCAGGCGCACGCCGCCAGCCGCCAGCAAGGGCGCCCAGGCGTGGAAATCGACCGGGTCGGCGCCCAGCCAGGCCTCGCCGTTGCCGCGCGCACGGTCCACGTCCAGCACCGCGGTCAGCGGCAGCGCTTCGGGCTGCGCCCAGGCGCGTACGCCCACGCGCAGGCGATCGCCATTGACCCGCATGCGCAGGTCGATGCGCGGCAGCGTGGTGTCGATGCCCAACGTCGGCGCCTGCACGCCCAGGCGCCCCCCGATCACCTGCAGCTCGCCCAGCCGGCGCAGCGCATCCAGCGGATCGCCGCCGTTGTCCGATTGCGGCAGCCCGCGCACCGTCCAGCGTCCGTCCTCGCCCTGCTGCAGGTCCAGCGCCAGGCCACGCAGGCGCAGTTCGGTCAACGAGCGGCCGGGCAGCAGCCCGCTGTACATTGACACCAGCACTTCGGCCTCGCCGATGGCCAGGCCCTGCCCGGCGCCGATGCGCAGGCCCTTCAGCTGCAGCAGCGGACCACGCCGGGTCCAGGCCGTCTGCAGCTGGTCGAAATGCACCGGCTGGCCGGCACGCTCACTCAGCCAGGCGGCAATCCTGTCGGGGTGACGCTCGGCCAGCGGCAGCAGCTGGCTGAGGGTACCCACCAGCAGTGCCAGCCCGACCAGGCCTACCGCGCAGGCGGCAATGAAATGACGGCGGATCCTTCGCAGTCGCAGGCGCGGCGGCGCGCTCATCGGCCACCGCCGGCCTGCGGCCGGCGAGGATCAGAGCAGAACGACATCGAATTGCTCCTGCAGGTACTGCTCGTCCGCCTGGAAGCGGATGCTCTTGCCGAGGAATTCCTCCAGCTCGGCCACCGCCGAGGATTCCTCGTCGGTGATGCGCGCGACCACCTTGGTCGAGGCGATCACCAGCAGGCGTGCGGCATCGAACTGGCGCACGGCACGGGTGATCTCGCGGAAGATCTCGTAGGTCACCGTTTCGGTGGTCTTGATGCTGCCACGGCCACTGCACTGCGGGCACGTTTCCGACAGCTGGCGCTCCAGGCTTTCCACCGTGCGCTTGCGCGTCATCTCCACCAGCCCCAGCGGCGAGAAGTCGTACACCGTGGTCTTGGCATGGTCGCGGGCCAGCGCCTTTTCCAGGGTGCGCAGCACCTGGCGGCGATGCTCGGCATCGTCCATGTCGATGAAGTCGATGATGATGATGCCGCCCAGGTTGCGCAGGCGCAGCTGGCGGGCCACCGCCTGTGCCGCTTCCAGGTTGGTGCGGAACACCGTCTCTTCCAGGTTGCGCTGGCCGAGGAACGAACCGGTATTGACGTCGATGGTGGTCATCGCCTCGGTCTGGTCGATCACCAGGTAACCACCGGATTTCAGCGGCACCTGCTTGTCCAGCGCGCGGCCGATCTCGTCCTCCACGCCGAACATGTCGAAGATCGGGCGGTCACCGGAGTACAGCTCCAGCTTCTCGGCCAGCACCGGCATGTACTTGGCGACGAAGGCCTGCAGTTGGCCGAAGGTCTCCTTCGAGTCCACCTTCACCTTGTCCACGTCCTTGCGGATCAGGTCGCGCACCGACCGCAGCGGCAGGCTCAGGTCTTCATAGATGATGCTGCACGACGGCGCTTCGCGGCCGCGGCGCTCGACCACGTTCCACACGCGCGACAGGTAGGCGATGTCCTCGGCGATGGCCTCGGCCGGCTGGCCTTCGGCGTTGGTGCGCACGATGTAGCCGTAGCCGCCGTGCTGCGCCGACAACTCGGTCACCAGCGCCTTCAGGCGGGCGCGCTCGGTTTCATCCTCGATGCGCGCGGACACCCCCACCACCTTGGACTGCGGCAGCAGCACCATGTAGCGCGAGGGAATGCTGATCTGCGTGGTCAGGCGTGCACCCTTGGTGCCGATCGGGTCCTTCACCACCTGCACCACGATGTCCTGGCCGTCACGCAGCAGCTCGACGATCGGCACGCTGGCCGGCGGCGGCAGGGTCGTGTTCTCGGTGTCGGCACTGGCCACCGGGGCCGGGCGCACCACGTCGTTGGCGTGCAGGAACGCGGCGCGCTCCAGGCCGACCTCGACGAACGCGGCCTGCATGCCGGGCATGACCCGCTGCACCTTGCCCTTGTAGATGTTGCCGACCACACCCCGGCGCCAGCCGCGCTCGATGTGCAGTTCCTGCAGCATGCCGTTCTCGATCACCGCGACCCGGGTTTCGCGGGGGGTCACATTGACCAGGATTTCCTCAGACATCGGCAGCCTCCCTGGCGGCATCGGCAGTGGGGGCCGGCACGCCACAGCGCGCCAGCAGACGATCGGTATGCAGCAATGGCAGCCCCATGACGCCGGAGTAGCTGCCGGAAAGATGTTCGATCCAGCGCTCGGCCCCGCCCTGGATGGCGTAGGCCCCGGCCTTGTCCAACGGCTCGCCGGTGGCGACATAGGCGGCGATGTCGGCGGCGGCGATCGGGGCGAAGGTCACTTCGGAAATGACCAGTTCGCTGTCCAGCCCGTCGGCACCGACCACCACCACCGCGGTCATCACCTGGTGGGTGCGCCCGGCCAGGCGCGCCAGCATCTCGCGCGCGCCGGCGGCGTCGGCCGGCTTGCCGAACACTTCACCGTCCAGCACCACCTCGGTGTCCGAGCCGAGCACCCGCGCCTGCGGGTCTTCGGCCAGCACCCGGGCCAGCCCGGCGCGCGCCTTGTCGGCGGCGACCCGGCACACATACTGTTCGGCACTCTCGGTCGCGGCGCGCTGCTCGACGACCTCCAGGTCCAGGGCCTGGAAGGGGCGTCCGAGTCGGGCCAGCAACTGGTTGCGTCGGGGGGAGCGGGAAGCAAGATAGAGCATCGGCACAGCATAACCTGAGCCCGTCACCTGAATCGTCGGCAACCCGTTACGGAACGCGTACAACCCCGTACAGGCTCACAGCGCGTTCATCGCTACGACACCACCCTCACCGCACAACAAGGAGATCCCATGCGCCTGACCGCCACCCCGCTGCTGCTCGCCCTGTCCCTCGCCCTTGGAACCTCGATGACTGCCCATGCTGCTCCGTCGTCGCCGTCGATCGCCGCCGCGGCCGAAGGCACCCTGCTGAACATTTCGGCCAACGCCGAGGCCACCCGCGTGCCGGACGTCGCCACCCTGTCGGCCGGCGTGGTCACCCAGGCCGCCGACGGCAACAGCGCCATGCGCCAGAACGCCCAGCAGATGGACAAGGTGCTGGCCGCGATCAAGGCCGCCGGCATCGCCGAGCGCGACGTGCAGACCAGCGGCGTCAGCCTCAACCCGCAGTACCGCTATGCCGACAACGAGGCGCCGAAGATCACCGGCTACCAGGCCAGCAACACGGTCAGCCTGAAGGTCCGTGACATCGCCAAGCTCGGCAAGGTGCTCGATGCGCTGGCCGCTCAGGGCGCCAACCAGATCAACGGTCCGCAGTTTGAGATCGACCAGCCCGAACCGGTCTATGACGAAGCGCGCCTGGCCGCGCTGAAGAAGGCCCAGGCCCGCGCCCAGACCTATGCCAAGTCGCTGGGCCTGCAGGTGCGCCGCATCGTCAGCATCTCCGAGAACAGCAGCGGCGGTTTCCGCCCGATGCAGATGATGCGCACCATGGCGGCCGGTGCGGCGATGGACAAGGCCACCCCGGTCGCACCGGGCGAATCGACCGTCTCGGTCAACCTGGACGTGGTGTTCGAACTGGGCCGCTGATCGCGTCCGCCGCGGTCGACGACACAGGCGGGTCCCGCAGGGGGCCCGCCTTTTTCGTGCCCTCCGCCGACACTGGCTGAAGGCCAGCCCAACGATCATGCCCCTGCCTCTAGGCAGTAGCCGTCGTGCCGCGCTACTGATGGACTGCCAGCCGCGTGCGGCAACCCCGCCACGGGCCCTGGTGCGTTGAGGACTTCGTCACTGGCATGGAGGTGGATCATGGTTCGTACGTACCCCGTTGCATCCCTGCATTTCGACCCCGCCCGGGTGGCCGCCTGGAGCGCGGCGATCGCCCTGCACCTGCTGGCCTTCCTGTTGCTGCTCATCCCTGCGACCTACCAGGCCGTGCAGGTCCCGCGTGAAAAGACGCCGGTCCGGCTGATCGAGAAGATCCCGCCACCGCCGACACCGCCGGTTCCGGTCACGCCCAGGGAGATCGTCCAGGTGGTGCCGAAACCGCGAACGCAGCCGGTGGTACCGCCACTGCCCGCGCCCACCGCGACCGTGGAGGAGACCCAGGGCATCGCGTTGCCGGCCGCCGAACCGGCTCCGCCGCAGCTGGCGCCCAGCATCGACACGTCCACCCCTCTGGCCGGCGCCCAGCTGCAGTACCGCAGCGCCCCGCCGCCGACCTACCCCATCCAGTCCCTGCGCAACCACGAACAGGGAACAGTGCTGTTGCGGGTGGAAGTGGACAGCCATGGCCAACCGGTCGCGGTCAGCGTCGAGCGCAGCAGCGGCTCGCGCAACCTGGACCAGGCCGCCCGCCAGCAGGTGCTCCGGCACTGGCGCTTCGAGCCTGCCCAGCGTGACGGCGTGGCAGTTCCGGCCATCGGCCTGGTACCGGTACAGTTCTCGCTGCCCGACTGAGCCCCACCACCGGCCCGGCCTCGCGCCGGGCCGGTCCCTGCCGCTGCCCGGGAAATGCGGACAGGCCAGGGACCAAGCGTTACCGATTAAGCAAAATTTCACGACTTCGTCACCTGCAGGAAACCTAGATTGGCGCGTCCCGGTATCGATCCGGCGACAGCCCTCAACGCTACGGTTTTCCAGTTAGGAGAGAAGCTGTGAAACACCCGATCCAACGGCCCGCCAGCCGCCGCCGCAGCACCCTGGCATCGTCCATCACCCACATCCTCACCGGCGGCGCCCTGCTGCTGGCCGGCGCCGTCGCTTCCTCCTCCGCCTTCGCGCAGGAAAAGGCCACCAACCTCGACCGCATCACGGTCACCGGCTCCAACATCCCGCGCACCAACACCGAGACACCGTCGCCGGTGCAGGTGGTGACCCGCCAGGAAATCGACCGCACCGGCAAGACCTCGCTGGCCGAGTACCTGCAGACCATCACCGCCGATGGCGCCGGCTCGATTCCCAAGACCTTCGGCAACGGTTTCGCCGGCGGTGGTGCCGGCATCTCGCTGCGCGGCCTGGGCGCCGGCTCGACGCTGGTACTGTTGAACGGCCGCCGCATGGCCACCTACGGCCTGGCCGATGACGGACAGAAGGTCTTCACCGACCTCAGCACCATTCCGCTCGATGCCGTCGAGCGCGTGGAAGTCCTGAAGGACGGCGCTTCGGCGATCTACGGTTCCGATGCCATCGCCGGCGTGGTCAACATCATCCTGCGCAGCGACTTCCAGGGCGCCATCCTGCGTGGCTCCTACGGCCTGTCCGGTGACAGCGATGGCGACGCCCGGAAGGCAACCCTGACCGCCGGTACCGGCGACCTGGCCACCGATGGCTGGAACGCCTTCTTCAGCCTGGACGTTGGCAAGACCGACGCGATCAAGATCAGCGACCGCAAGAACCGCAAGTGGATCGGTACCGGTGACACCCGCCCGTGGGGCTATGACAAGACCGCCCAGTTCCTCGGCGGTGCCTACACCCGTGGTGGCACCTCCGGCGGTTCCGGCCCGAACGGCTCCTACCTCGACGCCACCGGCCATCTGGTGCCGCTGCCGGGTTGCGCCGGCCTGACCACCATCGGTGGGCAGACCGCGGCCAGCATCGCCGCCGATGGCTGCCTGTGGGATCCGGCACAGCAGTACCGCGACCTGATTCCGGAAGAGAAGTACGTCAACGTGTTCGGTCGCGCCAGCTTCGCCTTCGGTGAAGGCGGCGAGATCTACACCGAGATCGGCTACTCGAAGAAGGAAACCATCTTCAGCAACACCCCGTCCGGCGTGTCGGGCGGCTGGGGCTATCCGGGCGGCCCGGTCAATGCCAACAGTGGCCCCGGTGCCACCGTGCTGGGCCCGAACCATCCCGACAACCCGACCCCGGGCACGGCGCGCCGCGTGCGTTACTCGGCCTGGGATGTCGGCCCGCGCGTGACCGACAACACCAATGAGTTCAACCGCTTCCTGGTCGGCATCAAGGGCAACTGGGGCGACTGGAGCTACGACACCGCCTACCTGCACTCGGGCACCGACCTGACCAACAAGCGCACCGGCTTCCTGCGCTACAGCGCCGTCCAGTGTGCACTGGGCAATGCCAACTGCGCCGGTGGCGTGTGGCGTATCGGTGATGATGCCGGCAAGAACTCGCAGGCGCTGTACGACTACATCTCGCCCACGATCAGCGCCCGCGCCAAGTCCAGCCTGGACATGTTCGACTTCACCGTCTCGCGCAGCCTGATGGACCTGAAGGGTGGTCCGCTGGGCCTGGCGATCGGTACCGAGTGGCGCAAGACCAGCAACAGCCTGACCCCGCAGACCTACACCGACCAGGGCGACATCATCGGCCTGGGCTACTCGGCCTATGACGGCACCCAGAACGTCTACGCCGGCTACGTCGAACTGTCGGCACCGGTGCTGGAACAGCTGGAACTGTCCGGCGCCCTGCGTTACGACAAGTACGAAAGCGGCGAAGGCAAGGCTACGCCGAAGCTGGGCGTGAAGTGGACCCCGGCCGACTGGATCGCCCTGCGCGCCAGCTACGCCGAAGGTTTCCGCGCGCCGAACCCGGCCGAGAACGGTGACGGTGGCCTGGCCGCCTTCTCCACTGCGGTCGACCCGGTGCGTTGCCAGATCAGCGGCGGCGCTGCCAGCGAATGTGGCGCCAATTCGGTGGCGATCATCACCAAGCCGAACAAGCTGCTGAAGCCGGAAGAGTCCAAGAGCTACTCGGTCGGCATCGTGCTGCAGCCGACTTCGACCACCTCGATGACCGTCGATGCCTGGCAGATCAAGCGTACCAACGAGATCGTGCAGGGCAGCACGGCGGCGGCGATCCTGGCCGGCAACGTGCTGCGCGACAGCAACAATCTCAATGGCGTGGCCAACAGCGGCACCATCCTGGCGGTCAACACCGGCTACGTGAATGCCAGCTCGTCGCGCGTGCGCGGTATCGATACCGATATCCGCCAGACCTTCGAGATCGGCCCGGGCCAGCTGGAGCTGGACCTGCAGTGGAGCCACATCCTGAAGTTCGAGCGCACCGAAGGCGGCGACACGGTTGATTACGTGGGTACCCACGGCAACTGCGACGTCACCAACTGCATCGGTACGCCGAAGGACAAGGTCAACTTCGGCACCACCTGGAAGCAGGGCCCGTGGAGCGTCAGCGGCATCGTCAACTACATCAGCAAGATGGACAACATCGACAGCCGTGGTGGCAGCTACCTGGCCTTCTACGCTGACGGTACGCCGGTGAAGAAGATCTCTTCGTTCACCACCATGGACCTGTCCGGTCGCTGGAGCATCAACGACTCGTTCGAACTCAACGCCTCGGTGGCCAACGTGTTCGACCGCATCGCCCCGCTCGATCCGACCACCTACGGCGCGGTGAACTACAACCCGATGCACTTCTCCGGTGCGCTGGGCCGTTACTACACCGTCGGCTTCAAGTACACGTTCAAGTAAGACCGGTTGCAGCGTCACCTTCGAAGGCCCGGGCCGTTGCCCGGGCCTTCGTCGTTTTCACGCGGGCCGGTTCCTGCAGGCTGGCGCTTGCCTGCTGACTCTTGCGGACATGTTCACGAGGACATGGCTACCGTATGCTCGCGGCATCCGCGCCGCAGGGGATCTCCATGGCCGCGACATCGCAACGGCTGGGCCTGCCCGCGTTGACTGCACTGGTAGTCGGCTCGATGGTCGGCGCCGGCATCTTTTCACTGCCGCAGAACGTCGCGCGCAGCGCCGGCCCGGCCGCCGCCTTGATCGGCTGGGCGGTCAGTGGCGCCGGCATGCTGATGCTGGCCTTCGTGTTCCAGGCCCTGGCCAATCGTCGCCCCGACCTGGATACCGGCATCTACGCCTATGCGCGCGAAGGCTTCGGCAACTACATCGGCTTCTCTGCGGCGTGGGGCTACTGGGTGGCGTCGGTGCTCGGCAACGCCAGCTTCTTCGTGCTGATCTTCAGTGGCCTCGGCCACTTCGTGCCGGTCTTCGGTGAAGGCAATACACCCGCCGCCGTGGCCGCCTCATCACTGCTGCTGTGGACCGTGCACCTGCTGGTGCTGCGCGGCCTGCGCACGGCCGCCATCGTCAACGGCCTGGTGACGGTGGCCAAGCTGCTGCCCATCGCGTTGTTCCTGATCCTGGCGGCGGGCGCGTTCCGCATGGACGTGTTCCGCGCCGATTTCCTCGGTACGCCCGCACTCGGCGACCTCGGCCAGCAGCTGCGCGGCATGATGCTGGTGACCGTGTGGGTGTTCATCGGCATCGAAGGGGCCAGCATCTATTCGCGGCGTGCCGCGCGCCGTGCCGACGTTGGCCGTGCCACGGTGATCGGTTTCCTCGGGGTCTGGCTGCTGCTGGTACTGGTCAGCCTGCTGTCGATGGGCGTGCTGTCGCAGGCCGAACTGGCCGGGCTGCCCAATCCGTCGATGGCCTATGTGCTGCGCGCCATCGTCGGCGAATGGGGCGCGACGGTGATCATCATCGGTTCGATCGTCTCCGTACTCGGCGCATTGCTGGCCTGGGTGCTGCTGTGCGCCGAAGTGCTGTATGCCGCCGCCGGTGACGGCACCATGCCGGCCTTCCTCGGCCGCGAGAACGCGCGTGGCGTGCCGGCCAATGCACTGTGGTTGAGCAATGGCCTGATCCAGTTGTTCCTGCTGATGGTGCTGGTCAGTTCGGGCAGCTACACCGGGCTGGTGCTGCTCGCTGCGTCGATGAGCCTGGTGCCCTACTTCCTGTCCACCGCGTTCGGCGTGCAGCTGGCCTGGCGCGGGCAGGCCTACGCCGGCGAACCAGGCGTGCGCTGGCGCGATTTCGGGGTCGCACTGCTGGCCAGCGCCTATGCGCTGTGGCTGGTGTATGCCGGCGGCCTGGACAACCTGCTGCTGTCGGTACTGCTGTACGTGCCCGGCGTGGTGTTGTTCGCTTTGACCCGGCGCCAGCGCGGCGAGCGGGTATTCACGCGCTGGGAGTGGGTACTGTTCGGCGCGATCCTGGCGGTGGCGATCGCCACGCTGGTGGCCTTCTGCAGAGGTGAGCTGGCACTGTAGAGCCGAGCCCACGCCCGGCTTCACACAGGCAGCCGAGCATGGCTCGGCTCTACAACTGGCGATCCGCCAGCATGCCGATATCCTGCATCCAGCGCTCGGCCAGCTGCGGCCACGCCGCTACCGGTGCATCCTTCATGCGCAACCCGAATGCGTGGCCGCCGCGTGCGAACAGATGCATTTCCACCGGCACCCCCGCGTCCGCCAGGGCACGGTAATAGGCCAGCGATTCGCGCACGTCATCGGTGCGATCGTCGGTGGCCTGCGCGATGAACGTCGGCGGCACCTTGTCATCCACGGTGATGTCCCTGACCAGCGACAATCCCTTCCCGTGCCCAGCCCACAGGTGCCCGGAATACATCACCATGGCGAAATCGGGACGGCTGGGTTGCTCATCCGCAGCATCGACCGGCGCGTAGCTGCGCAGCGCGTGCGTGCTCAGTCCAGCCACCACGTGACCACCGGCGGAAAAGCCGATCGCCCCGATCCGCTTGGGATTGATTGACCAGCGCTCGGCCTGTGCGCGCAGCAGGCCCATTGCACGCTGTGCATCCTGCAGGGCCATCGGCACTTCCGGAAAGTCGCGGCAGTTGCACTCGGGGTCCCAGTTCGGGCCAGAGGCTGGCACCCGGTACTTCAGCAATGCACAGGTGATGCCCTGTGCGTTCAGCCAGTCGCAGATCTCGCTGCCTTCCAGGTCCATCGCCAGCACCCGATAGCCTCCGCCAGGCACCACCATCACTGCGGTGCCGGTGGCCGGTCCCTTCGGTGGAAACACGGTGAGGGTCGGCGCAGCGACGTTCTGCAGCATCATCCAGTGTTCGCCACTGGCTTCGGAGATCACTTCGCTGACCTGCTCGGGCCCCTTCAACTTCGGCGGCGCGATCACCGCGCCCTGCGGCCACAACGGAAGCTCGGTGGTGCCCTGTGGCGGATGCCAGGTGGAAGGCGCGGCCTTCGTTGTGGCGAACGGCACCATCGCCAGCAGCAGGAAGCTCGAGGACAGCAGCACGCGCATGATCGGCATCCATGGTTGCAGCAGCAGAGTGTAGCGACAAAAAAAAACCTGCATCTTGCGATGCAGGTTTCTCAAGGTGGCGCCCGAAGTTGGACTCGAACCAACGACCCCCTGATTAACAGTCAAGTGCTCTAACCGGCTGAGCTATTCGGGCAGACGACTAGTATAACCACTCTTCACGCGCGATGGTAGGGGTGATTGGCAATCATTGCGGCGGCCCGATACAGCTGCTCGGCCACCACCAGGCGCACCAGCATGTGCGGCAGCGTCAGCGGTCCGATCGACCACTTCTCATCGGCCAGCGCGGACACCTCCGGCGAATGCCCTTCCGGGCCACCAATCAGGAACGCCAGGTCGCGGCCCTGCCCGCGCCAATGCTCCAGGCGCTGTGCCAGCTGTTCGGAACTCAGCTGTCGTCCTGGCACATCCAGTGCCACCACATAGGCGTTCTTCGGCAGCGCAGCGATGACCCGCTTGCCTTCATCTTCAGTGGCGCGGCGCGGATCACGCCCCTTGCCGCGCAAGCCGGGCTCGATTTCCACCAGCTCGAACGGCAGCCAGTGCGACAGCCGCTTCTGGTACTCGGCGAAGCCCTGCGCGACCCAGCTGGGCGCGCGTTCACCGGTGGCGATCAGGCGGGCTTTCATCTACACGGTCCTCCAAAACGTCGACGGCGCCATCGGCGCCGTCGAAGGGATGCATCAACGTGCGGCTCAGGCCACTTCGTCGTCGCTGGACGGCGGCTGGTCGCCGACGGTCCACAGGCGCTCGAGGGCGTAGAACTCACGCACGCGCGGCAGCATCACGTGGACGATCACGTCGCCCAGATCGACCAGCACCCACTCAGCTTCGCGCTCGCCTTCAACACCCAGCGGCATCACGTCGATGTTCTTGGCGAAGCGCACGACTTCATCGGCGATCGACTTGACGTGGCGGGTCGAGGTGCCCGAAACGACGATCATGTAGTCGGCAACGCTGGACCGGCCGCGCACGTCGATCTCGACCAGGTCCTTGGCCTTCAGGTCTTCGGTGGCTTGGCGGACGCTGGCCAGCAGTTCCGGCACGGACGGCGGCGGGCTGGGCAGATCGACCTTGATGGTCTGGGGCTGGGTCTGGTTGCTCAAAGTGGATCGACTCGATAAACGTGGGGGCGATTATACGGGGATGGCACGGCGGCGCCATTCACGCTGTGGCCGGGCGGTACAGCCCGTGTGCAGCGACGTAGTCCGCGACAGCCGGCGGCAGCAGGGCGCGCCAGGGGCCACCGGCGGCGATCTGCGAGCGCACGGCGCTGGCCGATTCCTCGCGCAGCGGGTGGTGCAGGCGCAGGATGCGTCCGGCCGGGCTGGCGAACAGGGCCTGTTCGTTGTCGGCCCAGCGCCCCTGCAGGGCACGCCCCAGTTCACCGTCGATCGACGCCTGCAGCGGGCTGCCCGGCCGCTCGGCCACCACGAAGTGGGCCAGCCCGAACAGGGCCTCCCATTCGTGCCAGCCGGACAGGCCCAGCAGGCTGTCGGCGCCCACCAGCCAGGCCAGTGGCCGGCTTGGGCCCAGCTCGCCACGCAGCTCGCGCAGGGTATCGACGGTGTAGGACGGACGACCGGGATAGCGCGTGGCACGGTCCAGTTCACGACGGTCCAGCAGCAGGCCCGGTTCGTCGCCGATGGCCAGCGACAACATGGTGCAGCGCTGCTCGGCGGTGGCGCCGGGCACCGCACGGTGCGGCGGATCGCCTGCCGGCAACATGCGCACGGCTACCTGCAGTTCGTCCCGGGCGGCTCGCGCGATTGCCAGATGCCCCAGGTGCACCGGATCGAAGGTGCCCCCGTAATAGATCCGCAGGCTCATCGCTCAGGCCCGCGCCAGCAGGCGCACGGCACGCGGTTCGGCCACGGCCACCAGCAGGCGCTCCAGCGCCAGCCAGGCATCGCCGTCGGCCCGCCCCTTGGCGATGCGGTCGACCAGCCCGGCTTCGGCCACGAAGCGTTCCCAGCGCTTGCCTTCCGGGTGCCGCTGCAGCGCGCGCTTGTAGGGCGCCTGCCGTGATTCCCAGATGCCACGCGATTTCATTTCGGCGGCCAGGTTGCCGCCACGGGCCTGCACACGGGCCAGGCCGGCACCGGCCAGCAGTTCTCGGATCACGATCGGCATCAGTGCGGCCACCGCTTCGCCTTCGCCGCGCAGGCCAGCCAGCATGCGCAGTACGGCCGGCGGCTGGCCGGAGAACGTCGCCTCCACCAGCCGGAACACGTCGTAGCGGGCAGCGTCAGCCACCAGCGATTCCATCCGCTCCACATCCAGCGGCTGGCCATCGGCCAACAGCGCCAGCTTGTCGATTTCCTGGGCGGCGGCCAGCAGGTTGCCCTCCACCCGCTCGGCCAGGCGCTGCACGGCGGCCGGGTCGGCACGCAGGCCCTTGCCGCGCAGGCGGCGCTCGATCCAGTCCGGCAGTTCGTGCGGCTTGATCGCCCAGGCCACCGACAGCACGCCGATGCGGCTGACCGCCTCGGCCCACTTGCCCTGATGGGCCTTGCTCCATTCATTGGCGGTGATCATCAGCACCACGTCCGGCGCCGGATTGGCGCAGAACTGGCTGATCACTTCGGCGCCGTCCTTGCCGGGCTTGCCGCTGGGCAGGCGCACCTCGACCAGGCGGCGGGCGCTGAACAGGCTGGGCGCATTGAAGCTGGCGTCGAGCTGGTTCCAGTCGAAATCCCGCCCGTCGGCGTCGAACACTTCGCGTTCGCCGATGCCGGAGGCGCGCGCGCGCGCGCGGACGGCATCTGCCGCCTCCAGCACGCGCAGGGTTTCCGGGCCTGCGATCAGGTACACCGGCGCCAACGGGGTGTCAGCGCCCTGGCTGGCCAGCTGCTCCGGACGCAGTTCCATCGTCGCTGCCGCTCAGTGCTTGACGTCGGCGGCCGGCACCGCACCCTCGATCGGCTTGGCCTTCGGCGCGGACAGGCTGCCGCCCTTCTCGATCTCGGCGCGGACCACGCTGTCGATACGGCGGATGATCGAGGCGGACATTTCCCGGCGCAGCTCCGTGGCCAGGATTTCGCGTTCGGTGGTGGTACCGGTGGCGTCGGTCGGCGGCGACACATAGTCGCGCGACAGTTCGATCACCTGCTGCGGCACCAGTTCGCTGCCATCCTCGCGACGGAAGATGAAGATCACCGCGTAGCGCAGGCTGTATTCCTGTGCGCGGCCCTGCGAGTCGATGGCGATCGGCAGGTCACCCCAGCGCTCGGACAGCACCTGCAGCTGGGCGTTGGGTCCCTTGCTGTCCTCATCGGCCAGCTTGGCACCGGAGGCCAGCAGGCTGCGGTTGAGCAGCTTGACCAGTTCACTGTACGGGGCGGTGGAGACCACCTTCACCGGGGCAGTGTCGGTCGGCAGCATCAGCTTGTTGCGCAGATGGAAACCGCAGCCGGCGAGGCCGAGGACAAGAACGAGGGCAAGCAGGATTCGGGTCATGGAGACAGTCTGGCGGAGCCGGGCGATCACGGCAACACACAGCGTGCCCGTAGCCGCGTGAATGCAGGGCCATCAGGCGCCCGGCCCTGCTCATGGAATGGCACCGGCCACCGCGCGGGTGACCGGTGCCGGGGACATCAGGCAGCGACGATGTTCACGATCTTGCCCGGGACGATGATGATCTTGCGCACCGTCAGGCCTTCCATGAACCTGGCCGCGTTGGGCTCGGCCAGGGCCAGCGCCTCGACCTGCTCGCGCGCGGCATCGGCCGCCACCTCGATGGTGCCACGCAGCTTGCCGTTGACCTGCACCGCCAGGGTCAGCGCATCGCGCACCAGCGCGCTGCTGTCGGCCTGCGGGAACGGCTGGTCTTCCAGCAGCGTCTCGCCATGACCCAGCACCTGCCACAGGGCGTGGCTGGCATGCGGGGTGATCGGGTTGAGCAGCAGCACGATCGCCTGCAGCGCTTCCTGGCGCACCGCGCGGCCCTGCTCGCTGCCATCCTCGAACTTGGCCAGCGCGTTCATCAGCTCCATCACCGCAGCGATCGCGGTATTGAAGCTGTGGCGGCGGCCATAGTCGTCACCGACCTTGCCGATGGTTTCATGGGTCTTGCGGCGCAGCGCCTTCTGGTTGGCATCCAGCGCCGCGATATCCAGTGCCGGGGCGGCACCGTCGGCAGCGTGCTTCTGCACCTGGGCCCAGAGGCGGCGCAGGAAGCGGGCCATGCCGTCCACGCCGGCTTCGTTCCACTCCAGCGACTGTTCCGGCGGTGCGGCGAACATCGAGAACAGGCGCACGGTATCGGCGCCGTACTTGCCGACCATCGCCTGCGGGTCCACGCCGTTGTTCTTCGACTTGGACATCTTCTCGGTACCACCGACCACCACCGGCTGGCCGTCGGCGATCAGGGTGGCGCCGGTGATGCGGCCGCGCTCGTCGCGCTGCACTTCCACGTCGGCCGGGTTGATCCAGTCCTTCGAGCCGTCCGGGTTCGGGCGGTAATAGGTTTCGGCGATCACCATGCCCTGGCACAGCAGGTTGCGCGCCGGTTCGTTGCTGTCCACCATCCGCGCGTCGCGCAGCAGCTTGTGGTAGAAGCGGAAATACATCAGGTGCAGGATCGCGTGCTCGATGCCACCGATGTACTGGTCCACCGGCAGCCAGTAGTTGCCGCGCTTGTCGACCGCATCACGGGCACCCGGCGAGGTGTAGCGGGCGTAGTACCAGCTCGACTCCATGAAGGTGTCGAAGGTGTCGGTCTCGCGCTCGGCCGCGCCGCCGCAATCCGGGCAGGTGGTCTTGCGCCATTCCGGGTCGGTCTTGATCGGCGAGCCGGTACCGGCGAAGGCCACGTCTTCCGGCAGCACCACCGGCAGCTGCTCTTCCGGCACCGGCACCGCGCCGCACTTGGCGCAGTAGATCACCGGAATCGGGCAGCCCCAGTAGCGCTGGCGGCTCACGCCCCAGTCGCGCAGGCGGTAGTTGACGCGGCGCTGGCCCTGGGCCTTGCGCTCGAAACGTTCGGCCAGGGCTTCAAAGGCGCCCTGGAAGTCCAGGCCGTCGAATTCGGCCGAGTTGACCAGTTCGAAGGCACGGCTCTTGTCGCTGTACCAGTCCTGCCAGCGGCTACCGTCCCAGTTGCGCTCTTCTTCAGTGCGCGGGTCCTTCAGCGCGATCACCTGCTTGATCGGCAGGCCGTACTTGTTGGCCACTTCATTGTCGCGCTGGTCATGGCCCGGCACCGCCATCACCGCGCCGGTGCCGTAGCCCATCAGCACGAAATTGGCGACCCACACCGGGACCGGCTCGCCGGTGACCGGATGCAGCGCGCGCAGGCCGGTGTCCATGCCGCGCTTTTCCTGGGTTTCCAGTTCAGCCTCGGACACACCGCCCTGCTTCAGGTCGGCCAGCAGCGCGGCCAGTTCCGGATTGTTCTTCGCCGCATGCAGCGCCAGCGGGTGTTCGGCAGCGATCGACACGAAGGTCACGCCCATCACCGTGTCCGGGCGGGTGGTGAACACGCGCAGCGGGTCCAGCGCGCTGCCATCGACATCGCGCACATCGAACTGGATCTCCAGGCCCTCGGAACGGCCGATCCAGTTGCGCTGCATGGTCTTGACCGATTCCGGCCAGCCGTCCAGCTCGTCCAGGCCATCCAGCAGTTCCTGGGCGTAGTCGGTGATGCGCAGGAACCACTGCGGGATCTCGCGCTTCTCCACCAGCGCACCGGAGCGCCAGCCGCGGCCGTCGATGACCTGCTCGTTGGCCAGCACGGTCTGGTCGACCGGGTCCCAGTTCACCACCGCGTTGCGGCGGTAGGCCAGGCCCTTGCGCATCAGGCGGGTGAACATGCGCTGCTCGTGGACGTAATAGTCCGGACGGCAGGTGGCGAACTCGCGCGACCAGTCGATGGCATAGCCCAGCGACTTCAGCTGGCTGCGCATGTGGTCGATGTTCTTGTAGGTCCACGCCGCCGGCGCGGTCTTGTTCTTGATCGCAGCGTTTTCCGCCGGCAGGCCGAACGCGTCCCAGCCCATCGGCTGCAGCACGTTGTGGCCGGTCATGCGCTTGTAGCGGCTGATCACGTCGCCGATCGTGTAATTGCGCACGTGGCCCATGTGCAGCGCACCGGACGGGTACGGAAGCATCGACAGGCAGTAGTACTTCGGCTTGTCCGAAGTCTCGTCGACCTCGAAGGCACGGGTGGCGTCCCAGTACTGCTGGGCGGCGGATTCAACCTGCTGCGGGTCGTAGGCGTTGGTTTCAGCGCTGGTCATGGAACACGCGGATGCGGCGGCAAAGCGGTACAGCGTACCGCAGTGCGGCAAATGGCTCCAATCCTGCCTGCCGGACGCCGGCGCCGCAGCGCTCGGGGAGGCGTCTCAGCGCGGGCGCGACAGCGGCAGGGCCGCCGCCAGCCAGACCAGCCAGCAGGCGAACGCGAGCCGTTGTGCCATCGGCGCCGGCAGTGTGCCCTGCAGGGCGAACGCCGCCAGCGCGGCCAGCACGCCGCAGCCCAGGGCCACTGCGCCCAAGGCCCGGCCATGCGCCTGGCGCAGATGGGACACGCCCAGCAGCACGGTGCCCGCGACGAAACCCAGCACCCAGATCATCCAGGCGCTGGCATGCAGCTGGCTGGCGGGCCCATGCAGGTCATCCACGTCCAGTGGCAGCAGCCCCATCGCGGCAAAGGCCAGACCGGCCAGCAGCAGCATCTGGCTGCCGACCCGTGGCGCCCAGCCAGCGGTGGCCGGCAGACTGCGGCGCAGGCGTTCAGCCACCGCCACCGCCAGCACGCCGGGCAGCACGAAACCCAGCAGATTGAAGGCCAGCGCATGCGGTACACCGCGCGCACCCAGCAGCGCCACCGGGTGGCGAGCCTGGGCATAGCCGTCCAGGCCGGCACCGAAGCCGGCCACGGCCAGGACGAATACGACTGCCGCAAGCAGCCCCAACCAACGATCAAGCCGGACCACGGACATTGCGCGCAATCACCCGGAAAGGAATGGACCACGGCATTGTCGCGGTAGCGGCGCGATGCGCCAAGCGCGGCGCATTCCAGAGCACTTCAATATCCGCCTGCTGCGCCTACCGTGATGCTCGAGGCATGGCAGTTCCGCCCTGTCGCAAGCGCGCCTCCCCATCGAAGCCTGTCGCCTCCGGCTAGTGGGTGATCCACTCGCTGCACTGCGCCCCTGCCGGCCCGCCAGCACCACTCGAGGGCGTACTCCGTGATCGCAGGGTTGAGACCGACATCGATCGTCACCATAGAATCGGTCTCCAGATGCCAAGCGATGCCTCCCCCATGACCGAGACGACCTACGTATTCGACGCCACCACTGCGACCTTCGAGGCCGAAGTCCTGCAGAAGTCGCTGCAGACGCCGGTGCTGGTCGACTTCTGGGCCACCTGGTGCGGGCCGTGCAAGACCCTGGGCCCGATGCTGGAAAAGCTGGCTGCCGAGTACAACGGCGCTTTCGAGCTGGCCAAGGTCGATGTCGACAAGGAACAGCAGATCGCGGCGGCCTTCCAGATCCGCTCGGTGCCCACCGTGTTCCTGGTCAAGGGCGGCCAGCTGGTGGACGGCTTCCCCGGCGCCATTCCGGAAGGCCAGCTGCGTGAATTCCTGGCCCAGCACGGCATCGTGCCGGCCGATGTCGGCGATGCCGCCCCTGAAGATGACGCCCCGCTGGACCCGCAGGCGCAGGTCGACGTACTGCGCGCGCAGATCGCCGCCGAGCCGGACAAGGATGAGCTGAAGCTCGACCTGGCCCTGGCCCTGCTGCAGATCGGCGGCGTGGACGAGGCCGGTACCCTGATCGACGGCCTGCCGGCCAATCTGGCCACCGACGACCGCGCCGTGCGCGCCCGTGCCCGCCTGGCCTTCGCCGCTGCGCTGAAGGATGCCCCGGCGGCCGAGGTGCTGGAGGCCCGCATCGCCGCTGATGGCAAGGATCTCAAGGCCCGCCACCTGCGCGGCGTGCAGCTGCTGCTGGGCGGGCATGACGAGGCCGCCCTGGCGCAGTTCCTGGAAATGCTGCGGATCGACCGTGGATTCGAGGAGGGCCTGCCACGCAAAGCCTTGATCGACGCCTTCAACGTGATCTCCGACGAGGACCTGGTGGGCCAGTACCGCCGCAGGATGGCGTCGCTGCTGTTCTGAACGGAAGCCCGCTCCGTTCAGAATCCCTGCACTGAACGCGGGCAATAATGCGCGCGCTGGCGGCCTTGCGGTCGCCACGATCCGTTCGGGGGGATGAGGTCGGGGCCATGGGGTCTTGCAGCTGCACCCCCGCATTGCCGGGATTGCAAACTGTGACCGTCGTCCGCTCTCTGTCGTTCGCCATGCGTTTAACGGGCGCCCTGCTCTGCGCCCTCCTCCTGCCGCCTGCCATCGCCGGCGCCCAGGACTGGAACTACCGGGTCCGGCCCGGCGACACCCTGTGGGACCTGGGGGGGCTGTACCTAAAACCCTCGGTACGCTGGCAGCAGCTGCAGCAGCACAACCGCATCGACAACCCCTACCAGTTGCCGCCGGGCCAGCTGCTGCGCTTCCCGATCAGCTGGCTGCGCACCGAACCGGCGCCGGCCCGGGTGCTGTCGGTGCGCGGCAAGGTCGAGCTGTCCGGTGCCGATGGCACGGCGACCCGTGCGCTCCAGGCCGGCGAGCAGCTGCATATCGGTGACACCGTGGAAACCGAGGGCGATTCCAGCATCACGCTGGAATTTGCCGATGCCTCGCGCCTGCAGCTGCGCGAATACTCGCGCCTGCGCCTGGACCAGCTCAGCCGCTATGGCCACACCGGCATGGTCGACACCCGCCTGCGCCTGCAGCAGGGGCGCGCCAGCAACCGGGTGACGCCGGCGCGCGGCCCGGCCTCGCGCTACATCATCGATGCACCCACCGCGACCAGCAGCGTGCGCGGCACGGTGTTCCGGGTCAGCGCCGGGGATACCGGGCACGTCGGCGCCACCGAGGTCCTGCAGGGCAAGGTGCAGGTCGGCAACCCCCATGGCCAGCGGCTGGTACGGCCGGGGCAGTCCACCCGCAGCAGCAGCGCCGATGCGGCCCCCGCCGCGGTCTCGGCCCTGCTGCCGGCGCCGGCGCTGCGCAATGACGCGCTGCGCCTGGCGCCGCTGCCGACCCTGCTTGCCTGGGAACCGGTCACTGGCGCCGATCACTACCGGGTGGAAGTGGTGCAGGCGGCAACGCCGGAGATCCTGCTGTTCGCCACCTCCACCGCCGACACCCGGTTGGCGATCGGCGACCTGCCGCCCGGCCAGCTGCGCCTCCTGTTGCGCGCGGTCGACGCACAGGGCGTCGAAGGCATGGATGCGAGCGCCGATTTCGAGCTCAGTGACCAGCCACCGCCGCCGCTGACCGTATCGCCGCTGCATGGGCAGACGATCAACAGCGACCGCCCGCGCTTCCGCTGGAGCCAGGCCCCCGGTGCACGCAGCAGCGTGCTGCAGATCGCCGCCGAACCCAGCTTCCGGCAGCCACTGCAGGAGCAGGCTACCCATGCGACCGACCTGCGCCTGGCGCAACCGCTGCCGCCCGGACAGTACTACTGGCGCGTGGCCTCGCGCGATGCCGAAGGCCACCAGGGCCGCTATGGCCAGGCGCTGCCGCTGCAGCTGAGCAACGAGCCGGTGGACCCGGCACTGCAACCGCCCGAGGCCGCGCACGGCGAGCTCACCCTGCGCTGGCAGGCCGGCAGCGAAGGCCAGCGCTACCGGGTGCAGGTGGATCGCCGCGGTGACTTCAAGGCCCCACTGATCGATGAAACCGTGGCCCAGCCGCAGGTGAGCTTCAAGCGCCCGTGGAGCGGCACGCTGCACGTGCGCGTGCAGTACATCGACGATGACGGCCACGCCGGCGAGTTCTCTCCTGCCCAGCAGATCCCGTTGCCATGCCGCCTGTGCTACGGCGCCGGTGGCGGTGCACTGCTGCTCTGGTTGTTGTTGTGAGGCGCTCGCCGCTGCCATGGTCGAAGCGGATCCTGCTGGCCCTGCTGGCCGGCGTGCTGACCATCGTGGCCAGCCAGGGCCAATGGCTGTGGCGGCAGGACGAGGCGGCCTATGACGCACTGGTCGGCAACTGGGACTACCGCCCCGACCCCAGCGTGCTGATCGTGGCCATCGACGAAGGCAGCCTGCAGCGTATCGGCCAGTGGCCCTGGCCGCGCTCGGTGCATGCCCGCCTGCTGGACCGCCTGACCGATGCCGGCGCCGAACGCGTTGCGCTGGACCTGATGCTGTCCGAACCCGACCGTCGCGACAGCCGCCAGGATGATGAGCTGGCGGCCGCGATCCGACGCAACGGCCGGGTGGTGCTGCCGGTGCTGGCGGCACCGGCGGCCGGCGACCGCATGGCCGAGGAAATGCTGCCGATCCCGCAGATCGCCGCCAGTGCCGCCGCGATCGGCCACACCGATGTCGAGGTGGATGGGGACGGCGTCGCCCGCGGCGTCTATCTGCACGCCGGTATCGGACGGCCGCACTGGCCGGCACTGGGCCTGGCACTGGCCGACCTGCCGGCGGGTGCGGTACGCGGCCTGCCCGACCCCGACCCGGCGCTGGGCTCGCCCTATCAATGGCGTCGCGATGATTACGTGCGCGTGCGCTACGCCGGCCCGCCCGAGCGGCTGCCGCAGGTGTCCTATGCGGACGTGCTCGATGGGCACGTGGATGGAGCGATGCTGCATGGCCGCCGCATCGTGGTCGGCATGACGGCCAGCGGCATCGCGCCTCGCCTGCTGACCCCGACCACCCGCGAGTTCTGGATGAGCGGCAGCGAGTACCAGGCCAACATCACCTCGATGCTGCTGCAGCACAAGCAGATCGACGTGCTGCCGCACGCCTGGCAGCACGCCATCAGTGGCGTGCTGGTGGCGCTGTGCGTGATCCTGCTCGGCCTGCGCCTGCCGTGGCTGGTCGCGCTGTGTTCGCTGCCGATGCCGCCGCTGCTGAGCTGGCTGCTGCTGCGCACCGGTGACCTGTGGTGGGCACCGGCCAGCGCGATGCTGGGCGTGGTGCTGGCACTGCTGGTCTGGGCGGTGTGGCGGATCTCGGCCTGGCACCGCCTGGCCAACCGCGATGCCCTCACCGGCCTGGGCAACCGCCTGCGCTTCGAGCAGTCACTGCAGCAGGAATGCGACGCCGCGCGGCGCAGTGGCAAGCCATTGAGCCTGGCGCTGATCGACGTCGACCACTTCAAGCGCCACAACGACCGCCATGGCCACCAGGTCGGTGACCGCGTGCTGCGTGATGTCGCCCGCCTGATCGGCGCGCATGCCCGTCGCCCGCGCGACATGGCGGCGCGCTACGGTGGCGACGAATTCGCACTGGTGCTGCCGGATACGCCGGCCGAGGGCGCGCGCCGGGTGATCGAGGACCTGATTGCCTGCGTGCGTGCACTGCCGGCGCCGGGCGACGGCAGCGATGACGGCGTCACGCTCACCATCGGGGTATTCACCCGCGTGCCCGACGGTGACCTGCAACCGCACCATTTCGTGGAAGGCGCCGACACCGCCCTTTACCAGGCCAAGGCCAACGGCCGCGACGGGTTCATGATCGACAGCGGGACGTGACTCCCGGGGTGCAACATACGCATGCGAATGGTTAGACTGGGCACCTCGCCTCGCGCCCCGGACCCGCATGAACGCCCGCCTGTTCCGCTTCGGCATCAACCTCTGGCCGCCGTTCCTGTTCACCGGCATCCACGTCACCCGGATCACGCCCGATTACCGGCAGATCGACGTGGCACTGCGGATGCGGCCGTGGAACCGCAATTACGTGGGCACGCATTTCGGCGGCAGCCTGTTCGCGATGACCGATCCATTCTGGATGCTGGGCCTGCTGCACATCCTCGGCCGTGACTATTACGTGTGGGACCGGGCCGGTGCGATCGATTTCCTCAAGCCTGGGCGGGGCACGGTGCGCACTTCGTTCCGCATCGATGATGCACTGCTGGCCGAACTGCGTGCCGAAGCGGCCGGCGGCGAAAAGGTGCTGCGCTGGTTCAGCAACGATGTCGTCGACGAAAGCGGCGAAGTGGTCGCCCAGGTACGCAAGCAGGTGTACCTGCGGTTGAAGCCGCACGCACGCTGATCCAGCACGCGCGCGCTATCCTCGGCCTCCCTGCCATGGAGGCTCCGATGCGCCCGTATGCGCTTGCCACACTGCTGCCCCTGCTGTCCTTCACCGCCCACGCCCTCGACCTGCCACCGGTGCAATATCCGACGCTGCCGGCCCAGGCGGCCAATGCCGCCGGTTTCGTCCCCCAGGGCTGGGCACTTGAATCGAGTGTCGAAGGCGATCTCGACCAGGATGGCCGCGCGGACCTGGTGCTGGTGCTGCGTCAGCAGGCGCCACGCAACGTCATCGAGCACGATGGCTTGGGTCCCTCGCCGTACGACAGCAACCCGCGCATTCTCGCCGTGGCGTGGTCGCGCCCGTCCGGCTATGTGCTGGCGGTGCAGGACCACCAGCTGATACCGCGCCCGGACAATCCGGTGATGAGCGACCCGCTCGAAGACGGCGGCGTCAGCATCCAGCGGGGCACCCTGAAGGTCGCACTGTTTTCATTCGCCAGCGCGGGCAGCTGGTCAATGGGCACGACCGCCTTTACCTTCCGTTGGCAGGACGATGCCTTTGCGCTGATCGGCTACGACCAGAATTCGGTGATGCGCAATTCCGGGCAGACCGAGTCGGTGAGCGTGAACTTCTCCACCGGCAGGGTAAAGCGGAGCGAAGGCAGCATCGAGGACGACAAGGACAGCGTGCACTGGGAGGCCCTGCACAGCCGCCGCCGCTGGACGCTGCAGACCATTGGTGATGGCTGGGCATTCGATCCGCTGGCGGGCAGCGACTGAGACGCTGCTCAGTCGCGCGCAGCAGCGGCCGGGGCGTTCTCCATCACCAGCGGCACCGACAGCCATGGGCTCTCGTCGGTGCTGCGCGACGGTGAACGCCGCGGCACCTGCAGACGGCGGCCATCGGCCGACAGCTGCGGTGCCCGCACCGGCGAGCGGAACTGCGCAGGCAGGCGCTGCAGCGCATCCACCGGATCCTGCGCCTGCTGCCGCAGCCAGCGCTGCGCGCCGATCAGCCGCACCATCGCGGCGGCATCCTGGGTCCGTGACGAATAGGCCGGATAGACCGGGCGGGCAATATCGGTCAGCACGCACCCCAGGATGTTCGACAGGCAGCCAAAGTCATGCTGCGGCGGTGCCGGCACCGGCAGCGGGCGATCCGCTTCCAGCGCCGCCATCGCCGCCGCGCCGCAGGCCCAGCCCAGATTGCCCGCCGCGCGCGCCAGGGTGCTGCTGCGATCCAGGACCAGCACCCCGCCGAATTCCTGCGCCGAAGTTTCGATCGCAGCCCGGCTCATCGCGTACTCACCCTGCATCGCACGGCACAGGCTCTGTTCGGCGGCCAGCATCGGCTGCATTGCCTGGTCGCATTCCGCTGGCAACGGATGGTCGGCCGGCAGTTCGACCAGCATGTCGGCCAGCAGTTGGGCATTGGCCTGCACCAGGCTGGCACCGATGATGCTCTCCACCAGGTAACTGCCGCCCGTCACCAGCCGCCGGCCCAGCTGAAGCCCCCTGCAACTGCCACGCAGCGCACCGTCGATATCGCCCTGCACATAGGCCAGCGCGCGTGCGCTGGTGGCATCGATCATCAGGCCATAGGTCGGCATCGGCACCAGGATGCCGTCGCCCTTGGGCCGGAATGGCGACACGAAGTGGTCCGCATCGGCCAGCTGGTCCAGGCGCGCATGCAGCTGCTGGTGGCCAGCGTGGGCATCGACGAAGCGCTGCGGGTCGGCGCGCACCTGGCCCAGGCAGTCACTGGCGGTTGGCCCGCAGCTGGCCGCCGGTCGTGATCGCAGCGCTTCATGGTCCGCCGCCAGCTGCGGTCCGGCGCCGCCATTGCCGCGCGGATCGGCCTCCCAACGCTGCACGTCGCGGGCCAGGGCCTGTTCGCGCTGGCGCGTGTCCAGATCGTCGAACGCGAGCGTCCACAGCAGCGCAAAACCGTTGTGGCCGTGGACAGGCAGGCGGGCCTGCAGGCGCTGCTGGGCCTGTCGCCGCGATTCCGGCACCGGCCACATGCGCGAGGCGCACCACACCACGATGGCCAGCACCAGAAGGCCTGCCAGGGTCCAACCCAGTCCGCGCAGAATCTTCAACACAGCTTCCCTTCCATGTGCCGTTGCCGCAGTCGATTCCCCAGCGTAATCGACCGGCCGTGACCGCTACAATGCGCACATGTCGCTCGAAGCCCCCGCCCTGGTCCCCCGCCCCTCCCTGCAGCGCCTGTTCCTGACCGGCCTGCTGACCCTGCTGCCGATCTGGCTGACCTGGGTCGTGGTCAAGTTCGTGTTCGTGCTGCTGTCGGGCATTTCCAGCCCGTTGGTGGTGCCACTTTCCGAGCAGATCGCGACAAGCTTCCCGCACTACCTTGGCTGGGTGCGGGCCGAGTGGATCCAGAACACCATCGCTCTGCTGGCCACCCTGCTGGTGATCCTGGCGGTGGGCGTGGCCAGCCGCCGCGTGCTGGGCCAGCGCCTGCTGCGCTGGGTCGGCGCGGTCATCAAGCGCATTCCGCTGGCCAGCATCATCTACGACAGCGCCAAGAAGCTGCTGGACATGCTGCAGACCGAACCGGGCAGCACCCAGCGCGTGGTGCTGATCGACTTCCCGCACCGCGACATGAAGTCGGTCGGGCTGGTCACCCGCGTGATCAAGGAACACGGCACCGACCGTGAACTGGCCGCGGTGTACGTGCCAACCACGCCGAACCCGACTTCGGGTTACCTGGAAATCGTGCCGGTGGAACTGCTGACCCCGACCGACTGGACCGTCGACCAGGCCATGAGCTTCATCATTTCCGGCGGCGCCGTCGCGCCGTCCAGCGTTCCGTTCACGCGCGCCGGCGATCGCAGCGAATGACCGCGGCGCCGATCGAGCGCCCGTTGCAGGACCGCGCGGTCCTGCTGTTCATCGTGCTGGCTGCGTTCTTCTGCGGCAATGCGGTGCTGGCCGAACTGATCGGGGTGAAGATCTTCGCGCTGGAAGACACCCTCGGCATCGATCCGCTGAACTGGAACCTGTTCGGCCAGACCGGTTCGCTCAGCTTCACCGCCGGCACCCTGCTATGGCCGGTGGTGTTCATCATGACCGACACCATCAACGAGTTCTTCGGCAAGCGCGGCGTGCGCTTCATCTCGTGGCTGGCCGTGGTCCTGATCGCCTATGGCTTCCTGTTCGCCTTCGCGGCGATCTCGCTGGCGCCGGCCAGCTGGTGGGTCACCTCCATGGACGGGCACGGCGTGCCGGACTACCAGGCCGCATTCGCAGCGGTGTTCGGCCAGGGCATGTGGACCATCGCCGGTTCACTGGTGGCCTTCCTGCTCGGCCAGCTGATCGACGTGGCGGTGTTCCATCGCATCCGCCAGGCCACCGGCGAGCGCCACGTGTGGATGCGTGCGACCGGGTCCACCGCGATCTCGCAGGTGGTGGACAGCTTCGTGGTGATCTGGATCGCCTTCGTGCTCGGCCCGCAGCACTGGCCGACCTCGCTGTTCCTGGCCGTCAGCAGCGTCAACTACATCTACAAGATGGGCTTTGCAATTGCCCTGATTCCGCTGCTGTACCTGATGCGGCGTGCGATCACCCGCTATCTGGGCGCAGACAGGGCCGCTGCGCTGCGCGCGGCGGCGGCGGCTGACTGAAGCCCCAGCGGCGGCAAGCTGACTGCGCCTTCACGCTGGCCGTACGCGGCCGGATCGTGCAAGCTCCACGGTCTGTGTTCCACGGAAGCTCCTGATGCCGCATCCCACCCGCGCCCTGGCCGCCGCCATCGCCGCGTTGTTCCTGTTCAGTGCCGTGCCGTCGGCCGAAGCAGCGAAAAAGAAGGCCAGCCGCCCTGCCGCCGCGCAGACCCGCCAGGCTGCCAAGCCCAAGGCCAGGCCCGCCCGCGCCACCGCACCGGCGCGTGGCAGCTCGGCACGCCGCGCCGCGCCGCGTCCGGTCGCGCCGGCCCGTGCCGTACCCAAGCAGGTACAGCTGGAGCGCCTGTACGACGAGTACTGGGATGCCTCGATGCGGTTGAACCCGCTGCAGGCCACCTTCCAGGGCGAATCCCGCTACAACGACCAGCTGCCCAACATCCTGTCCGCCGCCTGGCGCCAGCAGTCGCACGACTTCACCACGCAATGGCTGGGCAAGGTCGAGAAGCTCGGCAGTGATGGCCTGCAGGGCCAGGACCTGCTCAGCTACGAGATCTTCGTGCGCGACGCACGCGCCTCGCTGGCCGCCGAGCGCTACCCGAGCTGGATGATGCCGATCAGCCAGTACTACAACATCGGCAGCATCATGGCGATCCTCGGTGCCGGTGCCGGCGCGCAGCCATTCAACACCGTGCAGGACTACGACACCTGGTCGCGCCGTTCGCTGGGCATTCCCGAACTGTTCGACCAGGCCATCGACAACATGCGCCAAGGCATGAAGGCCGGCGTGGTACAGCCGCGCGACCTGATGGAAAAAGTGCTGCCGCAACTGGATGCGGTGATCAAGCCGACCGCCGAAGAGAGCATCTTCTGGTCGCCGATCCGCACCATGCCCAACACCATCCCGGCCGAGGACAAGGCGCGCATCAGCGCCGAGTACAAGCGCATGATCGAACTGCGCATCATGCCGGCCTATCGCGCCCTGCGCGGCTTCATCGCCACCGAATACCTGCCGGCCACGCGCGCCAGCAGCGGCCTGGGCGCACTGCCCGATGGCCAGGCCTGGTACGCCAGCCTGATCGTGCAGACCACCGCCAGCGACCAGACCGCCGCGCAGCTGCACGCGCTGGGCGAGCAGCGCGTGCAGGAACTGCAGGCGCAGATCGCCACGGTGATGAAGGATGCCAAGCTGCGCGGCACCCCCACCAAGCTGCTGCGCAGCATGCGCAACGACCGCCAGTTCCAGTACGGCGATGCCAATGCGCTGATCAACCGTTACCGCCAGGTGCAGCAGCAGGTCAACGCACGCCTGCCGCAGGTGCTGGATACCTTGCCCAAGGCGCCGCTGGACGTACGCGCGGTGGAACCGGAGCGTGCGCTCACCGCCGCTGCCGCTGCCTACCAGCCGGCACTGCCCGGGCAATCCGCGGTGCTGTACGTGAACACCCGCGACCTGCCCGGCCGCAAGCGCTGGAACGTGCCGGTGCAGTACCTGCATGAAGCGATCCCCGGCCACCACGTGCAGCTGGGCCTGCAACAGGAGCTGGCCAAGCTGCCGCGCTTCCGCCGCCTCGGTGGCGATCTCGCCTTCGTCGAAGGCTGGGGCCTGTACGCCGAAACGCTGGGCGAGGACCTGGGCATCTACACCGATCCCTACGACCGCATCGGCTACCTGTACTCGCGCCTGCTGCGCGCCGCCCGCGTGGTGGCCGATACCGGCGTGAATGCCCAGGGCTGGAGCAAGCAGCAGGCTGTCACCTACCTGCAGAAGACCGTGGACATGAGCAGCGACGATGCCAACGCCGAAGTCGAGCGGGTCATGGCCCAGCCTGGCCAGGCACTGTCGAACGTGGCCGGCCTGACCACCATTGTCGCCCTGCGCGACAAGGCCAGGGCGCGCCAGGGCGCCGCCTTCGACCTGCGCCGCTTCCACGCCGAACTGCTGAAGGACGGCTCGATGCCGCTGGACGTGCTGGACCGCAAGATGGAACGCTGGATGGCCCAGCCGGCCAGCGCCACGCCCGCCCCGTCACTCTGAGCCTTCCGGAGCCGCCATGCGTCCTGCCGTCGCCCTGTTCGCCGCCGTGCTGGGCCTGCTGCCGCTGGCCACCGTTGCCGCACCGGTGCTGGCCCCACCGGATGCGGGCATCGACGGCCTGATGCAGGCCTACGACGGCCAGGTGCCCGGCGCCGCCGTACTGGTGCTGCATGACGGCAAACCGGTATTCCGGCGCGGCTATGGCCTGGCGGTGGTGGAGGACGGCACGGCGGTCACCGCGGCCAGCAACTTCCGGCTGGCCTCGGTCAGCAAGCAGTTCACCGCTGCGGCGGTGTTGCTGCTGGTGGAAGATGGCCGGCTCGGGCTGGACCAACCTGCCCGGCAATGGCTGCCCGAACTGCCCCCGGCTGCGGCCGCCATCACCATCCGCCAGCTGCTCTCGCATACCGGTGGCCTGCCCGACTACGAAGACCTGATGGACCCGGCTGATGCTCGGCAGGTGCATGACGCCGATGTGCTGACCCTGCTGTCGCGCCAGGACCGGCTGAACTTCGCGCCCGGCACGCAGTACCACTACAGCAACAGCGGCTATGCGCTGCTGGCACTGATCATCGGCCGCGCCTCCGGCCAGGATTTCGCAGCCTTCCTGCAACAGCGCATCTTCCGCCCGCTGGGCATGGCCCACACCGTGGCCCATCAGGACGGCATCGATACCATCGCCGCACGCGCCTATGGCTACAGCTGGATCGATGGCCGTTGGCGGCGCACCGACCAGAGCACCACCAGCGCCGTGCTCGGCGATGGCGGCATCTATTCCTCGCTGGACGACCTGGCCCGCTGGGATGCGGCGCTGTACGACGACCGCCTGCTGTCGAAGGCCT
The DNA here is from genome assembly GCF_059505245.1 of Stenotrophomonas sp. Classification (NCBI taxonomy): domain Bacteria; kingdom Pseudomonadati; phylum Pseudomonadota; class Gammaproteobacteria; order Lysobacterales; family Lysobacteraceae; genus Stenotrophomonas; species Stenotrophomonas sp. The sequence continues at coordinate 38,614 of NZ_JCACKF010000023.1, forward strand.
CGCGCCGCGCGATGTTCAGCCCCGCCACATCGACGCCCGAACCGGATGTACCGCACTACGGGTTCGGCTGGCGGCTGAATGGCCCCGTGCAATGGCACAGCGGCGAGAGCATCGGCTTCCGCAACGTGATCGTGCGCCACCCGGAAAAACACCTGACCGTGATCGTTCTGACCAACCGCAACGACCCCGAACCCTATCCGCTGGCGCTGAAGATCGCCCAGCGCTGGCTGGACACCCTGCAATGACCGCCGATTCCGGTGCCCTGCTGGGCATCCACCACGCCGCACTGATCTGCAGCGACTACGCACGTTCAAAAGACTTCTACGTGCGCATCCTCGGCCTGCGCGTGCTGGCCGAGAACCACCGCGCCGCGCGCGATTCCTGGAAGCTGGACCTGGCCCTGCCCGACGGCGGCCAGCTGGAACTGTTCTCCTTCCCCTCGCCGCCGCCCCGTCCCAGCCGCCCGGAAGCCCAGGGCCTGCGCCACCTCGCGTTCCGGGTGACTGCACTGGAACCCTTCATCCAGCGCCTGGCCGCGCATGGTGTCGCCTGCGAACCGATCCGCGTGGACGAGTACACCGGACGCCGCTTCACCTTCTTCGCCGACCCCGACGACCTGCCACTGGAGCTGTACGAAGCCGGTTGACGTCCCCGGGGGTCAGATCCCTTTTCCGTCGGAAAAGGGATCTGACCCTATCGCCGCCACCGGAAACGTCATCCACGCATGGCATGGATCTGTGTCGACCAAGGTCGACACCCACCAACCGCACCAGCACCGGCAGATCGCCGGAAACTGTCGAAGGCGGGGCATTGTGGGTTTGCGGGGTGTGAGCCGCATGGATGCGGCGACCAAGCCCCCAGGGACGGGTTTACGGCGGCCCCGCAAACCCACAGTGCCCCGCCATCCCTCAGCAAGTCCGCTTTTGCTGTTGCTCCGGCTGTTGCGGCTGCCTCTGCAGGTGCAGGGCGCAGCCCTGCAAAGCCCCCCTTCCCCATACCCCGCCGAATGGGTATACAGTCGACCCATGCCGGCACCGTGCCGGAATGAACCCTGGGAGGGGACCATGCGCAACACCTTCAAGACCCTGCTGCTGGCACTGCCGCTGTGCCTGGCCGCCCTGTCGGCCCAGGCCGCCGACGGCGCCGCCGGCCGCTGGAAGACCATCGACGACAAGACCGGCAAGGTGAAGTCGATCGTCGAGATCAGCCAAGCCGCCAACGGCACCCTGACCGGCAAGGTGGTCGACATCCTGCACTCGGACAAGGGCCCGAACCCGGTCTGCGATGGATGTGAAGGCGCCAACAGGAACAAGCCGGTGAAGGGCATGACCATCCTCTGGAACCTGAAGGCCGATGGCGCCAACAAGTGGTCCGGCGGCACCATCCTCGACCCGGCCAACGGCAAGACCTACAAGTCGAAGATGGAGCTGCAGCCGGGTGGCACCAGGCTGGACGTGTCCGGCTGCATCGCCTTCATCTGCCGCGCGCAGACCTGGCAGCGCGAATAAGCGCCCCGGCCCCCGCTTCATCCCCGTGACCCGGCCCCGGCCGGGTCACGTCGTTGCGGGCATGCGATACTCTGCGGTTCCCCTCGGCTTCACCCCGCGACCATGACCCGTACCGCGCTCGTCACCACCGCCCTGCCCTACGCCAACGGCCCGCTGCACCTGGGCCACCTGGTCGGCTACATCCAGGCCGACATCTGGGTGCGTGCGCGGCGAATGAGCGGCGGCAAGGCCTGGTTCGTCTGCGCCGACGACACCCACGGCACGCCGATCATGCTGGCCGCGGAAAAGGCCGGGGTCACCCCGGAAACCTTCATCGCCAACATCCAGGCCAGCCACGAACGTGACTTCGCCGCCTTCGGCGTGGCCTTCGACCACTACGACTCGACCAACTCGGCGGCCAACAAGGCACTGACCGAGCAGTTCTACCTGAAGCTGGAAGCGGCCGGCCACATCAGCCGCCGTTCGGTCGCCCAGTTCTACGACCCGGCCAAGGGCATGTTCCTGCCCGACCGCTACGTCAAGGGCATCTGCCCGAACTGCGGCAGCCCCGACCAGTACGGCGACAACTGCGAAGTCTGCGGCGCGACCTATGCACCGACCGACCTGAAGGAGCCGCGTTCGGTCATCTCCGGCGCCACGCCGGAAATGCGCGATTCGGAGCACTTCTTCTTCGAGGTGGGCCACTTCGATGCATTCCTGCGCGAATGGCTGGCCGGCGATGTCGCCCTGCCGGGCGTGAAGGCCAAGCTGGGTGAGTGGCTCAACGCCGAAGGTGGCCTGCGCGCGTGGGACATCTCGCGCGATGCGCCGTACTTCGGTTTCCAGATTCCCGGCCAGCCGGGCAAGTACTTCTATGTCTGGCTGGATGCGCCGATCGGCTACCTGTCCAGCTTCCAGACCCTGTGCGGCAAGCTCGGCGAGGACTTCGAAGCGCACCTGCGCGCCGGCACCGCCACCGAACTGCACCACTTCATCGGCAAGGACATCGTCAACTTCCACGGCCTGTTCTGGCCGGCGGTGCTGCACGGTACCGGCCACCGCGCGCCGACCCGCCTGCACGTCAACGGCTACCTCACCGTGGACGGTGCCAAGATGAGCAAGTCGCGCGGCACCTTCGTGATGGCGCGTACCTTCCTCGATGCCGGCCTGGAGCCGGAAGCGCTGCGCTACTACTACGCCGCCAAGTCCGGCGGTGGCGTCGACGATCTTGACCTGAACCTGGGTGATTTCATCGCCCGCGTCAACGCCGACCTGGTCGGCAAGTTCGTCAACCTGGCCAGCCGCTGCGCCGGCTTCATCAGCAAGCGCTTCGACGGCCAGCTGGCCGCGCAGCTGCCCGACGCGGCGCAGTACCAGCGCTTCGTCGACGGCCTGGCGCCGATCCGTGAAGCCTACGAGCGCAACGACCCGGCTGCGGCGATCCGCCTGACCATGACCCTGGCCGACGAAGCCAACCGCTACATCGACAACGTCAAGCCGTGGGTCATCGCCAAGCAGGAAGGCGCCGACGCGCAGCTGCAGGCCGTGTGCAGCCAGGGCCTGAACCTGTTCCGCGTGCTGGTCACCGCACTGAAGCCGGTGCTGCCGGCCACCGCCGCGCAGGCCGAGGCCTTCCTGGCCGCGCCGGTCAATGACTGGACCGAACTGGCACAGCCGCTGCTGGGCCACCGCATCACCGACTACACCCCGCTGTTCACCCGTATCGACCCGAAGAAGATTGACGCCATGATCGACGCCTCCAAGGACACCCTGCAGCCGGCCGCCGCTGCCGCCCCCGCCGCCAGGACCGACGCCGCCAAGCCGGCCACACCGGCCCCGGCCAAGGACGACGCGAAGAGTGCCGATGCTCCGGCCTATGTCGGCATCGACGATTTCGCCAAGCTCGACCTGCGCATCGGCAAGGTGCTGGTGTGCGAGTTCGTGGAAGGTTCGGACAAGCTGCTGCGCTTCGAACTGGATGCCGGCGAACTGGGCAAGCGCCAGATCTTCTCCGGCATCCGTGGCAGCTACGGCGAGCCGGAAGCCCTGGTCGGTCGCAGCGTGGTGTTCATCGCCAACCTGGCGCCGCGCAAGATGCGCTTCGGCCTGAGCGAAGGCATGATCCTGTCGGCCGGTTTCGACGGCGGCGCGCTGGCGCTGCTGGACGCCGACAGCGGCGCGCAGCCGGGCATGCCGGTCCGCTGATGCCTGCAGCGGGCGCGGCCACCGCCGCGCCTGCCGGCAGCATCGGCCAGCGGAGGCAACGCGATGGGAAGCAATGGAATGGAACTGGCGCTGTTCGACTTCGACCACACCGTGACCACCTGCGATACCTATGGCCGTTTCCTGCGCCGCGTGGCCACCGCCGAACAGCTGGCGCAGGCGTGGTGGAAGGTCGGCCCGTGGCTGGCCGCATACAAGCTGAAACTGATCTCGGCCGAACGCATCCGTGCACGCGTCACCCGCCTGACCTTCAGCAACCGCCACAGCGATGACATCGCCACGCTGGCCGCAGGCTTCTCGCGTGAGTTCCTGCCCGAGGTGGTGCGCCCGGAAATGCTGGAGCAGATCCGCTGGCACAGGGAACAGCAGCATACCGTGGTGATCGTGTCCGGCTCGCTGGACCTGTACCTGCGGCCATGGTGCGAGCAGCTGGGCCTTCAGCTGATCTGCAACCGGCTGGAAAGCCAGGACGGCCGCCTGACCGGTCGCTATGCCGGTGGCGACTGCGGCCCGCGCAAGGTCGAGCACATCCGTCGCCAGTTCGATCTGTCCCGCTACGTGCGCATCCATGCCTACGGTGACAGTTCCGAAGACAAGCTGATGCTGGCGCTGGCCCACGAGCGCTGGTTCCGTGGCAAACCCCTGAAGTAACCCCGACGCGCAGCCTTCGCCACGCATGAGCCTGATCCCGCCCCTGACCGAACGCCTCGACCGCCTGCTGCCGCAGACCCAATGCGGGCAGTGCGGCTACGACGGCTGCCGCCCGTATGCGCAGGCGATGGCGCGCGGCGAGGTGGGCGTGGACCGCTGCCCGCCGGGCGGCGATGCCGGCGCGCGCGCGCTGGCGCAGGTAATGGGCGTGCCTGCCATTCCGTTTGATCGTTCGCGTGGCGAACACAAGGTGCCGCAGGTGGCGCTGATCGTGGAAGCCGACTGCATCGGCTGCACCAAGTGCATCCAGGCCTGCCCGGTGGACGCCATCGTCGGCGGCGCCAAGTACATGCACACGGTCATCGCCGATCTGTGCACCGGTTGCGAACTGTGCATTCCGCCGTGCCCGGTGGACTGCATCGAGTTGCTGCCCCTGTAACAGGGGTCGGATCCCTTTCCGCGGGAAAGGGATCCGACCCCATCCCGCAGTTACGGCACGGCCGCTGTCACCACGATCTCGACCTTCCACTCGGCGTGGGCCAGCTTGGCTTCGAAGGTTGCGCGGGCCGGGGTCGCGCCCTCGACCACCCACTCGTCCCACGCCTTGTTCATGCCGTCGAAGTCGGCGATATCGGCCAGGAACACTTCCGCGCGCAGCACGTGCTGGCGATCACTGGCGACCAGTGCCAGCAGCTTGTCGATCTCCGCCAGCACCTGCCGGGTCTGCCCGGTGATGTCCTGGCTGGTGTCTTCCGGAATCTGGCCGGAGAGGTAGGCGACCTTGTTGTACACGGTCATTTCGGACATGCGCGGTCCGACGTCGTAACGCTCCATCATGGGCGTGGCTCCTGCGGGTGATCAGGCCTGCATTGTCCTCCAATCCGGTCGACGGTGGGTGCACGGGCACCTTCCGCGACACGTCACTACCGGGCTCCGACGGTCCCACTGGTCAAATGACGATGACAGGCGCACGATGCGCCACGCCCGCGTTGACACCGCCCTCGCCCCTCCTGCCGCACCCTTGCGCCGATGACCGTCCCCGTCGATTCCACCACTGCCCCTTCCACGCCAGCCTGGAAGCGGGTTGCCACCATCGTCATCCCGCTGCTGATCCTCGCCCTGGCCCTGCACGGCCTGGCCAACGAGTTCGACGAGCACGGCTACCGGGCCATCCGCCAGGCGTTCCGCCAGCTCAGTGGCATGCAGATCGCGCTCACCGTGGTACTCGGCCTGGCCAGTTACGCCTGCCTGATCGGCTTCGATGCCATCGGCCTGCGTCGCAGCGGCATCCGCGTGCACCCTGCGCGAGTCGGCATCACCGCGTTCCTTGCGCACACGCTGGGCCAGACCGTGGGCTTTGCCGCGTTGACCGGCGGCGCGGTGCGCCTGCGTGGCTACCGCAGCGCCGGCCTGGACCTGGCGCAGATCGGCCAGGTGGTGCTGATGAGCACGCTCGGCTTCGTGTTCGGGGCATGGCTGCTGATCAGCGTGGCACTGTGCATGGAACCTGCAGCGGCAGCGTTGGCATTGCCATTGAATCCCGATGCCGTGCGCATCGTCGGCATCGTCGCCCTGCTCGCATATCTCGGCACCGTGCTGCTGGTCGGCCGCGATGGACGGCAGTTCAGCGTGTTCGGCCATGCGTTGTGGCTGCCCGACCGCCGCACCATGATCGGCGTCACCGTGCTGAGCGTGATCGAACTGGTGCTGGCCAGTGCCGCGTTCTACGTGCTGCTGCCGGACTCCACGCCGACCGGACTGCCCGGCTTCGTCGGCCTGTACCTGGTGGCCGTGCTGGCCGGCCTGGTCTCGACCGTGCCCGCCGGCCTTGGCGTGTTCGAGTGGAGCCTGCTGAAGCTGTTACCGCAGGTGGCACCGGCGGCGGTGCTGGCAGCGGCGCTGATCTACCGCGTCACCTACTACGTGCTGCCGCTGGTGCTGGCCACCCTGCTCGCGCTCGCGCCCGCCCTGCGTCAGCCACTGCAGGCCAGCGCCGGGGCAACCCGTGCGGGTTGGAACGCGCTGCGCCCGTGGCTGCCGCAGATCATCGCGCTGGCGGTGTTCAGCATCGGCGCCGCACTGGTCATCGACGGCACGCTGCCGACGCCACGCCGTCACCTGGTCAATGCCTCGCTGCCGATCCTGGAGACCTCGCACCTGATCGGCAGCCTCAGCGGCGTCGCACTGCTGCTGATCGGCCAGGGCCTGGCCCGGCGCAGCCACGCCGCGTGGGTGCTGGCGATGGCGGTGTGCGTGATCACCCCGCTGCCGCTGTGGCTGCGGGGTGGCCAACTGTTGATCGCCGTCTCGGCAGTGCTGGTGGCGATGGCACTGTGGGCCGCACGTCGCGAGTTCTACCGCCAGGGCGCGCTGCTGGACGAAGCCTGGTCATGGCCGTGGCTGCGCAACCTCGGCCTGGTGCTGGTCGCGGTCACCTGGCTGCTGTTCTTCACCTACAGCCATGTCGAGTACCAGAACGAGCTGTGGTGGCAGTTTGCGATATCCGGCAACGCACCACGCGCGCTGCGCGCGTTGCTGGTCGTGGCGATCGCGCTGGTGATGTTCGGCCTGGCGCGGCTGCTGCACAGCACGCGCAGCCCGCTGCCAGCCGCCGACGAGGCCACGCTGCAATCACTGGCGCCGGTACTGGCCGGTGCCACCGATACCCAGGCCTGCCTGGTGCTGACCGCCGACAAGGCGGTGCTGCGCGACGAGGCGAAACAGGGCTTCGTGATGATGCAGCGCTACGGCGGTTCGCTGATCGCGATGGGCGATCCCGTCGGCCCGCCGGAGGTCGCCCGCGCATTGATCTGGCGCTTCCGCGAGGAAGCCGACCGGCTCGGCCTGCGCCCGGTGTTCTACCAGGTCGGCGAGTCCTACTGGCAGACCTACCTCGACCTGGGCCTGGGCCTGGTCAAGCTGGGCGAAGAAGCGATGGTGCCGCTGCACGATTTCGGCCTGGAAGGCCGCGAACGTGCGGACCTGCGCCAGGCCTGGAACCGCGGCAAGCGCGGCGGCCTGTCCTTCCGTGTGGCACCGGTGGAGGAAATTCCCAGCCTGCTGCCACGCCTGCACGCGATCTCCAACGCGTGGCTGGAAGACAAGGCCGGCGACGAAAAGGGCTTTTCGCTGGGCAGCTACGACCCGGATTACCTGGTGCGGTTCCCGGTGGCACTGGTCGAGGCCGAAGGCCAGATCGTGGCGTTCGCCAACCTGTGGCAGGCGCCGGCCGGTGCCGAGCTGTCGGTGGACCTGATGCGCCACGTCAACGAGGCGCCGAAGGGGACGATGGACTTCCTCTTCATCGAACTGTTCCTGTGGGGCCGCGCGCAGGGCTATGCACGCTTCTCGCTGGGCATGGCGCCACTGTCCGGGCTGGCGCAGCATCGCCTGGCCGGCCGCTGGAACCGCCTGGCCGGCCTGCTGGCGCGGCATGGCGAACGCTTCTACGGCTTCAGTGGCCTGCGCCGCTTCAAGTCGAAGTTCGACCCGCAGTGGCGGCCACGCTATCTCGCTGCGCCCGGTGGCATGCACCTGCCGGCCGCACTGCTGGATGCCACGCGCCTGATCTCGCTGGACCCGCGGCGCAACTGAAGCCCCGCACCACCAGGCATACCCGGCGCCACCTGTCGCCCGGTAGGTGTCGACCTTGGTCGACACGCTCATCCCCAAGGCGCCCTCAGCCCCAGCGCCGACCAAGGTCGGCGTCTACCAAGCGCTACATACCGCCCTTGAGGATCACTTCGGCCAAGCGGTCGTAATCACCATTGAAGTGGTGATCACCCGGCAGCTTCACCTTCTTCACACCGTCATTGGCCGGCAGGTCCGGGCACAGTGCGTCCTCATCCTTGTCGCCGTACACGCACAGCGTTTTCTCCGCCGGCAGTCTGGCCACTTCCGGCGCGATCGGCAGGCCGTCGCCGCCGCCGCCCAGCCAGTTGCTGACGTGGAACTCGAAGTCGGCCTTCTTGCCTACCGACAGCAGCACGATGCGGTCCAGCGCTGCACGGGTATCGGCATCGAGTTGGTTGATGGTCGCCGGCAGCACGTCGGCACCCTGCGAGAAACCGATCAGCATCACCTTGTCGCGGTGCCACTGCTGGCGATAGTGATCGATGATCTTCTGCAGGTCAGCAGCGAAGCCCTTCGGCGTGCGCTCGCTCCAGAAGTAGCGCAGCGAGTCGATGCCGACCACGGCCACGCCGTGCTCGTTGAGCGACGACGCCACGTCCTTGTCCAGGCCGGCCCAGCCACCATCACCGGAGACGAACACGGCCAGCGTGTCGCCGTTGCCGATCGACGGTACTTCCACCACCGGCAGGCCCTTCAGCGCGGCCGGCGGCGGTGCCAGGCTGACGCCTGCCTGCGCACCCATCACCCGCGCTGCAGCCACCAGGCCCGGTGAGGCATCACCACGCGCCGTGCGCTTGAACTCGCGCGCCATCGCCACCTGCTGCACGAAACCGCTGGCCTCGCCCGCCTTGCAGCTGTGATCACCGGCTGCACTCAACCACGGGAAGTTCAGTTCGGCGGGTTGCAGCGTGTTGCGCTTCACGCCATCGCCGCAGACCATGCGCTCGTGGTTGTGGTCCGGGCAGAAACCAGTGGTGAGCAGGCCGGCGAACACCTGCGTATCGGCCTGCGCAGCCAGCGCATAGGCCATTTCAGCGCCTTCGCCATCGCCGCCGACCAGCGGCAGGTGGTACCCGGGCAGATGCAGCGAGGCCTGCAGCCAGCGCGAGAAATTCTCGACATCGCCGGAACCGAACGAACAGGTCGGGTTGCCTTCGCGCTTGAGCACGCCGCGCAGGTGCGCGATGTCCACGGCGGCGACCATCGCACCGTCGGCACGCAGGGCCTCGATCGGCAGACGGCTGGTATCGCCACCGGGAGTCGGTTCGTGGAACCAGATCACCACCCGCTGCGGGGTACCGGCCGGCATATGCACCGGAATCTGTTCGAACCGCCCGTGGCTGAACTGCTGCACGGTCGCTGCCGCGGTTGCCGGCAGTGCGGCCAGCGCCAGCACCACGCCCATTACCCTGCCCAGCCCTGCACGCTTCATATCGCAGCCCCGATGGAATGCGCACACGATACGCTGCCTCCACGTGCACGGCACGTACCGGTGCAGGCCGTTGGGGTTTCAGCAGGCTGCGGCGCGACGACTGCGCCGATACAGCGCCAGCGCCAGATACAGCAGCCAGCCCACGATCACCACGATCACCACTTTCTGCCCCAGCCCGCGCGGCGGCCCGCCACGCCACAGCACGTGCAGCCACAACAGCACGAAAGCCAGCCAAGCCCAGCCCCAGAGCAGGCCGGCGGCGGATTGCCAGCCCGGTTCGCGGCGCAGGTACCAGGCCTGCAGCAGCATGCCGACGCTGGCACACAGGAACGCGGTGTTGGCCGCCAACCCGTGGATGAACGGTGCCAGCAGCGGGGTTGCTTCGGGCAGCCAGCTGTCACCGATGGCGACCGTGGCCAGGCCCAGCGCCGAGACCGTGAACAGCAGCGGCGCCGCCGCGCTGCGCCGCGGGCCGATGCTGCCGCGATAAAGGGCGATGCCGAGCAGGGTGATCGCCAGTGCCAGCAGGCAGTACGCCGCACGCAACGCCAGCCCCCACGGCCCGTGCAGGTAGAGGCTGAGCGTGGCCCGCACCCAGTCCAGGTCGGTGCGTGCGAACTGGGTCCACAGCGCGGTAACCAAGAACAGAACCAGGGCTGCCAGCGCCAGCAGCGCCGCCGGACGCGCGCGGCTCATGCGGAGGCCTCCGGGTGCCGCGCCTGCCATTCGGCCAACGCCTTGCGATAGCGCTGCAGCTCGTCGGCATACAGGTCCAGCACGCACAGCGGGCAACCGCTGCCACAGCATTCGTTGGGACCGGGCTCTTCCGGCGGCAGCGGACGGGGATCGGGATCAGGGACGGACACGGTTGGAAGCGGCAATCGGTGGAAACGGGCCCCAGTGTAGCGGGCTGGCTCAGCGACCCAGCTGCCGCCGCAGGTTGTCGCGCGCGGCCGCGTCGAGGCGCTGGTGGAAGAACTCGCTGAGGAAGATGCGCGGTGCGCGCAGCAGGCCCTGCAGGAAACGGCGGCGGCCAGCGCGATACAGGAAGCCCGGCACCACGCCCTTGTACTCTTCGGCCACGCCCCGGTCATAGGCGGTGAACACCGGTTCCGGCGCGGCCAGGATCGCCATGTCGCAGTCCAGGAACAGCGCGGCCTCGGCATCGACATCGTCCGGGCCGAGCGCGCCATGGCGGGCGGTCAGCAGGATCAGCTGCTCGACCCGGGCGGCATCGACAGCGGCGAGTTCCGGCGCCTGCGTGATCGCCTGCAGGGCCATCTGCGCCGAACGTGCTTCGTTGTCCTTTCGCCCCGCCACGTAGATCGCATCGTGGTAGAGCACGGCCAGGTAGACCTCGGCCGGCTGCTGCCAGCCGGGGCCGTCGGCAACCTCCTGGCAGTGCTGCAGCACCGCGCGCACGTGGCCGAAGTGATGGTAGGCGCGTGGTGGCGTTGCATAGCTGTCCTGCAGCGCCTGCCACTGCGCCGGAGCGAGCGTCAGCGGGGAAAAGTCCATGCCCGGATCATCCCGCCTGCGCGGTTGACGGGCAAGCTGTCGCTTTTTTCACCACGTCCTCACAACGCCCTTCGCACTAGGCCGCAACGCGGTTGTCCACAGCTTTCCCGAGCGCTGGTCCACACCGGTTGTGGATGAACGTGCGGACCGACCAACGGTCGCTGCAGCGGTGCGCGCACAGGTCTACACTCGCCTCAGGCGGGAGCGCCCGCCGCTGCCGGGAGCCGTCATGTACCGTCCTGCCGCCCGATTCGTTCTGCTCGCACTGGCCGCATTGGCAGCACCGTCCGCGATCGCACAGGATCATCCGGGAACGGCCGCGCCGCTGGCCGTTGCCAGCACCACCACTCCGGCGATGCCGACGCCGCAGCAGGTGTTCGCGATTCCACCGGCGATGCGCGACATGCTGCGCACGCAGGTGATCAATCACGGTTACTCCCGCGAGCAGCGCCTGCAGGCGCTGGTGGAGATGATCTTCGACCGCCACGGCCTGGACCTGCAGTACGACGCCGATGCGACCTTCACCGTCAGCGAGATCTGGCAGCAGCGGCGCGCCAACTGCCTGGCCTTTACCCTGATGTTCGTCGCGCTGGCACGCGAAGCCGGCATCCAGGCACGCGTGCAGGAAGTCGGCCAGGTCGTGTCGTGGTACCAGGACCAGGCCCAGGGCCTGGTCTACAGCGTCGGCCACGTCAATGCCGGGGTCGGCTTCGCCGGCCGCTTCGCCACCGTCGATCTGGATCGCAACGTGCTGTACGACCGCCGCGGGCCGCTGCCGATCAGCCAGGCACGGGCATTGGCACACTTCTACAACAACCGCGGCGCCGAACGCATGGCCAGCGGCGATCTGGTGGGTGCACGCACCTTCTTCAATGCCGCGCTGGCACAGGACAACAGCTTCGCCGCCACCTGGAACAACCTGGGCGTGCTGGAAAACCGTACGGGCGATACCGCCGCCGCGCGCCGGGCATTGGAAACGGCGCTGCGACTGGACGGCCGCCAGGACGCTGCACTGACCAACGCCAGCGCGCTGTACCGGAAGCTGGGCATGATCATGCAGGCGCAGGCGCTGGAGCAGCGCCTGCAGTCGGTGCAGCGCGAGGATCCGTTCGCGCAGTACATGCTCGGCGCCGAGGCCGAACGCGCCGGCCGACTGGATCAGGCGATCCGCTATTACCGGCAGGCCGTGCGCCTGTACGACACCGCACACCAGTTCCACTTCGGGCTGGCGCGGGCCTATTTCCTGGCCGGCCAGCTCAAGCGCGCCGATCGTGAACTGCTGCGCGCGCAGGCGCTGGGCGGTGCCCCGCAGCAGGCGCGCTACCAGGCCAAGCTGGACAGCCTGGCCCGCTGGCGCGCACAGCAGCAGGCCAGGCGCTGAAGGCCGGTCAGGCCTTCTTGAGGAAGCAGGTCTTCAGGACCAGGCCCTTGATCTTGTCCGAGTTGCCTTCGATGTGCTCGGCATCGTCCTCGACCAGGCGGATGTTGCGGATCACGGTGCCCTGCTTGAGCGGGATCGAGGAACCCTTCACCTTCAGGTCCTTGATCACGGTGACGGTGTCACCGGCCTGCAGGGTATTGCCGTTGCTGTCACGCACGACCAGGGTCGAACCGGCACTTTCCTCGGCGGTCCATTCGAAGCCGCAGTCGGCGCAGATCCACAGCGCGCCATCGGCATAGGTGTTTTCCAGGGTGCACTGCGGGCAGGCGGGGGCAGAAGACATCAGCAAGTACCTCAAAGTGAATCAACAGCCGCCATTGTAACCGCCCGGCTCGCCTGCCCTTTTCCGGGCGGCGCCCGGCTCCCGGCTTGACCCGATCCGGCCTGCCGATACGGAATGGGAGGCCGCAGGAACTTGCAGTCGGCGGCGAACTGCAGCAGAGTGCGCGGCCCCTGATCGCCCCCCGGAACTCCCCATGCGCCTCGGCATCGACTTCGGTACCAGCAACTCCGCCGCCGCCATCGTGCATGAGGGAACACTGCTGCCGATCCGCTTCGGCGACGCCGAGCAGTTCCGCACCAGTGTGTACTTCCCCGGCGTGGTGCCCGACCCGGACGACTTCCAGCTCGACGACGGCCAGGAACACCAGCTGCAGCAGATGATCGACAGCGCCGCGCGCGCGGCGCGCGCCGCCGGCCAGGAACGCACGCCGCAGGCGCTGCGCCGCGAAGCCCTGCGCGCGCTGCGCCGGGAATGGATGGAAGCCCGCGCCGGCAAGGAACGCAGCGCCAACGACCTGCTGCAGAACGCGGTCTACGGCGACGAAGCGCTGGAAGCCTATTTCGAGGAACACGAAGGCAACCTGGTGCAGAGCCCGAAGTCGATGCTCGGCTACAACCTGCACCCGCGCGCGAAGCAGACCATCACCGGCATCGCCGCGCACATCCTCGAACACATCCGCCTGACCGCCAGTGCCCAGCTCGGCCGGCCGCTGCGCGCCGCCCTGCTCGGGCGCCCGGTGCAGTTCCGCAGTTCGATCGGCGCAGCCGGCAACGACCAGGCGCTGGACATCCTGCGTGAAGCGGCCACCCAGGCCGGCTTCGACCAGGTTGATTTCCTCGAGGAGCCAGCCGCGGCGGCCATGCATTACCACGCCGAAAGCCGCGAGCGGCACCAGGCGGTGATCGTCGATATCGGCGGCGGCACCACCGACATCGCCCATGCCGAAGTCGGCGGCGACGACGCCCCGCGCATCCACCGCGCCTGGGGTATCGCCCGCGGCGGTACCGACATCGATCTGGCGCTGAGCCTGTCCAGCTACATGCCGCTGTTCGGCCGCGGCATCACCCGCGTGCCGGCCCACCACTACGTGGAAGCGGCCACCGTGCAGGACATGACCCGCCAGCGCGAATTCCGCCTGCACAAGTACGACCATGTCGACGCGCCCTGGGGCGACCGCCTGCAGGCCCTGCAGGACACCGGCAACACCGCCCGCCTGTACCGTGACGTCGAACGCGCCAAAATCGCCCTCAGCGCTGCCAGCGAGCACCGCAGCACGCTGGACTACATCGCCCGCGACCTGCATGCCGACAGCAGCGCCGACGGCCTGGCCGCCGCCGCCCATGGCTACCTGGAGCAGATCCGCGAGCTGCTGGCCCAGGTCCGCAGCGACATCGGCGGCGACCCGGATGCCGTGTTCCTGACCGGTGGCATGTCCCGCGCCGGCTACCTGCGCCAGGCGGTGGCGGCCGCCTTCCCGGGCGCCCGCATGGTCCACGGCGAGCCCTCGCTGGGCGTGGTCCAGGGCCTTGCGCTGGCGGCAGCCAGCCAGGATTAACAAAACGTTACGCGGTCTAAGTTACTCTTGGTCGGCTAGAACCCTGCTGCCCCTTCCACCGGCCATGCCGGTGTGTGTCCACGGTGCAGCCTGGCCCGCCCAGCGGGCCTAGCGGCCATGCCTTCCTGGCTCGTTCATGGTCCGCGCAGCACCTGAGCCGCCATTGAGACCCGCTTTGGGCACCCGCCAGGCCCCTGAGGCCTTACAACCTGACGCAGCACCTGCACCCATCGACTGCCGCCGTTGTGATGCGGTCTGTTGCCGGTTGCCCGTGCTGCTGCAGCCCGGCGACCACGTGCCCGGCCAGTTCCTGTCACGCGACACCCACGGCCGTGCCGTGATGGCGCGCAACGAGGAAGGCTGGTGCGCGGCGATCGATCCCTATCACCTGCGCTGCACGATCTATTCGCAGCGCCCGGCGATCTGCCGCCAGTTCTCGATGGGCGGCGATGACTGCCGCCGCGAGCGGCAGGACTACCTGCGCCAGGCCGATGCCTGGGCGCTTTCCTCCCCTTCCACCTGACAGGAGCAACCATGCCCCGCAAGGCAAAGACCCCCGCGAAGGCCAGCAACAGCATCCGCAGCGAACGCAAGGGCGCGGCCGCCAGCACCGTGGTCAGCAGCGATTCGATCGCTTCGGACCTGGCAGCGTTCCGCAAGGCCGGTGGCAAGATCGAAGTCCTCGGCACTACCTGGGCGCTGAAGAAAGCCAGCTGACCCAGCTCCGACCGCGGCGGCGCTGCCGCCGCGGCCTGCCGGACCGCGCTCAGCGATCCAGGCGTACCCGCACACTGCCCGAATGCGACTGGATGCGGATGTCACCGTCGCCATTGCCGAGCCGAGTATCGAGATGGCTGCCCGGGCCGTAGCGCGGCCGTTCCACCTGGCCGGCGTCGCTGTTGATCGACCCGCTGAAGCTGTTCACCGAAAGCTGCGCCGAAACCGTGCGTGGCAGGCGCAGGTTGACCGACGCGCTCACCGATTCGACATTGATACGGCCCCCCGGCGCCAGCCCGGCCGCCGACAGGTCGATGCTGCCCGACACGGTTTCCACCGCCAGCCGCTGCACCCGCCCGGCATCGACCTCGACCCGGCCGGATACCGTCTGTGCACCGATGTCACCGGACACGCCGCCGCCGGCTTCGATGCGGCCACTGACCGTGTTCACGTCCAGCTTCGGCGTCTGCAGGCGCGCGATGACACCGCCGCTGACCGTATTGAGCTTGCTGTCGCCGCTGCGACCGGAGGCGCTCAGGCTGCCGCTGACCGTGTCGGCCTGCAGGCGGCGCACATCGATGCCGCTGATGTCCTGGCTGGCACTGACCGTACTCAGCAGCAGTTCCACCGAGCGCGGCACGTTCAGCACCAGCGTCGCGCCGCCGTTGTTGTTGCGACGCGGATACTCGATCTCCCAGCGCACGCGGTTGGCACTCTTCTCCTGGCGCAGCTGCAGGCCATCGCTTAGCGTACCGGTGAGCTGCACGTCGTTGCGGTCCCAGCCACGCACGCTCACTTTGCCGGCCACGTTGCTCAGTTCGATGCGGCCGCCGGCGGCCAGGTTGTGGCGCTCGTCGATCCGGGTGTCAGCCAGGGCCACCGCGGGCAGCAGCAACAGCGCGGCGCAGCAGGTCATCAGGGTTCGTGTCATCGGGGGTCTCCTCAGGTCGTCAGGCCGGACTCGGCGGCATAGGCCGCCTGCCGGGTCAATTCCAGCCGCAACGCATAGGTGCGCTTGAGCTGGCCAAGCAGATGCGGCGCGCGTGGATCCTGCGCCAGCGCGGCCCGGATCTGTGCCGCGCTTTCATCGAGTTCGTGCAGCGCCGGCTGCCATTCCGGCGCCCGGCCTGCGGGCAACGAGGCCACTGCCTGCTGGTACTGCTCGGTCATCGCCGCGGCCTGCAGTTGCAGGGTAGACGGCACCGGCGCGTCCGGTTGCGCATGGCGCCACGGCGCCACCGCGTAGAGCGCCAGGCTTGCGGCCAGTGCGGCCCCCACCGGCAACCACCAGCGCCGGCGCGAACGCCCCGGCAGCACCACCACGTTGCCGGTCGGCGCAGGCGCCGCCTGTGGTTCACGCGGCGGCAGCTGCGCCGACAACCGCGTCCAGCCATCGGCGGGCAGGCCGCGTTCGGAAGGCAGCGCGCGCAGTCGGGCCACCAGATCGTGGTCGGAATCGTGTTCGTGTGTACTCATGTCATGTCTCCCAGCCGTGCGCGCAACAGGCCGCGCGCACGATGCAACTGTGCCTTGGAGCTGCCGACGGCCATCTGCAGCTGCGCGGCGATCTCCTGGTGTTTCCAGCCTTCGATGTCATGCAGCACCAGTACCGCGCGCGCCCTCGGCGGCAGCGTCGCCAGCGCGCGCTCCAGGTCGCGCTCGGTACCGGCGCAGCGGTCGTGTACGGCCAGTTCCTGCAGTCCTCCGTCCACATCATCAAGACTGTCGTGGTCCTGCCCGGCGGCGCGCCCACGCAGTTCCATCAGCGCAGCGTTGACGCCCAGGCGATGCAGCCAGGTCGACAGGCTGCTCTCGAAACGGAACCCCGGCAGCGCCTTCCACGCCTGCAGGAAGGCTTCCTGCAAGGCGTCTTCGGCACGCGCCTGCTGGCCCCCGCACAGCCGCCACAGCACGGCGAACACGCGCGGTGCATGCCGCCGGTACAGCAGTTCATAGGCCGAGGTATCGCCGGCGGCGGCCGCCCGCACCAGGGCGGGTTCATCGACGGCGTCGTGGGCGGCAGGCGGCGCGGGCATGGTGGTGTCGAGCATATCGCTTGGATGCGGCGGCCCGGGAAAAGGTTTAGAGCCGGACGACGATCACTGCCGTGCAACCTTTTCGACACCTGCTGCATCCATGGAAGGTCCTTCGCGAAATTGCCGTCCAGGAGTCCTGCCATGTCCAGCCCAACCTGCGCCGCCCTGCTGGTGATCGCCGCCTGCGTCGTGCTGCAGGCACTGGGCCTGTCGCTGCAGCTGCACCCCGGTAACGGCCGTGCCTGCCTGCAACAGCACCGCCAGGCGCTGGTGTGCCTGGCCTGGGCCCCGGCGGTCGAATCCCCGGCACGCGCCGGGTAACATCGAAGGTCGCTATTGCCACCTGTTGTCGCCCCATGATGTTGTCGCTGAAGGATCACCTGCCGCCCTGGACCCACCCGTGGTTGAACTACGCCGGCGTCGCCCTGCAGATCGTAGGGGTGCTTCTGGTCGCGTGGCTCCTGCGCGTGCTCGCCCGGCGCCTGATCCGCCGCTTCGCCGAGCACTACACGTTGCCGCCCGAGATGGTGATGGGCGCGCGCCGGATCACCAGTTTCGTGGTCTATTTCAGTGCCCTGCTGTACATCCTCAGCCTGCTCGGCGCGAAGCCCTCGGTGCTGTGGACCGCGTTCACCGGCTTCGCGGCCGTGGGCGCGGTGGCCTTCTTCGCGGCCTGGAGCGTGCTGTCCAACATCTTCTGCACGCTGCTGATCTTCACCACCCGCCCGTTCCGCCTGCACGACTACATCGAGGTGCTGGAGAACGGCGAGAAGCCGGGCCTGAAGGGCCGGGTGATCGACGTGAACCTGATCTACACCACGCTGCAGGAGACCGGCGAGGGCCACGAGGGCACAGTGCTGCAGCTGCCGAACAACCTGTTCTTCCAGCGCACGGTACGGCGCTGGCGCGACCCGGCGCAGGCCCCCGGCGGCATCCAGGGCGACGGTTGAGGGTGGAGTTTTCGGCAGGGCTGCGCCCTGCACCTGCAGAGGCCGAAGCCGAAGCCGAAGCAAGATCAAGAGCGGCATTCCGTGGGATGGCGGGGCGGTGTGGGTGGTCAGGACACGCCGTAACCCCCCCTCCGGGGTCCGGCCCAGCCGCTGGCGGCTGTGCGTTCGGGCGCTTGCGAAGCAGTGCTTCGCAAGCAAAGCGCCCTCACCCCTGGGGGCTCGATGGCGCCATCCATGGCGCCAACGGTCCTGCCCACCCACACCGCCCCACCTCTGACAGATTCCGCGCGCTGTTGGTGGGTGCCGACCGTTGGTCGGCACATCTGTCAGATATCGATAGTCAAAATTGGATCCGACCCCGTGCCGACCAACGGTCGGCACCCACCATCAGCAGCAGGTTCCAACAGATCGCGGAAATCTGTCGAAGGCGGGGTGGGTCCGGTTGAGGGGGGCCAGATCAGTGAGCGCCATGGATGGCGCCTTTGATGTTGACGTTGCTTCTGCAGGTGCAGGGCGCAGCCCTGCAATAAAACACCCCTTTACCTCAGCTGGCTGTCCTTGCTGCCACGCCGGTTGTACACGGCATGCGCCTGGTCTTCGTCGTCCCGCGCCTGCTGGCACGCAACGCACAACCGCACACCAGGCACAGCCTGGCGCCGCGCCAACGGGATCGGCGCGTCGCATTCCTCACAGTGGTCCAGACCGGGTCCCTCGCGCAGGTGGCGCCGCGCGCGGGCGATCGCGTCGTCGACGGTGGCGTCGATCTGGTCCTGGACCGCGCCGTCTCCTGCCCAACCGGTGGCCATGGCTATCCTCCGCAGGTGTGTCGCCCGATATGGGGACGATACACCCCGGCAAAAAGGAAGGCCTTCATGTAAAGCCGAGCCATGCTCGGCTGCTCTTCAGGATGCCATACAGAACGCCGACGGATCCGATCAGGCCGATTGCGGCTTAATCCCCTCCGTCCCCTTTTTGCTTACCAGATCAGGTCGTCGGGCACCTGGAACTGCGCGTAATAGGCGTCGTCTTCTGCGTTGCCGGTGGAGATCTCGGCGGTCGAGCCCGGCTGGCCGTGGTCGACGATGATTGCTTCGGGTGCGCGTTCACGCACCTTTTCGGCGGCGGCGCGGGGCAGCAACGCATAGCCCTCGCCGTGGGCGACGATGACCAGCACGCCCACCGACAGCGCCTTGCGCAGCTTGGGGTCGATCAGCAGGGTACGGATCGCTGCGCCATCGCTGAAGCGGTACTCGTCGTCGCCCTTGTGGGGTACGGCATGGGCCGTGATGATCTGCCTGGCCTGGGCCTTCTGTTCAGCCTGCCTGGCCTGGGCATTGCGTTCGGCGGCCAGTGCGCGGTCGCGCTCGACCTTCTCGGCGCGGGCACGTTCAGCCTCGCGCTGGACCTCGGCCGAGGTCGATTCGGCCTTGCCCTGGCGGGCCTTGGCCTGCTCGCGTGCGGCGGCGCTGGCCTGCGACTTCTTGGCCAGGCCGGCCTTGAGCAATTGTTCCTGCAGCGCGTTGGGCTTTGCCATGGTCGGTGCGTACCGCGTGTAATCTTGGATGCCCCATTCTACCGACGCCCCGCCGGCCCTGCATGGCAGTCCTGAAGTACCTCACCGGTTATCCCGAACCCCTGGTTGCCCAGGTCAGCGAGCTGCTGGCGCAGGGCAGGCTCGGCCCCTGGCTGCAGCAGCGCTACCCCGACCCGCACGAGGTGCGCAGCGACCGCCAGCTGTACGACTACACCCAGGAGCTGAAGGACCGTTACCTGCGCAAGTCGGTGCCGCTCAACAAGGTCTGCTACGACAATACGCTGGAAGTGATCAAGCACGCGCTGGGCACCCACACCGCCATCTCCCGCGTGCACGGTGGCCGCCTCAAGGCCAGCCGCGAGATCCGCATCGCGACCGTGTTCCGCCAGGCACCCGCGGCGTTCCTGCGCATGATCGTGGTGCATGAGCTGGCTCACCTGAAGGAAGCCGACCACAACAAGGCCTTCTACCAGCTGTGCCAGCACATGGAGCCGGACTACCTGCAGCTGGAGTTCGATACCCGCCTGTACCTGACCGAGCTGGCCAACCGCGGCCAGCGCTGACCGGCCGCAGCAGCTACACTGCGCGCCCCCTGCCCGACCTGCCTGCCATGGAACCGATCCGTCTCGACAAACGCCTGTCCGCCCTGCTCGGCATCCCGCGCGGCGAAGCGCGGCGCTACATCGAAGGCGGCTGGGTCACGGTCAACGGCGACGTGGTGGAACAGCCGCAGCGCCCGGTCGATGACAGCGCGGTGATCGTGGTGGCCGAACAGGCCAGCGATGAAAAGGCCGAGCGGGTCAGCATGCTGCTGCACAAGCCGGCCGGTGTCGCCGCCGAAACCCTGTGTGCCCTGGTCAGCAGTGACAGCCGCAGTGAACTTGATGCCAGCGACATCCGCCCGTTGCAGCGTCACTTCCACGGCCTGCAGCTGGCCGCCTCGCTGCCGGCCAGCGACAGCGGGCTGGTGGTGGTCAGCCAGGATCCGGCCACGCTGGCCCACCTGCAGCGCAACCTGGGCCGTACCGAGCAGGAATACCTGATCGAAGTGGCCGAAGGCGGTCCCGAGCGCGGGCCGTGGCTGATGGCGCGGCTGCAGCAGGAATCGGGCGGCGCCAAGGTCAGCTGGCAGAGCGAGCAGCGCCTGCGCTTCGCCGGCAAGGGCCTGACGGCCAAGGGGCTGCGTGTGGCGGTCAGCGCTGTCGGCCTGCAGGTCACGGCCGTGCGCCGCCTGCGTATCGGACGCGTGGCGCTGGGGCCGCTGCCGCCGGGGCAGTGGCGCTACCTGGGCAGCGACGAGCGGTTCTGAGGTGTGCGGGTCAGGGCCCTTTCCCGTGGAGAGGGATCCGGGGGTCGGATCCCGTGCCGAAGGCAGGGGCTCTGACCCCCTGTCGATCCTGCAGGCATTCCTTCACGCATGGCGTGGCTCTACCATCGGGGCATGAGCCTGCCCAAGCCGCTGTGGCGACGCCTGCTGCGTGTTGCTGCGATCATCCTCGCCGTGCTGGTGCTGCTGGTCCTGTCCGGGCTGCTGCTGGCCGACCATCTCACGCCGCAGGCGCATGGCGCGCCTTCGCACGTGCTGCCGCTGCAGCCGGCACAGACCCGCATCGACCAGCAGATCGTGCCGCTGCAGGCGGCCCACCCCGGCCAGTCGGGCGTGGCCTTCCTCAGCGATGGCATGGATGCCTTCGCCGCCCGCGCGATGATCACCACCCAGGCCGGCCGCAGCCTGGACCTGCAGTACTACATCTGGCACGACGACCTGATCGGCCACCTGATGGCCAAGGCGCTGTATGACGCCGCCGAGCGCGGCGTGCGCGTGCGCATCCTGCTCGATGACATGAATGCCAAGGACAAGGACGCGCTGATGATGGCGCTCGATGCCCATCCGAACATCGAGATCCGCCTGTACAACCCGTTCCGCAACCGGACCGGCATCCTGCGCATGGTGGAGATGGTGCAGCGCTTCTTCAGCGTGAACCACCGCATGCACAACAAGAGCTGGATCGCCGATGGCCGCGTCGCAATCGTCGGTGGCCGCAACATCGGCGAGGAGTACTTCAGCGCGCGCACCGACGTGAACTTCCAGGATCTGGACCTGCTGGTCGCCGGCCCCGCCGTGGAGCAGGCCAACCGGATCTTCGACGACTACTGGAACAGCGAAACCGCCATCCCGGTATCCGCGCTTGCCTTCCATACCGACGCACAACTGCGCCTGCTGGTGCGCGAATCGGACCACGAGGCGCAGCGGGACGTGGCCCGCCCCTACCTTGCGCGCGTGGCCGAATCACGCCAACGGCAGCGCCCGAGCCCCGAGCCGTTGCACTGGAGCGGTGCCGTGCGCATCGTGTCGGACCCGCCGATGAAGCACCGCAGGGATGATCGCGCCACCTGGCTGGTGTCGACCCTGATCAGCGAGCTGCAGGCCGCCCGGCACAAGGCCCTGTTGATCTCGCCCTACTTCGTGCCCGGCAACGAGGGCCTCGATGGCTTTTCGGCAATGGCCGGGTGGGGCGTGCAGGTGGGCGTGGTCACCAACTCGCTGGCCGCCAACGACGTCGCCGCCGTGCACGGGGGCTACATGGGCTACCGCGTGCCACTGCTGGAAGCGGGCGTCCACCTGTACGAGCTGAAGGCACAGGGTCAGTCGGGCGATGCCGGCGTGTTCGGCAGCAGCGGCGCGAGCCTGCACACCAAGGCATTCCTGATCGATGACCGCCGCGGTTTCGTCGGCTCCTTCAACCTGGACCCGCGCTCGGCCTACCTGAACACTGAAATGGGTGTGCTGTTCGACGATCCGGTGCTGGGTACACAGCTGCGGGACGAATACCTGCGCCTGGCTGACCCCAGGCACAGCTGGTGGCTGGCACTGGACGACCGCCGCCGGTTGCGCTGGCTGGAGCGCGAACCGCCACCGCACTGGGTGGAGGCCGAGCCAGGGGCAACGGCGCGCAAGCGCTGGTTGTCGCGGGTGATCAGCTGGCTGCCGGTGGAATCGCAGCTGTAGCGCTCAGGACGCCGGAGTGGCCTCATCCTGTCCGGCCTCATCCAGCGTTTCCACGTTGCGCCCATGCAGGCGCCGCCAGATCCAGCGCAATGCATGCGGCGGTGCCGAAGGCAGCTGCTCCAGCAGGGCCAGCATGCGGCTCTGGCTGGCATGCCCATGGCGGCACAACAGGCTGGCCGCTGCGGCCGCGCTGGCCAGGCGCAGGCTGTCGGCCAACGGTCCTTCCGCATCCACCGCCAAGGCCTGGTGAACCGGCTCAGGCAACTCCCATGCGGCAGCGACCCGCTGCGCCAGCGGCAACGACCACTGCTGCAACAGCTGCAGGGCCAACGCCGGCTCCACGGGCTCGCCACGGGCCTGTGCCTCCTGCAGCAGCTGGCGCATCACCAGCGCCGCACCCAGCCCCTGCACCAGGCCCAGCCACTGCGCGGCGAAGGCATCGCCGAAGGTGACCGTGCGTGCGTGGTCGGCCGCTGCACGCGATGCCAGCAGTGCGTGCTCCCAGATGATCGCGCTGAACTGCGGGAACACCTCGCATTGCACCTGCATCACCGGCTGCACCAGTACCGCACTGATGATCTGGCGCACGCCCTCGGTGCCGACCAGGGTCACCGCCCGCTGCAGGCTCTCTACCGGGCGCTCGTGGACCTTGTAGGCCGGGCTGTTGGCGATGCGCAGCAGGTTGCCGGTCAGCACCGGGTCTTGGCCGATGATCGCGGCCATCACCCGGGCCGAGGCGGCATCGTCGTTGACGGTCTGGATCAGCTGCGGCAGCAGCTGCGGCCGGCGGGGCAACTGCCTGGCCGCCCAGTCGCGGTCCTGCAGCGCGCGCGCCACCGCCTCGCCCAGGCCTGGGTCCTGCACCGGCGTTGGCTCGCCGGCCAGCCGTGGGTACAACGCAAGCGCATGCAGCCCGCGTTGCAGGTGAGCGGCGATCTCCGGCGACGGCAGCGCCTCGCCCTGCAGGCTTGCGGCTGCGGCGGCCACCGCCTGGCGGGATGCGGCAACCAGCCGCGCCGGTGCCGCCCCGGTCGAACGTGTCAGCCAGCCGCGCAGCGATCGCCACCATGCCGCTGTCATCGCCGCCCGTCCTGTCGTTGTGATGCCCTTGCCGTCACTGACCGCCCTGCCTCTTCACGCCCATCCGGCCACCCGCCGTCGTCGCAGCATCGGCCGCACTTTCATCTTCTTTAACCTGGCGGCCGCCGACGTCGACGGCAACGGCCGGGCGAATGGACTAGAATGGCGCCGCGCGACCCGTCCCCCAGCCATGACGACGTCGCTTTTTTTGTTTTGGGACCCTACCGTTCACTGGCCGTTCGCTGCAGTTCGCCGCTGTTCGCGCCATCGGAGACGCCATGCTATTCGAAACCCTCGCCACCACCGGCCACGAACAAGTGGTGTTCTGCCACAACCACGATGCCGGCCTGAAGGCGATCATCGCCATTCACAACACCACCCTGGGCCCGGCCCTGGGCGGCGTGCGCATGCGCCCCTACGCCAGCACCGACGAGGCACTGGCCGACGTGCTGCGGCTGAGCCGGACGATGACCTACAAGAATGCGCTGGCCGGCCTCAACGTCGGTGGCGGCAAGGCGGTGATCATCGGCGATCCGAAGGTGGACAAGACCGAGGTGCTGTTCCGCGCCTTCGGCCGTTACGTCGACTCGCTGGGCGGCCGCTACATCACCGCCGAAGACGTCGGCACCGACGTCAACGACATGGAGAACATCTACCTGGAGAGCCAGTTCGTGACCGGCGTGCACCAGGTCCATGGCGGCTCCGGCGATCCGGCCCCGTTCACCGCCTACGGTGCGCTGCAGGCGCTGATGGCGGCGATGCGCTTCAAGTTCGGCCACGAGGAAGTGGGCAAGACCAGCATCGCGGTGCAGGGCCTGGGCCACATCGGCATGGAGCTGGTGAAACTGCTGCGCGACCGCGGTGCCAAGCTGTATGTCACCGACCTGGACAGCGCACTGGTTGATCGCGCGGTCAGCGATTTCGGCGCCGAAGCGGTCAAGCCCGACGAGATCCACGAAGTGAACGCCGACGTGTTCGCACCGTGCGCGCTGGAAGGCGCCATCAACGCCGACACCCTGCCGCGGATCAAGGCCAAGATCATCTGCGGTACCGCCAACAACCAGCTGTCGAGCCTGGAAATCGGCGATGAACTGCACGCGCGCGGCATCCTGTATGCGCCGGACTATGCGGTCAACGCTGGCGGCGTGATGAACGTGTCGCTGGAGATCGATGGCTACAACCGCGAACGCGCGATGCGCCTGATCCGCAGCATCTATCACAACCTCACCCGCATCTTCGAACTGTCGCAGCGCGAGAACATCGCGCCGCAGCGTGCGGCCGACCGCATCGCCGAAAGCCGCATCCTGTCGATCGGCAAGCTGAAGATGCCGCTGGGCCGCAGCACCCCGCGCCTGGGCAACCTGCGCGGCGGCTGAGCCTGCCGATGTCGCGCCGGGGCTGACGTCCCGGCGCGACCTCCCGCTCAGAACCCGGTGCTGTAGCGCAGCGCCGCCTGGCGCGCGCCCTCGCCACCGACGCGCTGGTCGAAGCCCAGGCTCAGGCGGCCATTGCGGCCCCACCACGACTCCAGCGCCACGCCGAACAGCGCACTGCCACGCGGTGCGTCCCATCCCGCCAGGGGTGCCCAGGCATCGACACCAACGAAGCTGGCCTGCCAGTCCGCATCGGCACCGTCGAGCCGTTGCTGCCACTCGGCGTGCCCGCGCAGCGTCCAGCGCCCCCAGCCGCGCTCGCCGCGGATACCGGCCAGCATCTGGCTGCGCTGCACGCGGTTGGCGTCGCCACGCAGGCCGAAGCCGAAACCACCCAGCTCATTGAAGGCATCGGTATCCACGCGCGTGGTGCTGGCACCCAGATACGGTGTCAACGACGCGCCCGCGCGGCCGAAACGATAGCCGCCTTCGACGCTGGCACTGCTGAAGCGTCCGCCGTAACGTGCGGAAACACCATAGGCACCGGCGCCCAGCAGCAACTGGCGATCCAGCGCACGGGTGAACTGGCCGCTGCCGACCTGCGCCAGCGCATAGCCCCGGCCCAGGTTCCAACCGGCGTACAACTGTGCCTGCGCCTGGCGATCACGCCCACGATCGCCGCCGAAGCTGCTGCCACCATTGCTGCGGGTCTCGCCAAAGGCCACGCCCATCAGCCCATTGCTGCCCAGCGGCAGGTCCTGGCCGGCCATCCAGCCACGGCTGTCGGCGGCATTGCCGGCAAAACTGCCCTGCCCGGCCTCACCGAGCGCGCTCTGCCAGGCCCCGCGCAGGCGCGGCGCCGCCCGCACGCGATCGAAGCGCTCGGCGATCGCACGGCGCGACATGTCGATGCTGTCGAAGGTGGCCGACTCGGCCCGCGCATGCGCCTGCCCGGACAGGCTCTGCAGGCTGGCTGCCAGGCCCTCGCTGCCACCGCCGGTCCACTGCAGCGCACCGGCCGCCGTGCCGAAGGCCGAGCCCTGCAGCGCAGGACTGCCATCGAGTGCGCTGAACGCACCTTCCAGTCGTTGCGCCGCGGACTGCGCCGAGGCCGCGAGCCCGGTCGCCGCCGCCGTCACGCTCACCTGGGTCAGGTTCAACCAGGCAGTGTTGCTGTCATAGCCATAGCTGCTCTGCAGCAGCGACAGGCCCTGCAGGCCGCTGGAGGAGGCCGGGCTGCTGAAGGTGCCGCTCAGGCCACCGGCCGCACGGACCAGGTCCTGGCGGCTGCCGTTCTGCGGCACGTAGCCGGAGACGAAGCCATGCACGCGCACGCCACCATTGATCGAGGCCGTGCCGGTCACCTGCAGCGCATTGGCACCGAGCGCGATCATCAACTGGCCACCCGCCTGCTGCGTGTAGTTGCCCTCGATGGTGCCGGTGGTGCTGCCGGTGGTCAGGAACACGCTGCTGCCGTTGACCACGTTGCCGATCACGCGCGGCGTGCCGCCATTGAACTGCAGGCCGGTCGAATCCGGGTCGGGCTGGCCGAGGATGGTCACGTTGGAACGGATGACACCGCCGTTCTGCAGCGACAGGATGCCGCGCTCGATGCGGGTGGCGCCGCTGTAGCTGTTGTTGCCTGCGAGCACCAGGGTGCCCCCGCCCTGCTTGACCAGGCCACCGCTGCCGACGATGTCGTTGCTCCACAGCGAACCACTCGATGGCGCATCGACATTGGCCACTACATCACCCCAGTCGAAGCGGCCCGGGCCCTTGATCGCCCGCGAGATGTCGAGCAGGCCGTAGCCGAACACCGCATCCACGCCGGGCGCGCCGATGTCCTTGGCCGTGCCCAGCAGGGTCTGCCGCACCAGGTTGTTGTCGAAGTACGGGTAGCGCTGCCAGACCAGCGCGGCGGCGCCGGAGATCAACGGGGCGGCGAAGGACGTCCCGTAGTTCCAGTAGTAGGTGCTGCCATTGGCATCGGGATAGACCGCGCTGCCCGGCGCCGCCAGGCAATAGCGCGCCGCCTGCCCGCAGGCATTGGCGTAGCTGGCCAGCGTGCCCGGTGCATAGGGATCCACTGCGGTCGCCACCAGCCAACCGCGCTCCAGGTCGGCCGCCGGCAGCGAGCCGGCAACGCCCAGCTGGCTGGGCAGGGCGGCCAGGCTGCTCGGTTCGGTGCGCGCATCGTTGCCGGCCGCGAACACCACCAGGCCGCCATGGTTGATGACGAACGGACGGTACTCGGCCGCCACCTGCGCGGTGGTCGGCAGGTCGGTCCAGTACAGGCCGCCCCACGAGTTGTTCATCACCTTCACGTTGTAGCTGATCAGGTCCTGGTGGACCTGCGCCACGCCCAGCGGACCGCTGAAGGAATTGCCCTTGCCGCTGCCGTCATCGACCGGCGGCTTGTCGGCGATGATCCGCGCCGAAACGATCTGCGCACCGGGGGCGATGCCGCCCGGCCAGGTTCCCACCGGCGCGCCGGCGGCCAGGCTGGCTACCGCCGTGCCGTGGCCCACCACGTCGTCCACCAGCAGGTTGTTGCGCGCCGGATCGATGTAGTTGAGGTTGCCCACCACCCGCCCGTTCAATGCCGCTGCGTTGCGCTGCACGCCCGAGTCGACGATGCCGATGCGCACGCCCTGCCCGGTCAGGCCGGCGGCCTGTGCGGCACGCGCATTGGTCACTGACAGGTGCGCGTCGAAGGCCGGTTCCTGCGGCTTGGCCGGAGGCGGTGCCGTCGGAGGGGGCGTCGTTGGGGGTGTGGGGGTGGTCGGAGGGGGATCGATGCGGACATTGCCGCCGCCTCCGCCGCCACATGCCGTCATTGCCATCGCCAGCGCCGTTGCCAGCGCGGACCTAACCATCGTCGTGCGTTCCATCGATTCCTTCCCATGAACGTTGACCTGCCTACATCCCGGCAGGCGTGCGGTGCCGCCCAGCGGCGGCCCTCCCCGACCCTCTATACTTGGGCCGACCCCCACGCAGTCTGCCGGGAAACCGGGGCGCTTCCAACGTCCGCGGTCTCCTTTCCGAACATTGCTTACGCATCAACGAGATTGCCATGTCCAACATCGTCATCGCCGCCGCCAAGCGCACCGCCATCGGCTCCTTCCTCGGCCAGTTCAACGGCGTGCCGACCCCCACCCTCGGCGCGGCCGCCATCGCTGCCGCCCTGGAACAGTCGGGCGTACCGGCCAGCGACGTCTCCGAGGTCCTCATGGGCTGCGTGCTGCCGGCCAACCTCGGCCAGGCGCCCGCCCGCCAGGCGGCGATCGCCGCCGGCATTCCGCTGTCGACCGGCGCCACCACCCTCAACAAGGTGTGCGGCTCGGGCATGAAGACCATCATGCTCGGCCATGACCTGATCAAGGCCGGTTCGGCCAGCATCGTGGTCGCCGGTGGCATGGAATCGATGTCCAACGCCCCGCACCTGCTGCCGAACTCGCGTACCGGCAACCGCTTCGGCAACTTCCAGGCGGTCGACCACATGGCCCACGACGGCCTGGTCAACGCCTATGACGGCAAGGCCATGGGCGAATTCGCCGAATGCGCCGTGGACAAGTACCAGTTCAGCCGCGAGGAGCAGGACGCCTACGCGATCGAATCGGTCAAGCGCGCGCAGGCCGCACAGGCCAACGGTGCGTTCGCCGACGAGATCGTCGCGGTGAAGGTAGCCACCCGCAAGGGTGACGTCGAGGTCGCCACCGACGAGCAGCCGGGGCGCTCGGATATCGCCAAGATCCCGACCCTGCGTCCGGCCTTCAAGAAGGACGGCAGCGTCACCGCCGCCAGTTCCTCCAGCATCTCCGACGGCGCCGCCGCGGTGGTCCTGCTGACCGAGGAAGACGCGGCCGCCCGTGGCATCACTCCGCTGGCCCGCATCGTCGGCCACGCCACCCATTCGCAGGAACCGGAGTGGTTCACCACCGCCCCGATCGGCGCGATCCACACGCTGCTGGCCAAGACCGGCTGGTCGCTGGACCAGATCGACCTGTTCGAGATCAACGAGGCCTTTGCCGTGGTGGCAATGGCGCCGATGCGTGAGCTGGGCATCCCGCACGACAAGCTGAACGTGAATGGCGGTGCCTGCGCGCTGGGTCATCCCATCGGTGCCTCCGGTGCACGCCTGGTGGTGACCCTGGTCAACGCCCTGCGCACGCGCGGTGGCAAGCGCGGCATTGCCACCCTGTGCATAGGTGGCGGCGAAGCAACGGCAATCGCCATCGAATTGATTTAAAAAGATTTAACGATGATTTCGCAAAAATGAATGCGGGATCGCTTGACACCCAATCTTGGCTTGTCATCATGTTGTCGGCGCGCAGCATGCGCGTTGCCTAATTCTAACGACGAGGATTTACACAATGAGCATCAACAAGCTGCTGGTCGCGATGTCCCTGGCTCTGGCCCTGGCCGCCTGCTCGAAGCAGGAAGCTGCCCAGGACGCCGCTGCTTCGGCCAACGAAGCCGCCACCGAAGCCCAGGCTGCTGCCGACCAGGCCGCCGCTGCCGGCGCCCAGACCGCCGACGCTGCCCAGCAGGCTGCCAACACCGCCGCCACCGCTGCTGACGCTGCGACCGACGCTGCTGCCAACACCGCTGCTGCCGCGACCGACGCTGCTGCTGGCGAAGCCAAGGACGCTGCCAAGGCTGCCGAAGCTACCGCTGAGCAGGCCAAGGACGCTGCTGAAGAAGCCAAGAAGTAATAACTTCTTTCTTCACGCTGTTCCGGAAAAGCCGCTGGTTCGCCAGCGGCTTTTTCTTTGCGCCACTGCCACCTCGCGGCGCGGGCATCGCGACCCCGCCTTCACAACGGCATGAATAGGCTGGCGTCCCCATCCATTGCAGTACCGGAGACCGCCATGAAGATTCGCCCGATCACCACCACCCTGCTGGCCGCCTCCCTGCTGCTGGCCCTGGCCGCCTGCAAGGGCCCGGAAGCCGAACAGGCCAAGCAGGACGCGCAGCAGGCCGCTGACAGCGCCGGCGCGGCTGCCCGCGATGCCGTCGACAAGGCGGCAGAAGCTACCCGTGACGCCGCCGACAAGACCGCTGCAGCCTCCGAGCAGGCCGCCGCCGATACCCAGCAGGCGCTGGACAAGGCTGCAGACGCCACCGCCAACGCTGCCGACAAGGCCAAGGACGCCGCAACCGACGCCGCCGCACACGCCAGCGACGCGACTGCCAACGCCGCACAGAAGGTGGCCGACAAGGCCCGCGATGTCGCCAATGACGCGAAGGCGAACGCCGCCAAGGAAGAAGCCAAGCACTGAGGCGTACCGGCAGCCAGGCATGGGCCCGGCGCTACAGGAAAAGCCGCGGCACTGCCGCGGCTTTTCTGCTTTTCGCTTTGCGTTTTTTCCGTTGATTCCGTGGTGGGCGCTCCTACGGCAGCGCGCGCACCAGCATCGCCGACAGATCCACGCCCGTCGGCAGGGTCCCGAACACCAGCCCATGCTCCGCTTGCAGCCGGCTGCGCACGAATGCCTCTGCCATCGGACTTTGCGCACGCAACAGCAGCGCGGCCTGCAACAACAGCACTGTGCGCTCGCAGAACAGCCGCGCCTGCGACTCATCCGGTGGCGGTGCTGCTGCCCACCGCTGCAAAGCCGCTGCGTAGCGCGCATCACGATCGGCCACCGCCGCCAGTTCAGCGCGCAGCGCCGCCAGCGCCTCCGGTTCGCGCGCCAGCGCGCGCAGCACGTCCAGACACTGGATGTTGCCGCTTCCTTCCCAGATCGAATTCAACGGTGCCTGCCGGTACAGCCGCGGCAGCATCGATTCCTCCACATAGCCCGCGCCGCCCAGGCATTCCTGTGCTTCATTGACGAAGGCCGGCGCGCGCTTGCACAACCAGTACTTGCCCAGCGCCGTCCCCACACGCGCCAACGCGGCTTCGTTGGCATCCACGCCGGCCCGGTCCACCGCACGCGCGATGCGCATCGACAGCACTGTGGCCGCTTCCGACTCCAGTGCCAGGTCGGCCAGCACATTGGTCATCAACGGATGCTCGACCAGCAGCTTGCCGAACGTGCGGCGATGACGTGCGTGATGCAGCGCCTGCGCCAGCGCCATGCGCATTTCCGCCGCCGCGCCCAGCATGCAGTCCAGGCGGGTCATCATCACCATGCCGATGATGGTGGCCACGCCCCGCCCCTCCTCGCCCACGCGCCACGCCTGTGCCCCGCAGAACTCGACTTCGCTGGAGGCATTGGCCCAATCGCCAAGCTTGTCCTTCAAGCGCATCAACCGGAATGCGTTGCGGTCGCCGTCGGCCAGCCGGCGCGGCATCAGCAGGCAGGTCAGTCCTCCCGGCGCCTGCGCCAGCACCAGGAAGCCATCGCACATCGGTGCGGAAAAGAACCACTTGTGACCGACCAGGCGATAGCGCTGGCCATCGATCGGTTCAGCGCGCGTGCTGTTGGCGCGCACATCCGAGCCTCCCTGCTTCTCGGTCATGCCCATGCCCAGCGTGATGCCGGCCTTGTCCGCCACCGGTACATCGCGCGGGTCATAGACCGGCGCTGCGGCCTTGCGCGCCCACTCGGCCAGGTGCGGCTGCGTGTGCAGCACTGCAACTGCCGCATGGGTCATCGTCAACGGGCAACTGGTGCCAGCCTCGGCCTGGTGGTGCAGGTAGCTCAACACCGCGCGCGCGACGTGCCCGCCCGGTTGCGGCTCGTGCCAGGACAACCCGGCGACCCCGTGCGATTTCGCTGTGCCCATCAACTGGTGATAGGCCGGATGGAACTCCACCGTATCGATGCGATGGCCCTGCGCATCATGCGTGCGCAGGCGCGGCCGATCGCGGTTGGCATCGAAGCCGAGCCGGTACAGTTCGTCACCCGCCAGCGCGCCATAGACCGCCAGCCGCGGCGCAAAGCCGCCAGCGCCTTCGCGCTGCACCGCCTCCATCAGCGCCACGTCATCGGTCCACAACTGGCGCCCCGCGAACGACGGCGGCTGGTTCAGCACCACATGGGTTTCGTAGGGCGCATTGCTGCTGAAGCTGGGTCCACTCATCCGGTCCGTCCTGGCGGCAAGAGATCTGCGGTTCGATTGTGCCGCATCGCCTGCCAAGCCCGTGTTCAGGCCGATTCTCACCCTGTGCACGAGCGGCCGGCCACAGTGACCGCATGGCAGTCAACGACGATCTGGTGGTCCTGCGCCCCGAAGGGCTGTACTGCGCCGCCGGTGATTTCCACATCGATCCCTGGCGACCGGTCCCGCGCGCGGTCATCACCCATGGCCACGGCGATCACGCACGCCCGGGCATGGGCGAATACCACTGCAGCGACGGCAGCCTGCCGATCCTGCGCTGGCGCCTGGGCGATGTGCCGGTGCAGGCGCATGCCGAGGGCGTGCCGTTCCGCCTGGGCCGGGTGCAGGTATCGCTGCATCCCGCCGGCCATGTACTGGGATCTTCGCAGGTGCGCATCGACGACGGGCAGCAGGTCTGGGTGGCGTCCGGCGACTACAAGCGCCAGCCTGATCCAACCTGTGCGCCGTTCGAAGTGGTGCCCTGCGATACCTTCATCACCGAGGCCACCTTTGCCCTGCCGATCTATCGTTGGCCGGACACGCCCACCGTCGCTGCGGAGATCGTGGCGTGGCGCCGCGAATGCGAACAGCGCGGCGAAGCTGCCATCCTGCTGTGCTATGCACTGGGCAAGGCGCAACGGGTACTGGCCGAACTGCTGCCGCTGGACGATCGCCCGGCCTGGCTGCACGGTGCCATCGCCAATGGTGTGGAGGTGTATCGGCAGGCCAACGTGCCAATGCTGGAGACGCTGGCGGTGGCCGAGCAGGGTCGCCAGCCGGATGCCGCCGGCCAGTTGATCCTCGCCCCGCCCTCGGCCGCCGGCACACCGTGGATGCGCCGCTTCGGCCGCTACCAGCTGGGCTTCGCCTCGGGCTGGATGCAGCTGCGCGGCAACCGGCGTCGCCGCAACGTCGATCGTGGCTTCGTCATTTCCGATCACGCCGATTGGCCCGCACTGCTGCAGACCATCGAACAGACCGGCGCGCAGCGGGTGATCGCCACCCATGGCAATACCGATGCGTTGATTCCCTTCCTGCGCGAGCGCGGCGTAGCGGCTGAAGCCTTCCGTACCGATTTCGGGAGCGAGGAATGAAGGCCTTCGCGGCGCTCTACCAGCGCCTGGACCGCAGCACCGCCACGCTGGACAAGCGTGCGGCATTGATCGATTACTTCCGCCAGGCAGGCGCGCACGATGCGGCGTGGGCGCTGTACCTGCTCAGCGGTGGCAAGGTGGGCGGCGCACGCCGCAAGATCGCCGCCAGTGGCGAACTGCGCGCCTGGATTGCCGAAGAATCCGGCTTGCCGCCATGGCTGGTGGAAGACAGCTATGCGCAGGTCGGTGACCTGGCCGAAACGTTGACCCTGCTGCTGGATGATCCATCCCAGCCGGCCGCCGACCGTGCGTTGGCGGATTGGATCGAACAGCATCTGCTGGCGGTGGCCAACCAGCCCGAAGCGGTACGCCGTGCGGCGGTCGTCGCGGGCTGGCAGCAGCTGTGCAGCAGCGAACGCCTGGTGTTCAACAAGCTGCTGACCGGCGCCCTGCGCGTTGGCGTCTCGCAGCGGCTGGTGCAGCAGGCACTGGCGGAGTGGTCCGGGCTGGACATCGCGCGCATCGCCCAGCGCATGCTTGGCGAGTGGGTGCCCTCGCCCGCACTGCTGGGCCAGCTGCTGTCGCCGGATGAGCTGCCACTGGACCGGCAGCAACCCTACCCGTTCTTCCTCGCCTCGCCACTGGAAGGCGATCCTGCCGAACGCCTCGGCCCTATCGAAGATTGGCTGCTGGAATGGAAGTGGGATGGCATCCGCCTGCAGCTGCTGCGCCGGCGCGGCGAGGTCGCATTGTGGTCACGCGGCGAAGAGCGGCTGGATGGTCGCTTCCCCGAAATCGAACAGGCGGCGATGGCGCTTCCCGATGGCTGCGTGCTGGACGGAGAGCTGCTGGCGTGGGACGAAGCCACGGACCTGCCGCGTGCATTCACCGCGCTGCAGACCCGCATCCAGCGCCGCAAGCCCGGTGCGGCTACCCTGCGCAACACGCCGGTGCGCGTGCTCGCCTATGACCTGCTGGAACACGATGGCGCGGACCTGCGTGAGTTGCCGTTGCGGGAACGGCGTGCACGGCTTGCCGACGTCGTCGGTGCCCTGGGTGATGCACGGATCCAGCTCTCACCCGACGTTGCCGCCGAAGACTGGCCGCAGGCGGCGGCGATGCGCGATGTGGCACGCGAACGTGGCGTGGAAGGGCTGATGCTGAAACGTCGTGCCTCGCCCTACCAGGCCGGGCGACGCCGCGGTGACTGGTGGAAATGGAAGGTCGATCCGCTCACCATCGATGCAGTGCTCCTGTACGCGCAGGCCGGCCATGGGCGGCGCAGCACGTTGTACACCGACTACACCTTCGGCGTCTGGGACGGCGACACGCTGGTACCGGTGGCCAAGGCCTATTCGGGCCTGGATGACAAGGAGATCCTCGCGCTTGATCGCTGGATCCGCGCCAATACCCGCGAGCGCTTTGGCCCGGTGCGCAGCGTACGCCCCGAACACGTCTTCGAACTGGGCTTCGAGGCGGTCAACCGCAGCAGCCGGCACAAGTCCGGTATCGCCGTACGCTTTCCACGCATCCTGCGCTGGCGCCACGACAAGCCAGCCAGCGAGGCCGATCAGCTGGCTACCCTGCAGGCGCTGGCGCGATGAACCGCAGCCAGGCACTACGCCGGCTGGAAGACTGGTTCGCGTCGAAAGGCTGGCGCTCGTTGCCGTTCCAGCGCGCGATGTGGCGGCACTATCTCGCCGGCGGATCCGGGTTGCTGCACACGCCCACAGGCAGCGGCAAGACACTGGCGATGTTCGGGGGACCGCTGCTGCAGGCCATGATCGACCCACCGCCTTCGCCCCGCCGCGCCGGTGCGGTACGCCCGCTGCAGGTGCTGTGGGTGACGCCCTTGCGCGCGTTGGCCAGCGACACCGCGCGTGCGCTGCAGGCCGTGGTCGATGGGTTGCAGCTTGGATGGCGTGTCGGCCTGCGCAGCGGTGACGCCAGCAACCGCGAGCGACGACAGGCACGCGAGGGCCGCATCGACGTACTGGTCACGACGCCGGAATCGCTGGCGCTGCTGTTGAGCTATCCGGATACGCTGCCGCGCATGCGCCAGCTGCGCTGCGTGGTGGTGGACGAATGGCACGAACTGCTGGGCAACAAGCGCGGCGTCCTGCTGCAGTTGAATCTGGCCGTGCTGCGCGATGCCGCGCCTGCATTGCAGCTGTGGGGGCTGTCGGCCACGCTGGGCAATCTGGATGAGGCGCGCGACGTGCTGCTGCCCGGACAGCCCGACGCGCCGATCGTGCAGGGCGTGCGCCCGCGTGCGACCACGGTGCGCAGCCTGCTGCCCGAACCCGGTGAACGCTTTCCCTGGGCCGGGCACCTGGGCCTGGCCCAACTGCCGCGGGTGCTGGACGCATTGATGCAGGCACGCAGCAGCCTGCTCTTCACCAACACCCGTGCACAGGCAGAACTGTGGCATCAGGCGCTGGCGTCGGTTTGGCCCGAGCAACACGACACGCTTGCGCTGCACCACGGTTCGCTGGATCCGGCGCTGCGCCAGCAGGTGGAGGACGGGCTGCGTGCAGGAACGCTGCGCTGCGTGGTCGCCACCTCCAGCCTCGACCTCGGCGTGGACTTTCCCGAGGTCGAACAGGTACTGCAGCTGGGCAGCCCGAAGGGCGTCGCCCGCCTGCGCCAGCGCGCCGGACGTGCGCGCCATCGTCCCGGTGCCAGTGGCGCGATCCTCTGCGTGCCGAGCCATGCGCTGGAACTGGCCGAGTACGCAGCCGTGCGTCGCGCACTGGCCGAAGGCGTGGTCGAAGCACGCAGGCCGCCGATGCTGTCGCTGGACGTTCTGGCCCAGCATGCGGTCAGCCGTGCCCTGGCCGGTGGCTTCCACGGTGATTCGCTGCTGGCGCAGGTCCGGCGCACCCATGCGTTCGCATCCCTGGCCGAGGACCAGTGGCAGGCCGTGCTGACTTTCATCGTGCAGGGGGGCCAGGCCCTGGCCCAGTACCCTGACTTCCACAAGGTCGTGCAGGACGCCGATGGCCGCTACCGGATGCACGACCGGCGCCAGGCACTACGCCACCGGCTGTCGATCGGCACCATCAGCAGCGATGGCAGCGTGCGCGTGCAGTTCCTGCGCGGGGCCGGCCTCGGCGCCGTGGAGGAACAGTTCGCCAGCCGCCTGCGCCGCGGAGACCGCTTCCAGTTCGCCGGGCGCCTGCTGGAGCTGGTGCAGCTGCGCGACATGACCGCCTTCGTGCGGCTGGCACGAGGGCGCGGTGAAGGTGTCGTGCCCCGCTGGCAGGGAGGCCAGTTGCCGCTGTCGATGGCACTCGGCGGCGAACTGGAGTCGGTGCTGTCAGGCGCCGACGACAGTGCGGAAGCGCGCTGGCTGGCACCGCTGCTGGCACTTCAGCAGCAGGTGTCGGCGCTTCCCGGCCCGGACCACGTGCTGCTGGAGGACGTACGCCGCCGCGAAGGCCAGTTCCTCTTCGTCTATCCCTTCGCCGGACGCCACGTGCACGAGGCGCTGGCTGCCCTGTTGGCACTGCGCTGCACCCGCCAGCAACGCAACAGCATCGGCTATGCCGTGAATGATCACGGCCTGGTGCTGGCACCGGCGCAGGCGATCGACCTGGACGCGGCGCAATGGCATGCGTTGTTCACCACCGATCAGCTGCTGGACGATCTGCGTGCGGCGGTGAACCTGGGCGAGCTTGCGCGGCGCCAGTTCCGTGGCATCGCGCGCGTCGCAGGCCTGCTGGTACCCAGCCTGCCGGGGGGCATGCCGCGATCGCTGCGCCAGCTGCAGGCCTCGGCGGGCCTGCTGTACGACGTATTGCGCGAGCATGACCCCGAGCACCTGCTGCTGGCGCTGGCCGAACGCGAAGTGCTGCATGACAGCCTTGACCTGCCGGGGCTGCGCCAGGTGCTGGTCCGGATCGGCGCGCGACGCATGTCGATGCAGCGCCCTGCATCGCTGACGCCCCTGGGCTTTCCACTGTGGGCCGAACGCCTGCGCGGACAGTTCAGCAACGAGGACTGGCGTACCCGCGTGCAACGCGCGGCCCAGCAGCTGGAACGTCGCCATGGCCGATGAGATACCGCTGCTGCTTGCCGGCGAACCGGTGACCCTGGCGGGCGCACGCGCACTCTACTGGCCGGCGCGGCAGGCGCTGCTGATCGCGGACCTGCACCTGGGCAAGGCCGATGTGTTCCGCCGCGCCGGCATCGCGCTGCCCAGCGGCGGAACCGGCGAAGACCTGCAACGCCTGCAGGGTCTGCTGGACAGGCACGCCTGCCGCGAACTGTGGATCCTGGGCGACATCCTGCATGGGCCGGCGCATCGCGCCGCCTGGTACCAGCAATGGCTCGGCTGGCGCGAACGCAACACCGCACTGGACGTGCATGTCCTGCGCGGAAATCATGACCGGCAGCTACCGCATGCCCAGCTGCAGGTGCAGATCCACGAGGAGGTGCGGCTGGCGCCGTTCCTGCTGCGCCATGAACCGTGCGCAGACCCGGCGTGGCACGTGGTCGCAGGCCACCTGCATCCGCAGGTCGCACTGCCCGCATTGCGCCGGCGCTTCCCGGCCTTCTGGCTGCGCGAGCGGATGACGGTCCTGCCGGCCTTTTCCGCGTTCACCGCCGGAATCGTGCCTGCTCCCGCCAGCGGCGAACAGATGATCGCCTGCGTGGAAAACGGCCTGGTGGAACTGCCAGTGGCTTGAATCAGGCCGGACGAATGTCCAGCTGCGGCATCAACTGGAACTCAGGCGTGTCAACTTCACGTCGCCGCGGCAAGGCCTGGATTGCCGCCAGCATCTCCTGTGCGCAGGCGCGGATGCGTCCGTGGTGCTCCGGCGATGCATGACTGATCAAGCTGCCCACATGGAATTCGAACACGTCCTCCAGTACGTCGGGCTGGTCCTCGTGCAGCATCTGCAACAGTCCGCGCAGCTTGCAGATTTCCGATTCCAGCTCCTCGACCGCGAACCACATGGCGTCCTCCTCTTCAACAACAGGCGGCACGTCCGGGCCGCGACAGGCCGCAACGGCAACGCCGCCCGGGCCACGCGCGATGTCAATCACGGAAAGGAAAACGGGCGACGCGCAATCGCGTGCAACCTACTTCTCGCATATACACGGTGAGGCAACCGTTAATTCGCGTGACAGCGCGCTTCACGCATTCGCAGTGATCGCGCAGATGCCAGGCATCTGCGCCCCTGCAGCCAACGCGTCGACAAATGCCGGATCCAGCGCAAGCGAACCGAACCAGCCATGCTGCGTACCGCTGAGCACGCGCAGCATGTGGCCACGCCCACCCGGCAGGCGCCCCATCGGCCCGAGCAGCACGTCGCGCGCCTTTGCCCAGGCATCGCGATCAGACTGGAACAGCGGCGTCAGCCAACGGCTCCAGCGCTGGTAGACCGCAACGTGCGCCCTGCGCTGCGCCTGGTAGGCCTGCAATGCAGCGCCTCCCCCGCCATGTGCGCGCACGGCATCGCGCAATGCCAGCGCATCGAGCAGCGCCATGTTCACGCCCTGCCCCAGCTGCGGGCTCATCGCATGTGCGGCATCGCCGGCCAGCACCATGCGGCCGCAATGCCAGCGCGTCATCACGGCGTCACGGTAGACCGCGCGCGCCAGCTGGCCGGCATCATGCAGATGCGCAAAGCGCGCGCTGGCCTGCGGCCACAGCGCGTGCAGCTCGTCCAGCCAGGGCGTCATGCCATCGGCCTGCCATCGTTCGAAGTCGGCGCGTGGCAGGCTCCAGAAGAAGCTCAGGCGCGGCGTGTCATCACCGGGCCGCGTACCGACCGGCAGCAGCCCGATCATCTTGCGCGCGGCCACGTAGCGCTGCCGCAGCTCCTGCAGGTGCGGCCAGTCCTCGGCCGGCAGCAGGCACCACAGTGCGCCCCAGGGATACACGCGGTCCAGCCCGGTGCCGCCTTCGATCGAGCCGCGCAGCGTCGAAGCCGCACCATCGGCGGCCACCACCAGGTCGAACGGCCCATGCATGCGGCCCTCACTGTCATGCAGGCGGCCCTGTGCGGCATCCACTGCGGCAATGGTGACGCCGGCATGCAGCTGGCCCGCACCCGCACGCGCCCCGTCCAGCAGCGAGAACAGCGCCCCACGCTGCATGCCGAGGCCGTGCAGGCGCGCATCCAGGCCGTCATAGCGCATGTCCATCACCGTGCGCTCGCACGGCGTATCGCCATGCAGACGGTGCACCGGCGCCGCATGCGCGCGCACGGCATCAAGCAGGCCCATCTGCCACAGCACCTGCAGGCCGCTGGGCTGCAGCAGGAAGCCGGCGCCAACCGGCCCCGGCGAGGGCACGCGTTCGAAGATCTCCACCTCGTGGCCATCACGAGAGAGCAGGATGGACAATGCCTGTCCAGCGGTGCCGTAGCCGATCACGGCGATGCGCAGTCGTTCCTTCATCGGCGCATTGTGCCCGAGCGCAAATCCGGATGGCCACCTGGAACCCTGTCCACAGCGCCGCAATGCCCGTCGCGACGCAAAAAAAACCCCGCCGAAGCGGGGTTTTCAACGCACTGTCGAGTGGATCACTCGGCCGGCGTGATGTTCGAAGCCTGGGCACCCTTCGGGCCCTGGGTCACGTCATAGGTGACACGCTGGCCTTCCTGCAGGCTGCGGAAGCCCTTGGAGTTGATGGCGGAGAAGTGCGCGAACACGTCGGCGCTGCCATCCTCCGGCGAGATGAAGCCAAATCCCTTGGCGTCGTTGAACCACTTGACGGTACCGTTCGGCATGGTGATGCGAGACCTTATGCAATGAATGGGTGGTGTACGCTGAACCCGCGCACAAGCTGAGTATGCAAAGCTTGCTCGGGGAAGACAATCACCCCCGCGCCAATTCGCCCACCAGTTCCGGAAGTCCGTTGCTGGCCGCCTGCACGTTCGCCAGTACTTCGGCCATCGTAATCTCCTCGCCATCACCGCAGCCGGCGGCCCAGTTGGCGATGATTGCCAGGCAGGCGTAATCCAGCCCCAGCTCGCGTGCCAGCGCGGCCTCCGGCATGCCGGTCATGCCTACCAGGTCGCAGCCGTCACGGCGCATGCGGGCGATCTCGGCGATGGTCTCCAGGCGCGGGCCCTGCGTCGCGCCGTAGCAGCCACCGTCATGGACCGTGACGCCGGTCACTTTCGCTGCCGCCAGGATCTTGCTGCGCAGCATCGGCGTATAGGGGTGGCCGAAATCGACGTGGACCACGTCGGTGCCTTCTTCTTCACAGATCGTGCTGATGCGGCCCCAGGTGTAGTCGATGATCTGGTCCGGGCAGGCCAGCACGCGCGGACCGAAGTCTTCGGTGATGCCACCCACCGTGTTCAATGCCAGCACGCGCTGCGCGCCCAGCTGCTGCAGCGCGGCCAGGTTGGCGCGGTAGTTGATCTTGTGCGGCGGCAGTGAGTGCCCCTCGCCATGCCGCGCCAGGAACGCCACGCGATGGCCGAGCAGCGTGCCCACGCGCACCGGGCCGGACGGGCGGCCAAAGCGGGTGTCGACCTCGTGGGTCTGCACGTCGTCGAGCTTGGCCAGGTTGTAGACACCGGTACCGCCGATCACGGCCAGGGCGATCTGTTGCATTCAAAGCACTCCATGGAAAGACGAACGCCGGCACCCGAGGATGCCGGCGGTGGAAGAAGACGCGCCGCAGGCAGCTGCGCCGTTACTCCTTCATTGCGTAGATCGCCGGCACGCAGCGCAGGGTCTCGTTGACGTCCATGCCGAAGCCGAACACGTAGCGGTCCGGCAGCTCGATGCCGGCGTAGTCGGCGGTCACGTCCGGCAGTGCGCGGTCGTGCTTCTTCACGGTCATCGCGGCGATGCGCACGTCGGTCGCGCCCTGCTCCAGGCACCAGGTGCGGACGCCCTGCAGGGTGTAGCCCTCGTCGAGGATGTCGTCGATCAGCAGCACGCGGCGGCCGAACAGCGAGGTGGCCGGCTTGTGCTTCCAGACCAGGTCTCCGCCGGTGGTTTCACCACGGTAGCGGGTCGCGTGCAGGTAATCGAACTGCACGTCCTGGCCGCGCGCGCCCAGTTCCAGCGCCAGCTGGCCGGCGAACGGCAGCGCACCATGCATGATGGACAGGAACAGCGGCACCTCGCCCTTGTAATCGCGCGCGATGGCGTCGGCGATACCAGCGATGGCCTTGTCGATGGTGGGGCGGTCGACCAGCAGGTCAGCCTGGGCCAGGGCCTGGGAAATGGTGAGGTTGGGCATCAGACGGTTCTTCCAAGGGTTTCAAGCAGACGGGATTGGGTGTCGCCATGGCGGGCGTCGGCCAGCAGGCCGTCCCAGCCGAGCGCGCCGCGGCCAAGCAGGCCCAGCAGCGCAGCAGTATTGAGGGAGCGTCCCTGCACCGCGTGCAGGGCTTCATCGACCAGTTCCGGGTGGCAGACCAGCACTACGTCGCAGCCCGCATCCAGATGCGCGTGCACGCGTGCCGGCACGCCACCGGCGCTGTGCGAGGCGGCCATGCCGATGTCATCGGAGAACACCACGCCACGGAAGCCGAGCTCGCCACGCAGGATGTCCTGGATCCAGCGCGGGGAATAGCCGGCCGGCTCCGGCGCCACCTGCGGATAGATCACGTGCGCCATCATCACCGCATCGGCACCGGCGGCGATGCCGGCCTGGAACGGCACCAGGTCCTGCCCACGCAGTTCGTCCAGCGCGCGCGGGTCGATCGCGGTATCGACGTGGGTGTCTTCCAGCACGGTGCCGTGGCCGGGGAAATGCTTGAGCGTGGCGGCCATGCCGACCGCATGCATGCCGCGCACATAGGCGGCGGTGAACGCGGCCACCACCTGCGGGTCTTCACTGAAGGCACGGTTGCCGATGGCGCGGTTGCCGCGGCCAAGGTCGACCACCGGCGCGAAACTCAGGTCGAGGCCGCTGGCACGTACTTCGCTGGCCATCAGCCAGGCATGCTGTTCGGCCAGGGCCAGCGCCTGCTGCGGGTCGGCGGCGTACAGCGCGCCGATGTCCTGCAGCGGCGGCAGCGCGCTGTAGCCCTCGCGGAAACGCTGCACACGGCCGCCTTCCTGGTCCACGCAGATCAGCTGCGGGCGTGGGGCGGCGGCACGGATCGCCGCACTCAGATCGGTCACCTGCTGGCGCGAGGCGAAGTTGCGCTTGAACAGCACCACCCCGGCCACGGCGTCGTGCTGCAGCCAGTCACGTTCTTGGGCGGTCAGTTCGGTGCCGGCAACGCCGATCAGCAGCATGGTCGATCTCCACAACGCGCGCCCGCATGGCGCAGTGCCGCATTGTCGCAGAACCGGCCGACAGGCGCAGGGGGCAGACGAAGGGGAGTGTGGGGTCAGAGCCCCTGCGGGGATCTGACCCCGGGGTCGGATTCCCGCGGGGGGCTGCCCCCGGTCTGCTCAGACCTTGCAGCCGTCCGGGCCGCAGGCCTCGTCGCCGTCAGCCGAAGCTGCCGGGGCGCCCTGTTCGGCTGCGATCTGGCGAAGGGCGTTGGCGAAGGCCTCTGGCGGCTGGGCCCCGGAAATGGCCCACTTCCCATCGATGACGAAAGTCGGCACCGAGGAAATGCCCAGTGCATGGACCTGCGCCAGCCTGGCTTCGACCTCGGCCAGGCCGCGGTCGGAGCCCAGCATCTGCGCGATTTCAGCACCGTCCAGGCCGCCAGCCACGCCGGCCTTCACCAGCACTGCAGTATCGGCCAGATTCTGGCCATGCTCGAAGTGGGCACGGAAAAGTGCTTCGCCGACCGCATCCTGCACGCCGTGCTGGCCGGCCAGCCACAACACCCGATGCGCCGGCAGCGTGGTCACCCGCACCTGGCCCTGGCTGAAATCCATCGGCAGGCCCTCGGCCCGCGCGGTGGTCTGGGTCTGGCCGAGGATCTGCTCGGTGCGCTCGACGCCACCGAACTTGCGCACATAGGCCTCGCGCAGCGGCACCGGGGTGGCGTCCGCGTCCGGGTCCAGCTGGAACGGCTGCCAGTGGATATCGAGTTCAGGCGCATTGGCGCCGAGCAACTGCACACCCTGCTGGAAGCGATGCTTGCCGATCCAGCACCAGGGGCAGACCACGTCGGAGTAGATGTCGATTCTCATCCCCACCACATGGGGCCCGCCTCCCTCGAAAAAAGGGGACGGAGGGGATTAAGTCGTTTCCAGCACAGCTGGGGTAAAGACGACTTAATCCCCTCCGTCCCCTTTTTTGGGGGCTTCACCACTGTGAATAGGGGTGACTGACCAGTGCGACGTTGTAGTAGCGCGCGTCGTCGGTGACTTCGGCACCCACCCAGTCCGGCAGTTCGATCGCCTGGTCGGCGCTGTCCAGCTCGA
The DNA here is from genome assembly GCF_059505245.1 of Stenotrophomonas sp. Taxonomy (NCBI): domain Bacteria; kingdom Pseudomonadati; phylum Pseudomonadota; class Gammaproteobacteria; order Lysobacterales; family Lysobacteraceae; genus Stenotrophomonas; species Stenotrophomonas sp. The sequence goes on from NZ_JCACKF010000023.1 coordinate 81,992, forward strand.
CTTCGGCCACGACCAGGCCGGCGTTGTCGCCGAGGAACTCGTCCACCTCCCAGGTCAGGCCGGCGTGTTCGACCAGGTGGCGGCGCTTGTCGATCAGGCCACCGACGCACAGCGCCAACAGGGCGCGCGCATCCTCCACCGGGATCGGGTAGTCGAACTCCTGGCGGGTATGGCCGATGGTGCGCGACTTCAGGTTCAGCGCGGCGTGGTCGCCTTCGATGCGCACGCGCACCGAGGCGTTCTGGGTGCCGCGGTCGAGCGCGCCCATGTCGTTGATGTAGCCCTGCGCCATCGGGATCACCCGATGCGCGGCGGTGCGCCAGCCATCACTGCTGACGAGGAATTTGCGTTCGATTTCGATGCCCATCGCGCCATTATGCGCGATGGGTGATGACAACCTGTCAGCGCTTCTCGAACACCGCGATGCTTTCCACGTGCGCGGTATGCGGGAACATGTCCATGGCACCGGCGCTGACCAGGGTGAAGCCCTGTTCGTTGACCAGATAGCCGGCATCGCGCGCCAGCGAGCCCGGGTGGCAGCTGACGTAGACAATGCGCTTGAACTGCTTCAGCGGCAGCTGCTGCAGCACTTCGATCGCACCCGAGCGCGGCGGGTCCAGCAGCAGCTTGTCAAAGCCCTGGCGCATCCACGGGGTGCTGCGCTGGTCCTGGGTCAGGTCGGCGCTGAAGAACTGCGCGTTGGCCAGGCCGTTGCGCTCGGCGTTCTCACGCGCACGCGCCACCAGGCCGGCATCGCCTTCCACGCCAACCACCTCGCGCACGCGGCGCGCCAGCGGCAGGGTGAAGTTGCCCAGGCCGCAGAACAGGTCCAGTACACGCTCGTCCTCACCCGGTTCCAGCAGGTCCAGGGCGTGGGCGATCATCTTCTCGTTGAGCTTGGCATTGACCTGGATGAAGTCCAGCGGGCGGAACGCCAGCTCGACATCCCACGGCGCCAGACGGAACGACAGCGGCACACCCTGCCCGTCCAGCGGCTGCACGGTATCCACGCCGCCGGACTGCAGGTAGATCACGAAGCCATGCTGCTGGCCGAAGGCCGCCCAGGCCGCGCGGTCGGCATCGCTGAGCGGCTGCAGGTGGCGAAGGGTCAGGACCACGGCCTGGTCACCGGCGATGAATTCGATCTGCGGGATGTCACGCTTGCCATCGAGTGACTCGATGAAGGTGGACAGCGCCTCGACCTTGGTACCGATCTCGGGGATCACGGTCAGGCACTGGCTGAGGTCGGCAACGAAGCGCGGATCCTGTTCACGGAAGCCGACCAGGGTCTTGTCCTTCTTTTCGACCCGGCGCACCGAGAAACGGCCCTTGCGGCGGTAGCCCCAGCTCTCGCCGACCAGCGGCGCCAGCACGGTGCCCGGCTTCACATGGCCGATCCGCTCCAGGTTGTCCATCAGCACGCGCTGCTTGGCCACGATCTGCTGGTCTTCGTCCAGGTGCTGCAGCACGCAGCCGGCGCAGGTGCCGAAATGGGGGCACTTGGGGGTCACCCGCTGCGGCGAGGCCTGCAGCACCTCCAGGGTGCGCGCCTCGTCGAAATGGCGGCTGCGGGCAGTCTGTTCAGCCATCACCACCTCGCCGGGCAGCGCGCCGCTGACGAAGGTGACCTTGCCGCCCTCGCCTTCACGGCGGGCGACACCGCGACCATCATGGCTGAGGTCGAGGATCTCGGTCTGGAATGGGGTACGGTCAGTGCGGGAACGGGATCGGGCCACGTGGCAACAGGCTGCGGGCAAAAATGGGGGCGTATTGTCGCAGATCCTGACCGACGGGGCCTGGACCCGCTTGCGCCCGTGGCCGTCGTGCTTGATGATTGGGCCAGCTGACATGGAGGCAGCCCTGATGCAGATGACCCCGCGGGCCGCACGGCCCCGCTTCCTGCTTGTCGAGGACGACATCATCAGCCGCGGTTTTTTCAAGGCGGCGTTGGAAACGTTACCGGCGGATGTGGATACCGCAGATTCGCTGGCCAGTGCCCTGGCCAGTGCCGAACCCGGCGCGCATGATCTGTGGCTGATCGACGTCAACCTGCCGGATGGCAATGGCGCGCAACTGCTGCGTGAGCTACGCCGCTCACATCCCGACACACCGGCGCTGGCACATACGGCCGACGGCGATACCTCCATCCACGCCCGCCTGCGCGAAGCCGGTTTCAGCGACACCCTGGTCAAGCCGCTGGGCCGCGACCAGCTGCTGAAGGCCGTGCGCCGTGCGCTGGTCAACAGCCCGGCGGGAATCTTCGTGGCACAGGCCCCGGCCGCGGTCGAGCTGGCCGTTCAGGACTGGGACGAGACTGCGGCATTGGCCGCACTCAACGGCCAGCGCAACCACCTGATCGCACTGCGCGAGCTGTTCCTGGCCGAGTTGCCCGGTGTGCGCGACGCGGTCGAGCAGGCGGTGGACCAGCACGACGAGCGCCAGCTGCGCAGCCAGTTGCACCGGTTGCAGGCGAGCTGTGGCTTCGTGGGGGCGGCACGGTTGGGCCGGGCGGTGCGCCAGCTGCATCATGCACCCGAGTCCGGGCAGGCCCAGGACGGGTTCCGCGCCGCGGTAGCTGCCCTGCTGCATTGAGGGTTTTTCGGCAGGGCTGCGCCCTGCACCCGCAGAGGCTTCAAGCCAAGCCAAGGCAACAGCAACAGCAACGGCATGCATTCCGTGGGTTGGCGGTGCGGTATCGGAGGGCGGGGACGCCGTAAACCCGTCCTTGGGGGCTTGGCAGCCGCATCCATGCGGCTGACACCCCGCCCTCCGATACCGCCCCACCTCTTACAGTTTTCCGCGATCGGGTAGATCCACGCCATGCGTGGATGAATTTCTGTCAGATATCGAAATCAATCTGGGGTCGGATCCGTTTTACTTCGGAAAAAGGATACCGCCCCACCCCCGTGCCACACCAAGCCGAACACAGTCGGAGG
>NZ_JCACKF010000024.1:0-75125 GCF_059505245.1 Stenotrophomonas sp.
CCATCGCGCTTGAACTCGGGACGCGGCCCCCGGGGGGGCCGGCCCGCGCGCCTATCATCCGCGCCTCCGCGCCGGGGGCTACCCCCCCCCTGGCGCGGCGAATGGGGGTCGGGCGGGCCGCTGGCCGGCAACGGCAGGGTTTGGCAATGCATGCAGCGTTGCCGGCCAGCGGCCGGCACTACCGTGATGCCAGGTACAGCGTTGCCGGCCAGCGGCCGGCATTACCGTGATGCCAGGCGCTGTTTCACTTCCGCCGCCACCCGCGCGGTCTCGCGCAGTGGTTCGATGCGGTCGTACTGCCAGTCCAGCCAGTGCGCCTGCAACCGCCCACGTTCGCGCAGCTGCTGCTGGAAGCGCGCCAGGCGGCCCTGCGCTGTGTCGGCCAGCGCCACCATCACCGGCATGCGCGTGGCGCAGGCCTCCGAGAGCAGGTTCACCGAATCGGGCGAGACCACCACGCGGTTGGCCCAGCCGAGCAGGCCGCCATAGGGATTGGTGCCGTCGCCACCATCGCCCCAGATCACGTGCGGCAGGTCGGCGAATTTCGCGCGCAGGATCTCCGCCAACGCCGGTGGGGTGCGTCGCGAGGTGGTGGCCAGCAGGCTGCCGCCTTCGCTGCGGATCTGCTCGGCCAGCGCCTGGAACACGCCGACCATCGCCGTCTCGTCCCAAGGCGCCAGCGGCGTCGGCCCACCGACCAGCAGTGCGGTGCGCGGGCCGGGCAGGGTGCTGAAGCCGGCGAACGCAGCGCGGCCCCAGGCCAGCCAGTCATCGTCCACCGGGTTGAGGCTGCCGAGCAGGGTGAGCACGTTGCTGCCGCGCAGGGCGTCGTGTTCGGGCACCACCACCACGTCCCAGTGGCGCGCGCCAATGCGCGGGTCGAGGATCTGCACCACCTGGGTGCCGCGTGCGCGCAGCACGCGCAGGGCGCCAGCGGCCTGGCGGCCACAGCCGATCGCCAGCGCCGGGGCGTCGGCAGCCAGCGTCGCGAAGGCCTCGCCGTAGCCGTTCACATCGCCGGGCAGGCGGCGCGGCGACAGCCAGCGCCAGGGCGCGCGCGGTTGCAGCAGCAGCGGTCGGTGGGTGCCCTGGCGCAGTGCCGAGGCCAGCGCAACCGCCTGGCGGACATTGCCCGCGCGGCCGTCAGTGACCGTCCAGGGCGCGCTCGATCGTTTCACCATTGGCATTAATTCGTTTCAGTCCTGCTGGGTGTTGCAACAGTCGCGACACTCTACACTGCGGCTCGTCGATTCGCCCCGCGCCGCCCGCGGGCACTGACTCCCTTTCGCCGCCCTGGAGATCCACCGATGTCCCACGCGCTCGACGCCGCCGCCCTCGATCAGCTGTTCCGCACGGCCCGCACCCAGAACGCCTTCCTCGACAAGCCGGTCCCCGAGAGCCTGCTGAAGGAACTGTACGACCTGGTGAAGTGGGGCCCCACCGCGGCCAACACCACGCCGGCCCGCTTCGTCTTCGTCACCTCGAAGGAAGCCAAGGACAAGCTGGCCCCGGCGCTGTCCGAAGGCAACCTGGCCAAGACCATGGCCGCGCCGGTCACCGTCATCATCGGTTTCGACCTGGACTTCCACGAGAAGCTGCCGTACCTGTTCCCGCACACCGATGCCAAGGCCTGGTTCGACGGCCCGCAGGAAGGCCGCCACGAAGCCGCCATCCGCAACGGCAGCCTGCAGGGCGCCTACCTGATCCTGGCCGCGCGCGCGCTGGGCCTGGATGCCGGCCCGATGTCCGGCTTCGACCCGGCCAAGGTCGACGAAGCCTTCTTCGCCGGCACCTCCATCAAGTCGAATTTCCTGGTCAACCTGGGTTACGGTGATCCGGCGGGCCTGTTCCCGCGCCTGCCGCGCCTGTCGTTCGACGAAGCGGCGCGCATCGCGTAAGTCGCTGTATCGGTTTCGGGCCCGCCGTCGTGCGGCGGGCTCTTGCTGCACCGTGTACCCACCCTACGATCCGGAGAGTTCCTCAGATGAGCGCCACCCGTAAACTGCTGCTGCCGCTGGCCCTGACCCTGGCCATCGCCGCCTGCTCCAAGCCGGCCGACACCGCTGCCCCGGCGGCCGATGCTGCCGCCCCGGCCACCACCGAGCAGGCCGCCACCCCGGCCGCCGATGCCGCCGCTGCTGCGCCGGCTGCCGAAGCGATCAAGATCGCCTCGGGCACCTACAAGCTGGACCCGAGCCACACCGACGTGCTGGCGCAGTGGAGCCACTTCAGCTTCTCCAACCCGAGCGCGCACTTCGGCAACGTCGAAGGCACCCTGGTGTACAACGCCGAAGACGTGACCAAGTCCACCGTGGAAGTGAAGCTGCCGCTGAGCGGCCTGAACAGCTTCACCGCCAAGTTCGACGAGCACCTGAAGAGCGCCGACTTCTTCGACGCCGCCAAGTTCGCCGATGCCACCTTCAAGAGCACCAAGGTGGAAGCGGCCGGCACCAACAAGCTGACCGTTACCGGTGACCTGACCATCAAGGGCATCACCAAGCCGGTCACCCTGGACGTCACCGTCAACGGCGGCGGCGAGCACCCGATGGCCAAGGTTCCGGCCGCCGGCTTCGATGCCACCACCACCCTGAAGCGCAGCGATTTCGGCGTCGGCGCCTACGCTCCGAACGTCAGCGATGAAGTGAAGATCCGCATCACCACCGAAGCCACCGGCGAAAAGCCGGCGGCTTGATGTACCCGACTCACTCGTCGTGAGAAGGCAGAAGGCCCGCTGAAAAGCGGGCCTTCTTTTTGGGTGCGGGGGAACGCGCATTGGTAGATGCCAACCTTGGTTGGCACATGGGCACTCCGCAGGCCAACCAAGGTTGGCCACTACCGGGTACGCGCCCTCAGCGCAACGTGCCCAACCACGCCCCACACGCTTCGCTCGGGCTCTGCTTGGCCTTCACCGTCATCCCGCTCACCCGCACGAACGTCTGCGCGGCCTGCGCCACCACCTGGCGTGCGATCAGCGCCGCCTGCTTGGTCGCGGCCTGTTGCTTGCGCAGCTGCACGATGTGCACCGACGGCCGGCCCACCGGCGCGTACTTCTGGTCACGGCGCAGCACGTCGGCCACCTGGGCCACTTCGAATTCGGCCTGCAGGTAGCGGTGCTGCGCCGCCACCAGCTCGCGCAGCGGCGCGCGCAGTGCAGCGCTGTCGGCGAACGCGGCCAGCGCCGCATCGCAGGCGGCGTCATCGGCAAAGCGGGTACGCAGCGCATCCACGCTGGCCAGGGTCAGTTTGGCCATGTGGGCCTCGTTGCTGCAGGAAAGGAGCGCGATTGTCGCATTGCCTGGCGGCTGATGCGTTGAACCGGGTGTCGGAATCCGTGTAGAGCCGAGCCCACGCTCGGCTCATCGCGCGCAGCGCGAGGGTTTTCCGATGGCGGAGCGGAGAGCAGCCGAGCGTGGGCTCGGCTCTACAATGGCTGTTGTATCACCCACGGAAGGAAGACCCATGCAGGACGCGCAGTACTGGTTGAACGAATTCTGGTCGGGCCTGAGCGTGCTCGATCTGCTGGGCGGCAGCGTGCTCGGCACGTTGCTTGGCCTGGTGCTGGGCATCCTCGGCTGGCGCTGGCTGCACAGCCGGGGTTGGTTGCAGCGGCGCAAGCGCTGGCATCACTGGCTGCTGGCCAGCTACGTGGTGCTGCTGCCGCTGGCCACGGCCTTCTTCGGGCTGCAGCTGGGCTTCACCGCCGGTGCGCACCGCGCGCTGTTCAAGCAGCTCGATCATTTCCAGCCGCACCTGCAGACTCTGGTGGAAGGCTGGAGCGAAGGCTTCACCGGCTCGCTGGACGACCCGCGCATGCGCGAGGCGTTGCGCAGCCAGGGCACGGTGGGCGATGTGGCCGACACCATTGCCTCTGCCTACCTCAGCGAACATCCGTTGCCCGGCCTGGACCGTCTTGGCAACGGCCCGTTGGCGCGCGGTACCGGCTGGGTGATCGGCAAGGTGCGCGAAGGCCTGCTGCGCGGCATGGTGGAAGACACGCTGGTGGACAAGGTCGGCACCCTCGGCCTGGAACCCAAGGTGGTGCGAGAGGCGCTGACCATGCATGTGGATGAGCTGTTGCACACCCGTGGCGTGCTGCGGCTGGTGAAGGCGCAGATCAACGGCATGATGCCCGGCGTGTACTTCGGGCTGCTGCTGCCGCTGCTGGTCATCGCGCTGCTGGTGGCGCTGGAGATCTGGGCCGCGCAGCGGTTCGGGTGGACGGGGCAGGTGGCCAAGCCGCCGGTCGCGGTCCCTCCTGTAGAGCCGAGCCCATGCTCGGCTCATCGCGCGTAGCGCGATGGGTCCATCGGTGGCCGAGCGGAGAGCAGCCGAGCGTGGGCTCGGCTCTACACAGTCAAGGGCGTGCGGACCAACGGTCCGCACCCACCAGGCAGGTTCTGGTGCATGGGGTCAGATCCCTTTTCCACAGGAAAAGGGATCTGACCCCGAGCCGGTCAATCGCCGTCGGTTTCGTCCGGGTGGGCCTTCCAGTAGCCGGTCGAGCGGATCCAGTCGCGCGGCACGCCCAGGTGGCCTTCGATGAACTTGCGCATCATCCGCGCGCGGCGCGATTCGGTGGCGATCCAGTAGAAGACATCGCCGTCCGGGGCCTCGAAGTCGGTCAGCATGTCTTCCAGCAGCGTGCTGCTGGCCGCCGGGAAGCCGTTGCGCTCCAGCCAGTGGATGCGCACGTTCTCGTACTGCGGCAGGTCCTGGCGCTCGGCCTCGTCGCGCACTTCGATGAAGGCCTGCACCTCGGCGCCGTCCGGCAGCACGTCCAGCCAGCGGGCGATGGCCGGCAGCGCGGTTTCATCGCCGATCAGCACGTAGGCGTCGTAGGTGTCGGCCACCACGAACGAGCCGCGCGGGCCGCCGATCACCAGCGTGTCGCCCGGCTGTGCGCGTTCGGCCCACGGCCCGGCGACGCCCTGGTCGTGCAGCACGAAGTCGATGGCCAGCTCGCCGGTTTCGTGGTCCCACCAGCGCGGGGTGTAGTCGCGCGACGGCGAGGGCTCCTTGCCGGCCGGGTAGCTGCGGCCTTCGGCGGTCAGCACCGGCAGCACCATCTCGCCGCTGGCGTTGGGGAAGAACAGCTTGATGTGGTCGTCGGCACCGGGCGAATCGAAGCCGGCCAGATCGTCGCCACCCAGCACCACGCGGCGCATGTGCGGGGTGACCTCTTCGGTGCGCAGCACGGTCAGTTCACGGAAGCGCACATCCAGGCGCAGGCGCGTGTTGTTGTGTTCGGTCATGGGGATACCTGTAAAGGTGTCGCGCGGGGGCGCGCGGCATGGGGGAGGACCTGGCTGGATTCAGTCTGGCTGGGTCGTTGAAAACGGTGGGTTCTCGCTACCGGCGGTACCGTTGAGCAGGGCCGAGGCCCGCGTCAGCAGCGCCGCCACTTCTTCCGCCTCGCCCTCGGCCCAACGGCCGTGGTGATGCACCAGCGCCCGCTTGAACTCGCGCAGGGCAGTGGCCAGCGGCGGCGGCAGCGAGGCCTTGGTGATCTCGCGGGCACGGTCGAAGGCACGCCGCTGCGCCAGCCGCACCTGGGTGCGCTGCACCTTCAGCTCGAACTCGCCGGCAGCGGTGATGCGGAAGATCCGCTTGCCATCCAGTTCCTCGGCCTCGATCCAGCCGGCCTGCTCGAAGCTGGCCAGCAGCGGGTACATGGTGCCGGCGCTGGGCGTATAGGCCTGCATGAACTGGTTGCTGATCAGCTGCATCAGCTCGTAGCCATGGCGCGGCTGCTCGCCGATCAGGGCCAGCACCAGCAGGCGCAGGTCGCCGCGGCTCAGCACGCGTGGCTGGCCGTTGCGGCGGGGCACCGCGGGATCGGTGGAACGGGCTCTGGGAGAAGGGGGGCGGCTCATTTCGATATATCGGTAAACGAGTGTGCAAACGATATATCGATATATCGAAGCCGGCAATCATCGATCCGGCCACAAGCAGGTCCGTTTTGGGCCACGGGCGGCCGCGTGCACAGCAAAAGGGGCGCCCCTTGCAGGGCGCCCCGGCGATGCTGTGGAAGGGAGCAGGGCCGCCAGGCCCCTCACTCGCGGCCCACGCTGGACCCGCAGCCGGTACCGATCCAGAGGCAGGTGCGACATGTTGTCGCCGGTTCAGTACCGTTGCCCGAACCGCCCCTACAGCGGTGCCGGAGTTGCCCTACAACCGTCATCGGCAGCGGTAACACTGCGTCCTGCACATGGGCGCAGCGGCCCGCAAGCGACAGCCCGCGCAGCCGCCAAGGCCCGCCGCAGGGCCGTCAGCGGGCGCGGCAAGCCCCTTGCGGACACTGGCCGCATGCGTCCATACGCCAGCGTAGCCAAGTGACGAAAGCCCTTGGTGCGCTACACTTTGCGGTCTAGAAATCTATACAACAGTCGCGCGCGTGCGTGCGGTAATGGGAGCGCTAATGAACTGGTTGAACGAGGTGCTGAACAACGACCCGAATCCTGTGGAGACCCAGGAGTGGATCGAGTCGTTGAAGGCCGTTATTGATGTCGAGGGCTCCGAGCGCGCGCATCAGCTGCTGGAAGGCATGGTGGAACTGACCCGTCGTTCGGGCGCCTACCTGCCGTTCTCTCCCACCACCGAATACGTCAACACCATCGAACCGCAGTTCGAGGCCAAGAGCCCGGGCAACGCCGAGCTGGAATGGCGCATCCGTTCGATCATCCGCTGGAACGCGATGGCCACCGTGGTGCGCGCCAACCGCAAGCCGGGTGACCTGGGCGGCCACATCGCCTCGTTCGCCTCCGGCGCCACCCTGTACGACGTGGGCTTCAACCACTTCTGGCGCGCCCCGAGCGAAAACCACCCGGGCGACCTGCTGTTCATCCAGGGCCACAGTGCGCCGGGCATCTACGCGCGTTCCTTCCTGGAAGGCCGCATCAGCGAAGAGCAGCTGGACAAGTTCCGCATGGAAGTGGACGGCGGTGGCCTGTCCTCGTACCCGCACCCGTGGCTGATGCCGGACTACTGGCAGACCCCGACCGTGTCGATGGGCCTGGGCCCGCTGGCCGCCATCTACCAGGCGCAGTTCATGCGCTACCTGGAAAACCGTGGCCTGATCGAGAAGTCCGACCGCAAGGTGTGGTGCTTCATCGGCGACGGCGAGAGCGACGAGCCGGAAACCCTGGGTGCCATCGCGCTGGCCGGCCGTGAAGGCCTGGACAACCTGATCTTCGTGGTGAACTGCAACCTGCAGCGCTTGGACGGTCCGGTGCGCGGCAACGGCAAGATCATCCAGGAACTGGAAGGCGTGTTCCGTGGCGGCGGCTGGAACGTGATCAAGCTGCTGTGGGGCGGTTACTGGGATGCCCTGCTGGCCAAGGACACCAATGGCGTCCTGAAGAAGCTGATGATGGAAACCGTCGACGGTGAGTACCAGAACTGCAAGGCCTTCGGCGGCGCGTATACCCGCGAGCATTTCTTCGGCAAGTACCCGGAAACCGCTGCGATGGTCGCCGGCCTTTCCGACGACGACATCTGGCGCCTGAACCGTGGTGGCCACGACCCGCACAAGGTGTACGCCGCCTACCACCAGGCCGTGAACACCAAGGGCATGCCGACCGTCATCCTGGCCAAGACCGTGAAGGGTTACGGCATGGGCAGCGCCGGTGAGGCACTGAACCCGACCCACCAGACCAAGAAGCTGGACGACGAAGCGGTGCGCCACTTCCGCGACCGCTTCAACATTCCGGTGACCGACGCGCAGCTGGCCGACGGCCAGGTGCCGTTCTACCACCCGGGCCCGGATTCGCCGGAAGTGCAGTACCTGCAGGAACGCCGTGCCGCGCTGGGCGGTTACCTGCCGCAGCGCCGCCGCAAGGCCGACAAGACCTTCGTGGCACCGAAGCTGGAAGCCTACGAGCGCCTGCTGAAGAGCAGCGGCGAGCGCAGCTACTCCACCACCATGGCGTTCGTGCAGAGCCTGAACATCACCCTGCGTGACAAGGAACTGGGCCCGCACATCGTGCCGATCGTGGCCGACGAAGCCCGTACCTTCGGCATGGAAGGCCTGTTCCGCCAGATCGGCATCTACGCGCCGTTCGGCCAGAAGTACAAGCCGGTCGACGCCGACCAGCTGATGTTCTACCGCGAAGACCAGAGCGGCCAGGTGCTGCAGCAAGGCATCAGCGAGCCGGGCGCGATCAGCTCGTGGATGGCGGCCGGTACCAGCTACTCGGTCAGCAACGTGCCGATGCTGCCGTTCTACATCTACTACTCGATGTTCGGCTTCCAGCGCGTGGGCGACATCGCCTGGCAGGCAGCGGACATGCGTACCCGCGGCTTCCTGCTGGGTGGCACCGCCGGCCGCACCACGCTGAACGGTGAAGGCCTGCAGCACGAAGATGGCTTCAGCCATCTGGTGGCCGGTGGCATCCCGAACGTGCGCAGCTACGACCCGACCTTCGGCTTCGAAGTGACGGTGATCCTGCAGCACGGCACCAAGCGCATGATGGAAGACCAGGTGGACGAGTATTACTACGTCACCCTGATGAACGAGAACTACACCCACCCGGAAATGCCGGAAGGTGCGGCCGAAGGCATCGTCAAGGGCATGTATCTGCTGACCGACGCCGGCAAGCCGAAGAAGGGCGAGCTGCGCGTGCAGCTGCTGGGTTCGGGCACCATCCTGCGCGAAGCCATTGCCGCCGCCGAGCTGCTGGACAAGGACTTCGGCGTGACCGCCGATATCTGGAGCTGCCCGAGCTTCAACGAACTGCGTCGCGATGGTTTCGACGTGGAACGTGCCAACCGCCTGCATCCGGAAGGTGAGCAGCGCAAGGCCTACGTGACCGAGCTGCTGGAAGGCCGCCAGGGCCCGGCGATTGCCGCCACCGACTACGTGCGTGCGTATGCGGACCAGATCCGCGCGTTCGTGCCGATGTCGTACACCGTGCTGGGTACCGATGGGTTCGGCCGTTCGGATACGCGTGCGAACCTGCGCCGGTTCTTTGAGGTGGATCGGTACTACATCGCGCATGCCGCGATTGCGGCGCTGGCGAAGGAAGGGAAGATGACCGCGAAGGATGTGGCCCGGGCGATCAAGCAGTACAAGATTGATCCGGAGAAGGCTAATCCTGTTGGGGTTTGATTTCGTCAATTAATTGACGTGAGAAAGGGCGGCCATTGGCCGCCCTTTTTTGTTGTATCAAGATGAGTATGCTAGTGGTGGTTCGATGTGCTCCGAGCGATTGTGACTCGGAAGGAAGCAGAGCTTAGCCAACCTGGAGTGGTTCGTGTTCAAGACTGTTTTGAAAGAATCGGTGAACATAGCTGGATCGGGCGGAGACCGACATTTCGTACTGAGCATCGCGAATGACTTTGAAGACTCAAAGTGGCGAGTAGCAAAATTCCATGAATTCGTGTGGAACAATATCGCTCAAACAGCTCTATCAGAGTCTGAGCGAAATGCGCTAATAGACAGTCCGCAAACCCTTATCAATAGAGCTGCTAGCAACCTTAGGCTCACCGATAGCGCAGAGGATATTGGATCTGGCAGCGAGCTTGCTGAGGCCATGTTGTACGGGGTCATGAGAGCGTACTATGACGGTCTCCCTGTAGTTCCAAAGATATTCTATAAACAGAATGCCCAGGATAACGCGAAGGGTGCAGATAGTGTCCACGTGACCGTGGATGGCGACGAGTTTCACCTCTGGTTTGGTGAGTCTAAATTCTACTCAAACATCGAAGATGCTCGTATTGCCTCTATTGTGAAATCTGTTGGGGAGTCGCTAAGGACGGATAAGCTTAAGAAAGAGAATGCAATAATATGCAACGTGAGCGATCTCTCGGCTTGCGTAAAAAATGAGATCGTTCTAGATAAGATAAAAAAAATGCTCTCCCAGGACGTCTCCCTGGATGAGCTCAAGCCCCACTTATGCATCCCCATACTTCTGCTTCATGAATGTGCGCTTACGTCGAGCGCCTCGATTTGGACCGATGAGTACGAGAAGTCCCTGATTGACCGCCACCGAGAGCGAGCGGTGGCCTACTTTAGTCGGCAGCTCAGCCAGCTTTCGTCCACTGTATCTCAGTATGGCGACATCACGTTTCACGTGATTTTGTTCCCAGTCCCTGACAAGAAGAAGGTTGTAGAGAAGTTCCTCGCAACCGCGAAGTTCCACAAGGAGTGTGGTAATGAATGATTTCGAGGTGCTTTCTAGAATCAACGATATGATCGAGCTTGGATGTGAGCAGGAGGCTCGATCTTCACTGATTGAGCATCTCCATGGACGGTCACAATCAGAGGAGGCCTATACGCCCCTTCTGAATCATCTCTTACGCAGGGTCGGGCTCTATCCTTATCTTCAGCTTGATACAGCGATGTGGCAGGATCGCATCGTCGCAGACGTTTTTCGAGCAGACGTTGGACTACCAGAGTTTGCAACTCTCCATCGCGACCAATCATCCTTGCTTTCTAAGCTGTTGAAGGGGCAGAGCGTCGCAGTAAGCGCACCAACTAGCTTTGGCAAGAGCTTCGTTATTGATGCTTTCATTTCGATAACTCGGCCAAAGTCAGTCCTCATCATCGTGCCTACGCTAGCGTTGATGGACGAAGTGAGGCGTCGACTTCATAGAAAATTTGGTGGCAGCTACTCAGTCGTGACGACGACTGAAGGGAATATCCCAGAGGGGGCGAAAATATTCGTCTTTCCCCAAGAGCGAGCCATTACCTATGCAAACAGAATTGAAAGCCTCGACTTGTTCATTGTGGATGAATTCTACAAGGCAAGTGCTGCGTTCGATAAAGACCGGTCTCCAACGCTAGTTCGTGCAATGATTAAGTTTTCGTCGATCGCCAAGCAGAGATATTTTCTCGCGCCCAATATATCATCGCTGAAGGAAAATCCTTTTACCAGGGGTATGGAGTTTGTTAAGACGGACTTCAATACCGTTGTTCTAAAGACTTACGACCTTTCGGACTCGACTTCTGGTGACGTAGATAAGAAGTCGGCTGCAGTGCGCAGAATCTGCCAGCCAGGCTCAAAAACCTTGCTTTATGCAGGATCTCATTCTCAGGTCAAGGTTGCATCGGATGCTGTCAAAATTTCGTGGCCATTGTCTAGTTCTTATCTCCTGCGCGACATAGGTAGATGGCTGGGAGATAACTATTCTGCAACCTGGGCTCTATCAACTCTTATTCAACATCGGATTGGGTTGCATAATGGCCAGATCCACCGGGCGATTGCCCAGATGCAGCTGCGGCTGTTCGAAATGGAACAGCATGGTTTGGATTTGATTGTATCTACGTCCTCGATAATTGAGGGCGTGAATACGTCAGCGCAACGTGTCGTGGTTTGGAGTAACAAGAATGGCAACCCGCGGCTTTCTAACTTCGACTACCGAAATTTAATTGGTCGTGGAGGGAGGATGTTCAGATACTTCGTTGGTGAAGTATATTTGCTGGAGAAAGCTCCTGCTGATTCCGAAACGCAGCTCACTCTAGAGTTGCCTGAATCGTTGCTTGGTGTTGCTGAAATTGACTCAGTGTCGGATTCGTTGAGCGAAGCGCAGCGGGACAAGGCCGAGGCTTTTGATAGAGATGTTTCGGCTATTCTTAACGTGACGTCTGTGGCTGCGCTGCAACGAGAAGGCAAGTTGCAATCGAGTGACGCAAATGTCATCTGGAAGCTGGTGAATTCGATTTCAAATGATCCGAGCAACTGGAGGGCTTTAGCAAATCTGAACTCCTCGAATCGAGAGTCATGGGAATGGGTACTCTTCAATGCAATCAACCTGAGTCCGGCTGGATGGGATGCCCCATACACCAAAGTCGTTGCATTCATCAAAGTCGTCGCAGACTCATGGACGTCTACAATTCCGGCAATGCTACGAAAACTCTCTAATCACGGGGTTACGGTTGAGGAGTTCTTCAAGCTTGAGAGGACGGTTTCCTACAAAATGGCAGCGCTCCTTGGGGACATCAATACAATTCATGCCAGGGTTAGTCCAAATCGCGGATTCGATGTGTCGCCATTCGTTTATAGGCTTTCCCACGCTTTTCTTCCGGCAGCAGTTTATCAACTCGAAGAGTATGGTCTGCCAAGAATGCTTAGTCGCAGGATTCATCTGTCAGCGATCGTAGATTTTGAGAAGGCGGACTTGTCTCTTCCTGATGCGCTCGAGGTGCTGGAGACCCGTCGGTCGGAAGTCTATGAGCTGTTCGGTTCCCCCGCAGAGCACTTCATGCTGGACCATTTCTATGCCGGCGTGACAGTGGATCAGGACACTCGCCAAAGTACCTAGTTCTTGTTTCAGCGGCACCGTCAGTGCCAGTGATTAGGTTTCTTGGAGATTTGAAAAGTATCGCGCATTCAGTTGATATCGCTAGTTCGTTTCAAGCTATAGGCGTGCATTTCGGTAGAAGAATGTACTTAGACAGGGGCGCAGGGAAGTCTACGTGGAGCTCGACCGCTACAGATTTTTGCGCGTGGGCACTGATCAATAGGACGGAAGTTCTCTAAGTAATCATCGAGGCACCGTGTAGTAGGGAGGCGCGTCCCTGACTGCCCCGGCGTCCAGCAGATGCGTGCCGATTGCGACATTGAAAGGTACTATCCCGTCTCGAGGCCATTTGGCCATACGGATCAGATGAGACAGGGAAGCAAGGATGGCGTACTGGTGGGTGAACCAGAAGCGGACGTTTGATCGGGCTGTTAGGGCGGGGTACTTGTGGTCGCCGAAGACCAATGTGGAAGGGAAGACAAATCCCTTCTATGAGCACATGACCCAGGTGCGTCCAGGCGATGTGGTTTTCGCTTTTGCCAATTCTCATATCAAGGCTGTCGCGATCGTCAATGGGGCGCACTATGCAAAAGATCGCCCTGATGACTTCAAAAAGACGGACAACGAATGGCGTAGGGACGGCTGGGCCGTTCCGGTGGACTATCACCTGATGGAATCGCCGCTAAAGGTGAGCGAGCATATGGCGAAGATTCGGCCGCGTCTTCCGATGAAGTACTCGCCGCTGAAGCCGGATGGCAAGGCTAACCAGGCCTACCTGTTCCCAGTGCCGCCGGAAATGGCTACTGAGCTTTTGTCGTTGCTCAACGTTGACATTGATGACCTGAGCGCTTGGCAAGAGGAGGTGCGAGTCAAGGAGATCAAGGACGACAAAAATATTGGGGAGACAGTGAAGGCCCAGCTGATCAATGCCAGAGTGGGACAGGGAATCTACCGTAAGAACGTGAGCGACATCGAAAAGGTCTGCCGCGTTACCGGCACGAGTGAGCCCAATTTTCTCATCGCTAGCCACATTAAGCCCTGGGCGAAGAGCACCAACTCTGAGCGCCTTGATGGAAGCAATGGACTGATGTTGGCGCCCCATATCGATCGGCTATTCGACCGTGGATACATCTCGTTTGAAGATGACGGCCGGCTAATTCTGAGCAAGCAGTTGCCGGAGGCATTGCGCTTGAGGTGGGATGTGGTGCAAAAGATTCCGAGCGTTCCGTTCTCGGCGGCGCAGGCCTCGTACCTGAATTACCATCGGGCCGTACTGCTGCGTAAGTAAGAAATAGTCACCGGAGGCAGGCATCTCCGAATCGGGGATGCCTTGTGGAACCCGCAAGGGTGACTTCCAACCGACGTCAGCCGATAGCACGTGGATGACCAGCAGCTACGTGACACATGGCCAGATCCAACTGGGCTATTCCCGCACGTGCAACCGCTCAGTCACCTGCGCAGTCAACGCCACACACGCCATCTTCAACCCCTCCATAACCCGGTCTCCCAGATACTCCTCGGGCGCGCCATTCTGCCGAGTCCGCTCCGCAGCCAACATCAGCTCTGCCACCACGCGCAGGCCTGCCAGCGCGCAATCTGCATCCGCTAGCTGAAGACACCGCCCAGGCAGTTGATGCCGCTCCGGCCAAGGCTGGCCGTCCGCAGCTGCACCGGTTCCGATGCGGCGCAGCGTGGCGACGAAAGCGTTGGGATCGACGGAACGTTCGCGCTCGGGCTCGGCGTTGTCCGGATCGTACTGCGCGTGCAGGAAACGGAAGTCCGATGTGTTCATGGCAATGCTCCGTACAGGACAGATAGCAGCGCCACCAATAAAGGTGGCGGACGGTGCGGGCTCGAAAACCGGTAAATGCCAGACCGGCGGGCCCGAAGGCCCCCACGCACCGCCCGCCATGGAACGCGAACGGATTGCCAGCCGACGCCACATGAAAGGTGACGTCGGCTGGCAAGCGCATACAGCTGGCATAAACACGGGTTTTCGAGTCCCGCGCCACCCTTTTCCGGTGGCACGTCAAGGTGTACTCGCATGATTGCGAGATGCCAAGAAACCGTAGGCCGCAGAGGCCGCAAATGCTGACGCTTACGGCATTGTTGCATGGCGCAGGCGTGGCAGAACCCTTGCGGTGCAGTGGTTTCGGTCGGTGTTAAGTTACCGCCCGAATGCGCATTGAAAAGCACGGTTTGCAGCTGTTCGGGATCCCAAAAGCGACACGTAGCCCACAGGGCCCAGTCGCGCAGCGTGTCGATTGCGACACAACTTAACTTTGCAGCGCCACGCCCGGCCGAGGCCACAGCGCATCGTCGCGCTCCAGGTCGTAGTCGCTGCCGAAAGCCAGCGCCGGATCGCGTGGCGGAAGGTCTGCGTAGCAACTCAGCAGGTACTCATCCATGCCGGCATCGCGATGGTCGATGGCGAACAGGTGGAGGAGCTCCTTGTCGAAGGCTTCCAGCCATGCGGGGTCGATTCTGGTCATGGGTATCCTCCAGTGCAGGAGGAAGAATGGTCTGCCTCCGTCTCAGGGGATGCGATGAAGGGCAGAACCTGCTTCTCAGTCAGCACAGGGTGGCGTCAGCGGAAACCGTGAGCCTGTCGCATCTGCCTCGAAACGACCAGGCCAAGAGGGGTAAGCTCCATCTGCGGTGTCATTGAAGGGAATCCAGGGACGCAAGCGATGAAGCGAAGCCCCACGCAAGGCCCTCAAGCGGGCCAGTTCTACTTGTTCTCACCAGATCTGGAAAGCAGCCGTCCTTTCCGGGGCGCCGAGGTTGAGAACCTGTCGGTGTTGCTCGATCCACCGCGCATCATTCTGCGCCCGGACAATGGGGGTTTCCCGGCGCTTCGCGAGAAGCCACGCATCGTCTTCGATGCTTCCAAGGGCCCTGAGCCACGTGACCTGGAGGGCGGCTTCAGCGGGTACTGGCTCGTCTCGGAACGGCTATGGCAGGTGATGAATTCTGTGGATCCGCATGCGTTCGACTTTGTTGAGTGTGATGTCCGCCTGGCCGATGGCACAGCTATGCCACGGCGTTTCCTGTGCGACGTGGTGCGTGAACTGGACGCGATAGACGAGGAGCGTTCAAGGCTGGATATCGAGGTCGATGAGGACTTCGTCAACGGAAAGTTCTATTCGATTGCGGGCGGGGCGAGTCTGGCCATTCGCTCTGAAGTGGTGCGAGATGCGCATGTCTTTCTGACTCCATTCAGCACCTTCGTGATCGCGAGCCGCGAGTTTGTTGATGCAGTTCGCGCGGCGGGGCTTCCCACGAATCCTCGGGATAGCGGCATCTCGTTCGTGGATGCTGCGGAAATCTGACCTTGGGGAGCAGACAACTGACGGCAAACCAGCTGCGACGTGTTGAACGGCCGCACGGTTCAGTCAGGCACGCCCGACTGTAGCCACCGCCCATCGTCCAGCTGCAGGTCGTAGTTGCTGCCGAACACCAGGACTGCCTCGTGCGGTGGAAGGTCCGCATAGCAGCCCAGCGGGTGGTCGTCCAAGCCGACCTGGCTATTGTCGATGACGACCGAGTGAAGGGCTCCCATTGGACGGGTGATCTACGTGTAATGGATTTTCGCTGTCATCCGATACCGGCTGCTGCAGACCGGGTTACAGGAAGTACGCCCATTCAGCACGTATCTTTAGGATTGCGAGTATTTGCTCCGTGACCGGCCCCCGGTAAGCTGTGTCCAGTGCAGGAATCAGAATGAGATGGAGATAGCGCATGGATTCGACCTCAGCTAATCATCCCCGGAAGGGGGAGTTCTTTCTCCTTGAGGCCGGTGCAATCAGCGGCCCTGCATGCGGGGTCGTCTTCGAGAATCTGGATTGTCTGCTGTCGCCTCCCCGCATGATCCTGCTACCAGAGGAGGGGGGCATTCCACCACTCCGCGAGGTTCCGCGATTGGCTTTCAATCCCAGCGTAGGCGCACCGCCACGGGATCTGGAGCCGGGATTCAGCGGATACTGGCTGGTCTCGAAGCGACTGCACGACGTGATGATTTCCGTTGATCCTCACGCCTTCGCCTTTGCGGAAGTTGACTATCGGCTGGAAGATGGTAGCCAAGGCGACCGCCGCTACTTGTGCACTGTGATCCGGATAATTGATGCGTTGGACGAAGGTGCTTCCAAGCTTTTTATTGATACCTCCGAAGATTTCATCAACGGGAAGTTCTACGACCTGGGTGGTGGTGCAAGTGTGACGTTTGATCGTGGCGCGCTCGGCGAGGCGCACGTCTTCAAGACACCTTATACAGCCTCTGTCTTTTGCGACCACGTGTTCAAAGACGCAGTGGAAAGCGCTGGCGTGGCTACTGACAATGATGCCGATGGCATGTGGTTTATTGACGCTGCAGATATCTAGCCGCTTTGCAGCTGCTGAGCAGGAAGGAGCCTGATCGATGCCTCGCAATGGACCTCACTTTCAAGACCATCACGCCATCGAGCAGCGCACACTGGCGCGTAGTCCGCTGCTCAGGATGCTCGCCGACACCGGTCATTTTGATATCCACGCTCCGGAGAATCGGATTTTTCTCCCAGCTGATCCGGCGTTCGCTCAATCTCTGGGAGTTACTCCGCACAGCGGTGGCCCTATCGCCGACTATCAGATTGGACTTCTGCAACGTTTGCGTCGACTGGAGCAGACGCCCGACGGAGTGGCCGCGTTCAACGGAGACGCTGCCGCACAGGCGCGGATTTCCGGGCGGATAGAGGCACTGCGCGACACGGTACGGGTCGGCCTGATCAATGGTGATCTCTACACCAACGCTCCCTATGGTCTGAAGCCTGACGATATTCGGCCGCAAGTTCAGAGCTTCTTCTTCAACGAAGCCCGTTATGGCCAGTTAAACGCCGCCCAGCTTCAACAGCTTAGGAGCTTCACGCCGATCGATAGCGGCTGGGCGGGTGTTACCCATTCGGAGCATCGTGTAGTGGCCACGCTCCGGCACGTTCAGTCATCTCCCAATCCCCTAACACGTGGAGGTGGAGCGGAGTTGCAGCGTCAAGGCCTTTCGGAGGCAATCTCCAGCGCCTACCACGGTGGCAGGCTGAGCATATCCTCAGAGGGAGTCTTGGTAGTCGAGAATGCTCTGGGTAAGGAAGCGGCAGACCCATTGCGCATCCCGCAAGGTCAGCGAGGATTTGCAACTTCCAGCATCCTCCTCGGCGAAGCCTCCACCAGCCAACTGATCCGCTCCGGCGGCCTGCTCGCCTCCGGCGCCGACGCCGTCATCACCGCCCGTCGCACCTCGCAGTTGCTGGAAGAGGGCAACGGCACCGCCGCTCAGTCCGAGCTCACCCACGCCCTGGCACGCAACGGCGGTGGCTGGATCGGTGGCATGGCCACGGCGTCGGTGATCGGCACGTCGAGTTTCGTCCCTGCGGCCATCGTCGCGGGCGATGCCCTGCTGATGAGCAAGGCGTTCGACAAGGGCGCCGATCTGCTCGACAACCGCGCCATTTACCGGCAGACCGACAAGGCCGGCGTCACGTGGCAGTTCGATGGCCTCAACTGGCAGCGCCAGGCGGTCATGGACAGCGCGGGCGATGGCCTGGGCAATCCGGCTGAGCGTAGCGTGGGTGCCAGTTACGAGAAGGCCCGCGAGCTGGGCGCATACGCCCATGTAAAAGCGGTAGAGCTGGCGCTGGGCAAGGCAATGCCGCCGCAGGATCCTTTCAGTATCCCGGCAAAGGACGGCGAGGGCCGTCTGGACAATCCCAACTGGCACCGCGATGCGCAGACCCAACAGTGGATGCGGCAGGTCAAGGTTGGCGTGTCCGGCGCCAACGACCGGGGTGTGTATGAGACGCAGACCGCCAGCCCCGAGCGCGCCAACGAGTTGAACCGCGAGGCGGTGCAGCGCATCGAGAACAACATCGCCAACGGCAAGGCCGCCATTGCCGCCAGCTATCTAGAGACCTACGCCGCTACCCGTGCCAGCGACTTCGTGCCGTTGGTGCCGGAAGCAGTGGAGCAGGCCCGTGCCAAGCCCGACGCCGTCCAGGGCTCGGACAACCAGCTCTACCAGCGCGACGAAGCAGGGCAATGGCACCATGCTGGCCAGATCGCGCAGGGGAACATGGCGCTGGAGCTGGAACTGACCCGCACCATCCAGCAGCCGTCGCTCGATCAGTTCAACCAGACCATCGCCGCATTGGACGCGCGGCCATTGCCGTCGGCGGCGGAAGTGAACCAGAACGAGCTGCGCCACAGCTACTACGCTGCGGGCGTTGCGCTGACCCCGGCGTGGGAGCAGGCCATTGCGCTGGCCACGGCGCGCACGCGCGAGCAGCACGGCATTACGGGTCCCACGCTGCAGGAACTGGGGCCTGTAGCCGAGGGCAACGCGGGCGCGTCCCGGCCCATCACCCATTACCAGGTAGGCCAGGATGGCGTGGCGCGTACGGTCGCGACTACCAGCACGCAGGAGCTGCAGGCAGCGTGGAATGAGGTGCGGGCGCGTGCCAATGAGCAGGCGCCGTTGCCGGACTCGCCCGAGCTACGCATTGCCGCGCTGTCGGCGAGTGAGCAGGAGGCGTACCGGCAGGCAATGCAGGAGGCAAATCGGCTGGGTGCTGCGCAGGTGGATGCAGGACAGGCTGCACGAGCGGCCGCGCAGGTGGCACATGGCGGCAAGCCATCTGAGCAGGATGGGAACGTGGAAGTGCGGCCTGAAGAGCCGGCCACTGCGCAGCCCATCGCGCCTGCACCGGTTGCGGCGGCGCCGCCAGCGGTAGCGGTCACGCCGCCGCCTACGCCCGCGCCGCAGGATAAGCCCGAGCCACAGCGGTACGCCGAGCAGCGCGAACCGCCGCGGCGTGAGGCGGAGCCCGAACCTCAGCTCCATCCAAACAGCGAGGCGCCCCCCGAAAACCGTACCGCCTCACAGACGCCGGAGCCCGTGGGGCTTACGCAGGCGCCCACGGCCGCACCTGAGCACGCGACGCCAGACGCTGCCACGCCTCTGGCAGCGGCAACGCAGACGGTGCCCACTCAGCGCACAGAGCAGGCATCGGAGCCGGAACGGATAGCCCCGGTGCCTGCGGTTGCTCCCACTCCAAAGCAGGACATGGCAGTGCAGGAGGTGGAACCGGCGCCCTTCAAGGAGCCGCTGCCTGCTGAGCCTTCGCGCGATCCATGGCCTTTGGAGCAGGAAGCGCCACAACACGTGCCAGAGCCCGAACCGGCTCCGTTGGGTGACCACCAGCCCGTCACTGCGGCTGTCACTGTTCCCGCCGAGCCCACGACAGCGCCAGGCCCTGAACCGGCCGCGCCCGCACCGGATGAGGCATCGGGCCCGAACCGGGCGCTGCAGGACCCCACGCAGCCCGGCCACCCCGATCACGCGCTGTATCAGCAGATCCGTGAGGGCGTGGAAGCGCTGGACGCCAAGCACGGCCGCAGCTTCGATGAAGTCAGCGAACGCATGACCGCCAGCCTTCTGGTACTGGCCAAGGACAACGACCTGGAACGGGTGGACCATGTGCTGGTGAGCAACGCTACGAGTGAACATCCGGCCGGGCACATGCTGTTCGTGGTGCAGGGCGAACCGAGCAATCCGGCGCATCAGCGCGCTGCGATGCCGACCGAGCTGGCGGCGCAGACATCAGTTGAAGAGTCACTGCAACAGTTCGACTCTGTCAGCCGTGAAGCGCATCAGCGTGCGCTTGCGAATCAGATGGACCAGCAGCTGGAAGACCAGCGGGTGCAGCACGAGATACAGATTCGTGCGGCGAGCATGTGATGAGCCAGGCACGCGCTGCACTGGCGACCTGCAGGAAGGGCTGAAGATGACGCCACATGGAAAGCGCCGGAACTGCGGGTTGCCTACTTGCGCAGGCCCAAATAAGGCAGCCTCGCCACTGCCGGCACGCCGAGTGTAACGGGCAAATCGGCGCGACAATCTTCCGATAGAGGGGGATCGTATTCATCTGTCTCCCCCTCCGAACTGGACCGCGTAGACGCAGGTTCTCGCTGTATCACCTTCATCGGAACGATAGGTCAACAGGCTGGTATCCATACCCTGGCTACCACCGGTGATTGGGCGCCGATACTGCCTGATGCCCCCTCTCTGAAATGGCACTTCTCCTCCGGTCCTGTATCCGAGGGCTTCGAGGGCTCGTCCGGCACTTTCGGCTTCCCAGTAGCACACGCCATTCGGAGCATCCGTCACTGGCTGCTTGCCCAGCTGATAGAAGATCACCTCTTGGCTGGGAAACTCACGTGCCGACTCAACCGACAGATAAGACGCCCCATAGTTGTAGCCGTCCGTCGTTGCCAGGTCCTTTGCGATGTGCCTGATGCTGACCTTTTCGTCTGGCACAAGCGAGACACCGATCGCCGTGCCGAACTTGTCCGGACTGATATCCGCCGGTGACCTGAGCAAATCCGCATAGGCGAGAATCCGCTTCTGCAGCTCGGTCATGGAGATGCGGGCAGGGTGCGTATCTGCGGCAGCGGCACGTTCATTGACGGCAGACGTATCGGGCGATTGTGCACATGCAGATGTTAGCGTGAGCATGGCTGACAGTCCGAAAAGAGCACCAATGTGAGCTGCGCGCGGCATAGCTTGAGGTAGCTGCGGCCGAAGCAATCTGGTCATGATGGCGGAGAGCAAAGCCGAAGCCTCCTTCGTTGTGATGCCCATCGGTGAGTCCCTGACGGTGTTGAAGGTACTGTACGACCCGGATGAAGAACGCCGGGATCTCCATTCATTGCGATTGAACGCGATAGCGGCTCAGAAGATCACGCACGCTGGTTTCCAGGCGCTGCCAGTCGCTCAGCATGACGCGTGCATAGTTCATCTCGATGGCGATGCTATCGCCCACATCCACGATAGAATGGCGGCACATTGCGATCTGGCCCTCGCCGGCGCGTTCAAGTGTCTTTCCCTGAACGACAAGTCCGTCAGGAATGCGGTCTGCCGGGTCGCAGCTGATGAACGTTGTCAGTTGGCCCTCCGTCGAGCGGGTCACATACCAGTCTGGTTCCATTCCTGGGTTGTGCACGTAAGGCCTGTCC
This sequence comes from Stenotrophomonas sp., assembly GCF_059505245.1. Lineage (NCBI taxonomy): Bacteria > Pseudomonadati > Pseudomonadota > Gammaproteobacteria > Lysobacterales > Lysobacteraceae > Stenotrophomonas > Stenotrophomonas sp. Next base: position 21,280 of record NZ_JCACKF010000024.1, read on the forward strand.
AGCGCAGCCTCCGAGTCCTTTGCATAGGCTTCCATCAACGATAGGTCAATCGCATAGGGCGTCAGACCCCAGCGTTCGGGTTGTGCAACGCGTAGCGCGAGGTTTTCTACCGGGTCCCTTCGCTCCAGCGATCCCGGCGCGCTGGTGGCTTCACTACTGGACCGACGTGCCAGATAGTTCTGGATGGGAACGCGATCGATGTATCTAAGCTCGACCAGCATCTGCCGCCGGCTGTCCTGCGTGCTGCGTACCGGGCGATCACCAGGAGGCGCTGCATCGAAATCAGGCCAGAACACCGTGAGCATGACGCCCCCATCGGCCAGGGGACCAGTCTGGTTGTAGTAGAGGTTGGCCGGGAACATGAAGCGGTGCGGGCCAAGCCGAGCCTCCACGGGCTGCGTCGTGTAGGTCTGTCCGCCCACCGTGCGTGGGCTGGTTGCGCTTTCGCGCATGGGGGTTCCGTTCGGGTCCTCTTCCGTGGATGGGCCCTTCGCGCAGGCGGTGGTGCTCAGCACGGCCACCAGAGCGAAGGAGGCAAGCCGGCAAGCCGGTGCTCTGCTCATGGGCGATTCCCTTGCATGATCGAAACGACTATAGAACGGTGGAATGGCAAGCTCCAGTCGCTGCGGCGACCTTGCTTGCGCCCGGGTCCATTACTGCATGCTGGCTCACATATTCAGCAAGTCGCGATCGACGCCCTCTCTTCCTCCACCTGCCCCCCCATCCCACCTATGCCATCATCCAGCCAGGACCGCAGCACCCATCAAGGCTGAACAGGCATGGAGCAGGCAACACGCTACACCGCAACGCTGTACCTGGCCGCCCCCGGCACCCCGCTGAAGAGCGGGGGCATCTCGCCGCGCGGCCACATGTACCTGCAGGTGGCAGCAGGCGACGAGGCACACAGCTACGGCTTCGCACCGCCGCGCCAGGCGCCGGGCGAAACCCGCTCCGGCGTGCAGTACGCGCAGGTTCGCCACGATGATGCGGACGAGCATCTGGACCCGTACTACAGCCGCACCCTGGAAATCACCGAGGAGCATTACGGCGGCCTGCGTGATTTCGCTGAGGAACCGGCCGAGTTCGAATTTGATGTGGATCGCCCGGCCACCATCAATCGCTGCAGCGATTTCGTCTGGGCGGCGCTGCATTACGCGGGCCTGCATCCGCTGCCGGCGCCGCTGGATGGCGGCAGCAACCTGGGCGAGTTCGCGGTGCTGTTCAACCTGCCGGAAATCCAGTGCATTGCCGCGCCGTTCCCGGGCAGCGACCTGAATGCCGAAACCCATCACGCGATGCCCGAGCGCGAGGCCGAGCACCATCGCCAGGGTGACCGCGCCAGCGATGAGCCGCCACCGACGCCGATCGAAGTGGCCGGCACGCTGCTGGACCCCTCACATCCGGACCATCGCCTGTTCTCGCAGCTGATCCAGAAAGTGGCCGAACTGGATGCCGCGCACGGCCGCCCGTTCGATGCGGCCAGCCAGCGCATCAGCGCGAGCCTGCTGGTGCTGGCCAAGCAGAACAATCTCTCGCGCGTGGACCACGTGCTGCTCAGTCGGCCGACCCAAAGCAGCCATGCGGCAGAGAGCATCTTCATCGTGCAGGGCGACCGCAACGACCCCGGGCACCGCCGCGCCAGCATCGCCACCGAAGTGGCGGCCAAGACGGATGTGGCCGATTCGCTGCGGTTGAAGGAGCAATGACGCGGCCACTGCGGCGGGGGGCGGTGGTACTGGCGGTGCTAGGCGCGCTGGCGGCATGCCGTGCGTCACCAGCGCCTGAGGTTGCGCCGCCCCCGCTGACGCGCGCACAGGCCGAGTCCCGCACAGTTGTGCCGTTCACGCGGGCCGTGCAGTTGCAGAAGGCCGGTCGGATTGCCGAGGTCACGTTTGATTTGCCGGCACCCCAGAAGCCGGCCATTCCGATTCTGAACATCGGGTTGCGGCTGCAGGATACCGACGCGCGACGGCTGCTGGATGCTTCGGAGAAGATCACTCTCGGACGTTTGCCAGCGCGGCTGCGCCTGGAGCGGATTGATGGCAGCTCGGCTCGTCATGTACAGCTCTGGCAGCGTACCCGCGATGGACGCGACTCGCAGAAGATCGCCGATGATGGCGTGGTCACAGACCTGACGACGGGGAGTGTGGACATCAATAGCTTGGCCGAGGCCGGGTTGTACTCTGAAGACGTGCTCTATCGCACGCTGCAGCTGGCGCAGGTCGGAGGCATTGCACCCGGGCGCTACGTTCTGCGGGTCGACCTTGTGGAGGATCGACCCCAGCTGGATGGCCTGAAAGCAGAATTGATCGTTGGCTACCAATCACTAGGAAAGTAGACATGCACAAGGACGATGCCGAACGCTACAGCGTAACCATCCATCTGGCGGCCCCCGGCACGCCGCGCTACGGCCGTGATGCCGAGGGAAACAGGTTTCTGCTGGAGCCTTCGTTCGCGGGGCACATGTTCCTGTCGCTGCGCCGTTCGGGTGAACCCTTGCCGGAGAGCATTGGTTTCACCCACGCAGGCACCAAGGACGAGCCGAACAGGGGCAAAGTCGATGACATGGACGTGTCGGTCTACGACAAGCCCCGCTTCGAGCGCACGATCGAGATCAGCAAGGCGCAGTACGACCGCATCCTCGAGTTCTCGGCAGACCCGAAGAAGCACGGGTTCGACATGAACTACGACTTCTTCTCCAACGCCTGCACCGATTTCGCCTGGGGTGCCCTGAACCACGCTGGCCTGCGTCCGGTTGGGCTGGCCGGGGAGATCACCAATTACGAGGGCGCCACCAGGGTCCTGGACAACATCCGCGCCGTCAACGCCATTCCGCAGCAGGTGAAGGGCAGCGAGCTGGACGGGGTGCAGTGGAACCCGATGCCGAAGCAGACGTTCCGCGAGTGGATGTTCACCGAGAACGGCGAGCAGTGGCGCGGCAACAGCACCCTCGCGGCAAGCGGCACGCCCGCAGACCCGGCGCACGAGGATCATGCCCGCCTCAACCAGATCCACCAGCAGGTGGCCGACCTCGGCGCTTTCGGTGCACGCAACGGCAATGTCAGTGCCAGCCTCCTCGCGCTGTCGAAGGAGCAGCAGTTCTCGCGCGTGGACGAAGTGGTGCTGGGCGAGCAGCGCGGTGATACCGCGCCGAAGCTGTTCATCGTGCAGGGTGACCGCGGTGACCCGGCGCACCAGCGCGCCAGCATGCCGGCGGAGCTGGCAGCGCAGGCACCGGTGGAGGCCTCGTTCGAACGGGTCGCGCAGTTGCAGCAGAACCTGCCGCAGCGCGATGTGCAGCGCCTGCAGGAAGAGCTGCAACTGCAACAGAGCCACGGCCCACGGATGGCATAGCCGGCGGGCAGCGCCAAGGTCGAACGTCGGCCATGCCGGCGCACGCCACGCCCCCCACCTGCTACCATTCCCCGGCAACCCCAGCCAGCCCACCCGCGCAGACAGATGCAGGTCGGGCCGTCGCAGTACGGCCCAGCGAGCCAGGACACCTTCCCGTGCCCATTCAAGGACGCTCGCATGTTCCGTACTCCTCTCTTCCGCTCGGTCGCCCTGGCCGTTGCCGTTTCGCTCAGCCTCGGCGCGCCTTCTGCATTCGCTGACAATGCGCCCGCCGCCAGCGCCACCGCCGCCGTGCAGCGCCAGGCCGTGGCCAAGGGCCTGTACGAGCTGGCCTACAGCCCGAAACAGAACGCCGTGTTCGTGGCCTCCTCCGGCGGTTTCGGCGATGACGCCGGCCCGGCCCAGGTGCTGCGCCTGAACCCGGCCACGCTGGCCGTGGAAACCCGCATCCCGCTGGAGCGCAAAGCCTTCGGCGTGGTGCTGGATGACGCCCACAACCGCCTGTACGTGGGCAACACCGTGGACCTGTCGGTGACCGTGGTCGACACCGCGCAGAACAAGGCCGTCGGCACCATCCAGCTGATGGAGAAGAAGACCGGCAAGGACGGCAAGGCTGCCTACACCCACGACCTGCGCGAGCTGGTGGTCGACAGCGCGGCCAACCGCCTGTACGTGACCGGCCACAGCAGCCAGCCGGACGTGAGCAGCGTGCTGTTCGTGATCGATACCACCACGCTGAAGGTGATCAACACCATCGATGGTCTGGGCAATGCCAAGGCACCGGGCCTGGCGCTGGATGCGGCCAACAAGCGCGTCTACACCAGCAACCTGCTGGCCGACCTGGTGGTGGTGGGCACCGATTCGAACAAGGTGGTGGCGCAGCATAAGATCGCTGCCGAGCAGCCGATGAACATCGCGCTGGACCCGGCCGGCAAGCGCCTGTTCGTGACCGACCAGGGCTCGGAATTCCTGCGTGGCTACCAGGCCAAGAGCAGCGGCCTGGTCAGCAAGCACCCGGGCCAGCGCGTACTGGTGCTCGACCGCAGCACCGGCAGGGAACTGGCCAGCATCCCGACCGATGCCGGCCCGCTGGGCATCCTGCTGGATGCACCGCGCAAGCGCCTGTACGTGACCAACCGCGAAGCCGGTACGGTTACCGTGTACAACAGTGACAGCTACCAGAAGGTGGCGACCTACAAGGTGCCGACCCACCCGAACAGCCTGGCGCTGGATGCGAAGAACAACGTGCTGTTCGTGAGCATCAAGAACGGCGAGAAGGATGACAAGGGCGCTGACGAGAGCGTGGCGCGCATCCAGCTGTAAGGCGCTGACGCAAGGCCCCGCGCCGTCGCGCGTCGCATGAGGAAGGCAGGGCGCAGGCTCTGCCTTTTTCTTTGCCCGGTTGCAGTGCAAGAGGCTGCCCGCTAGGGTTGAACCCCATGGCAGGGAGCCAAAGGATCTGAATCATGCTGGCTATCCGCCGCTGGCTGCGCGTCGGCCTGGTCTTCACGCTGGTGGGTGCACTCGGCGCCTGCAGCCGCATACCGGATGCACCGGAGCCGCTGGATCTGGTCAAGCCGATCAACGTGGCCGAGTCCGACCAGGCGGTGCGGTTCGAGTTCGAGACGAATGCCCGCAACTTCCACCCGGGTCGCACGTATGCGCTGGAGCTGGAGTTGCAGCGCCAAGAGACGCGAAAGCCCGACGAGCCTGACGTGGGCACAATGCGGATCCCGTTCGAGGTGACCCTGCAGCAATGGCGTGCTGATGCCTGGAAGGATGTTCCCACCTACGACAGCTATCAAGCCGGGGTGCTCAATGCCGGTGAGCAGCTTCCGGAATGGCATGCATCCAGCGAATGGCGGTATACGTCGCCGCACATGGGCAGTGATGGCCAGTACACGCTGAGCCTGGTTGCTCTGCCAATGGAAATTGACTCCCGCTACCGCGTGGACGTGCGTACGGTGCAGAGGACCGAGGCACTGCAGGGCTACTCGGCCCGTTTTCGGATCCATGCCGCCCGACCCGCTGGAAAGTAATCAATCGCCTGGTTGCTACGCCACTGGTCGCTCGCCAGGATAGGTACTTCATGGCAGGACGCCAAAGGGTCTTCATCATGCTGGGTATCCACCGCTGGCTGCGCGCCGGCCTGATCTTCACGCTGGTGGGTGCACTCGGCGCCTGCAGCAGCCGCATACCGGATGCACCGGAGCCGCTGGATCTGGTCAAGCCGATCAACCTTGCCGAGCCAGGCCAGACGGTGCGGTTCCAGTTCGAGACGAATCCCCGCAGTTTCTATCCGGGTCGACCCTACGTGCTGGATCTTGAGGTGCAGCGACATGGCCCCGGGCCTGACAGTGGGCTTGACATGGACACTGTTCATGTTCCCTTCCAGCTGTCCCTGCAGCGCTGGGTCGCAGGTGCCTGGCAGGACGTTGCAACGTCTGATGTCCATCAGGCAAGGGCGCGCAATCTGGGTCAGCCGCTACCCGAATGGCATGCATCGGCAGACTGGCGCTATGCGCATCAGGTATCGATGGACGCCAGCCGATACAGGTTGAACATCGTCACCCTGCCGATGGAAACCGATGCCCGCTACCGCCTGGATGTGCGCACGGTGCAGCCCACCCTCTTGCTCCAGCATTGCCCGGCACAGCTGCGGGTCCACGCGGACCCTCTGTCGGGAAAATGATCAGAGACTTGCGCCGCTCCGCCAACAACGCTGGAGGCGGCTCAGCCCAGACGGTGTGCCGGGTTCTGCTGCTGCTCCTGCTCACGGGCCTGCTGTTCGGGCACTAACCCCACGGCCGGCTGCTGCGAAGCCAACCCCAATTTCTGCATCGACTGCTCCACCGGCGTCTGTATCGCCACAGCCGTCGGCATCATCGCGCGCAGGTGCGCCGGATTGGCCGGGTCGCCCTGCACCACGAAGACGTTGTGCCCGGCCGGGTGCTGGGCCGTGGCGTTGCTGACCAGCACGTGGTCGACCTGCTGCAGGCCCTGCTCGCGGGCCAGCACAGTCAGGCTGGCGGTCAGGCGTTCGCTGGTCTGGTCGAACGGACGTCCATGCTGGGCGTCCAGTGCGGCCACGCCCTGACGGACCTGCTGGTTGAGGCCGTAGTCGGGGTGGTTGGGGGTGATCTCTGCCATGGCGATCGAACGGTAGCGGTGGGTCGGGGTGAACCCCGCCAGTATAGATCCGGCCGGTGAAGGGCGCCGGAAAGGTCAGTCCGCCGGCCGGTGGTCATAGCTGATCACCCGTTCGGCCAGCCAGCGCCCGTCCACGCGGCGCCAGACCTGGATGAAACGGGCCTGGCCGACCCAGTGCTCCACGCCGTCCTTGCCGCGCTCGTGGAAGCGGTGGTCGCCGATTTCCAGCGCCCGCTCGTCGTGCAGCGGGAATACCTGCAGCGAGGAGTCCACCAGCTCGCGCCGCAGGCGCCAGCCGTCCTTGCGCGCGTTGTCGCACAGGTTGGCCACGCTGCGGCGGAAATCCTCGCGGTTGCTGGCCGACTTGCCGTCCTTGTCATGGAAGAACTCCATGTCTTCGGTGGTCATCGCGGCGGCCTTGTCGGCGTCGCAGGCCTCGAAGGCGACGGCGAACAACTGGCTGTCGGCCTGGCGGATCTGTTCGCGCAGGTCATCGACGGGCGACGGTGCGGCGGCGAGGCCGGCGGCCAGCAAGGGCAGGGTGAGCAGCAGCATGGCAAGACTCCCGGGGATGGTCTGCGCAGGCTGGCATGCCGCTGACCGCGGCGGTACGGCGCTGCGACGAAACCGGGAAGGCGGGGTGCGAAGGCCGCGATTGCCGGTGCGGCTTCGCGTTGCGGCATGTGCAGGCGATGTCACGGGCGGGCGTGATTCCCTCACGGCTGCCACAGGACGCGGCCGCTAGCCTGCACTCCTCCCCTTCCACAGGAGCGCCCATGCCTGCTTCCCGCATCCGCCTGCATGTTGAAGATACCGGTGGCGACGGCCGCCCGGTGATCCTGATCCACGGCTGGCCGCTGTCTGCCGATGCCTGGAAGACCCAGGTGGCGATCCTGCGCGATGCCCAGCACCGCGTGATCAGCTACGACCGGCGCGGTTTCGGCCGCTCCGACAAACCGGCCGAGGGCTATGACTACGACACCCTCGCGGCGGACCTGGCGGGGTTGATCGAGGAACGTGACCTGCGCGATGTCACCCTGGTCGGTTTCTCGATGGGCGGTGGCGAGGTGGCGCGCTACGTGGCCAACCACGGCCAGGATTGCCTGCACAGTGTGGTGTTCGCTGCGGCGGTGCCGCCGTTCCTGCTGCGCAGTGACGACAACCCGGAGGGGCCGCTGACCCAGGACAAGGCCGATGAAATGCGCAGCGGATTGGAGAAAGACCGCGAGGCGTTCTTCGATGGCTTCACCCGCGACTTCTTCAGCGCCAATGGCCAGCTGATGGTGACCGAAGAAACGCGCCAGGCGGCGATCGCGCTGTGCCATCAATCCGACCAGACGGCGGCACTGGGCTGCATGCACGCGTTTGCCACTACTGATTTTCGGGATGACCTGAAAAAGATCACGGTGCCGACCTTGATCCTGCACGGTGACAGCGATGCCATCGTGCCGTTCGAGGGCTCCGGCCAGCGTACCCACAAGGCCATCAAAGGCAGCGAAGTGGTGATCCTGGAAGGCGCGCCACATGGCTGCAACACCAGCCACGCCGACCGCTTCAATCTGGCCCTGCTGAACTTCCTGAAGCGCTAAGCTGAGGCCATGCGCCAGACCAGGACCCCCCCATGGAAGAAGCCCAACCCCAAGGGCCAGACGTCGCAACCGCTATCGGATGCGCAGAAGGCGGCGGCACGGCAACGTGCCGAGGAGAACGGGCGGCGCTATCCCAACCTGGTCGACAACATGTGGGCGGCGAAGCTGCCGCGTGGGTCGTGATTCAAAGGCTGGCTGTGGGCCTGGTGTAGCGCCGAGCCGATGCTCGGCTGGCGCGCGGGGCGCGTGCCAGCCGGAGAAGGGGCAAAGGGCAGCGGAGCATGGGCTCGGCGCTAAGGGCCGGGCAGTGGCTGCCAGCCCGACTCCCTCCATGGCGCAACCTCGCGTTGCTGTACGTCAATGGCCTCGATTGGCAACCCGGCCAGCCGTGCCAGTTCCGCACGCAGCATTTCGGTGTCCAACGGCAGCGCGATGGCCACCTGCAGGCGGTCGCCCTGCTGCCGGACCTGCACGGGCACGACCGCATGGGCTTCATGCTCACCGCCGGTGCGACCGATCGGGTAGCGCATCGCCGTGGGCCGCCCCAGCTGTGCGAGCGCGGGTTGCCATGCCTGCAGCACGACGGGCTGTGCGGCCACGGGAACCTGCGCCTCGACGACGGTTCCCGCATAACCGGTGAGATTGTCCACCATCACCTGGAAGCGTGCGCCATCGGGGATGACCAGCACGGTGGCGATCAGCGCCATCAGCGAGAGGATGGCCGCGGCGACGTGCCAGCTGCGGGGTGCGGTGGCGGCGCGGGTTGCCGTGCGCAGGCCCGGCTTGCGCCGCAGCTTGCGCGCGTAGATGCGTCGATCCTTCCTGCGGGGGCTGCTGCTGTGCTCCGGCAGGTTCAACGGGACGCGTGGCATCCGGGCGACGCGCGCATTGATCAGGCGCGAGAGCAGCCACCATGCGAGCACGAACGCCAGCAGTGGCAGCAGCGTTCGTACCACCAGATACAGCATCACCATCGGGAACATCCTGCTTGGCACACACGGATTCAATCAACCTCGTCATCGTAACGGCGCTGCGCGGTGCGTGTCGCATCCGCCAGCCGACACGTGCGAAGCGCTTGGTTAGGATGGCTCTTTGCTGTCATGGATGAACCGATGAGCGCCGCCACTTCCCGAATCCGCCGCATCTGTGGGCAGGGGCCGATCCTGTTGATGCTCCAGTGGGTCGCGCTGCTGTCTGTGGTGCTGGCTGCCGGCTTCTTCCATTACCGCGTGGAGCTGTTGCTGGAGCCGGTGACGGTGGCCTGTGGGGGCCCGGACGCGCAGGCGCGATTGCAGGTTGCCGAACAGGTGATGGCGCGTGCGGGCGCACTGGATGACTGGCAACCCCTGGGCTGGATTCCATGGGTAGGCCTGGTGCTGGCCTTGCTGGGGGCCATGGCCGTATGCGCAAGCCGTGCGCTGTGGCTGCGCGATCGGCTGCGCACGGCGAACGTGGCGCTTATGGTGCTGCACGGTGGCGCACTGGCTTTGGCCGGATGGGTGCTGCACCTGTACGAGGATGCGTGGAGCAATGTGGCGCGGCTGTCACCCACGGCGTGCCTGGTGGAGCTGGTGTCGGAGGGCGATGTACCGCTGGAGCAGGCGCAGCGCGTGGTGTTCCACATCCTGACGCGGGTGAACGCGCCACTGCTGCGTAATCCGGATGATCTGGCGCTGGTGTTGACGGTGCTGTTGTTGGCCGCGATGGCCGGCGGCGTTGCCCTGTGGCGTGCGATCGCGCGGGCCCGGGCGGGCTGAGCACGCTCGGCGGCGTGCGGCAATCGCGCTACAGTCGACGCCTCGCCACTCCAGGGAAGACCCGATGCGCTTGTTGCTGCGTGCGTTGCCGTTGTTGCTGTTGTCGCTGGCGGTGCATGCCGCCGAGGTGGACCGCCGTATCGCGGTGACCATCGATGACCTGCCATGGGCACGGCTTGACCAGATCGTGCCGCCGGACCTGCAGGCGCGGCATGAGGCGTTGATGGCCCAGCTGCACCAGGCGGGCGTGCCGGTGGTCGGCTTCGTCAACGAGAACAAGCTTGAGGTGGAGGGACAGGTGCAGCCGGCGCGGGTGCAGATGCTGCGCGACTGGCGTGATGCCGGCTATGTGCTGGGCAACCACACCTACTCGCACATGGATCTGAATGCGAAGGGCCTGGCGGCGTTCCAGCAGGATTTCCTGCGCGGCGAGACGGTGCTGCGGCCGCTGCTGGCCGAGGAGGGGCAGGCGCCGCAGTGGATGCGCCACCCTTACCTGCGTGCCGGGCGCACCGCGGATGAGCGCGTGCAGATGGATGTGTTCTTCAAGCAGCATGGCTACCGCGTGGCACCGGTGACGGTGGACAACGGTGAGTGGGTGTGGGCGTTCGCCTACGCCAACGTGATGAACGAGCAGGCGGACTCGCCCTCGCGCGCGGCGACGCTGGCGCAGCTGCGCAAGGGCTACGTGCCGTACATGCTGAACAAGCTGGACTATTACGAGAAACAGTCGCAGGCGCTGCTGGGGTACGCGCTGCCGCAGGTGTGGCTGATGCACGCCAATGAGCTCAACGCGGCCACCTTCGCCGAACTGGTGGCGGCCACGAAGCGCCGCGGCTATCGCTTCATTTCGCTGGACGAGGCGATGCGTGACCCGGCCTATGCGCGGGGTGCCGAGGGCTACAACGGCCGCTATGGCCCGAGCTGGCTGCACCGCTGGGCGATGGCGGAGAACAAGCCGAAGGACTTCTACGCCGGCGAGCCCGAGGTGCCGGCGTGGGTGATGAAGCTGGCCAAGGTCGATTCGGAGTAAGGCTCAGCGCTTGACGGCCAGCACGCCGTCCAGCGCCAGTTCGGCCTTGAAACCGGCCTTTTCCAGGCGCTTGGCCACTTCGCGCGGCACGTCGCGGCCGCTGGTCAGCTTGTTCGGCGCACCGGTGTAGTGGAACAGGCGGCCGCCCTTGCGGATCACGCGGGCGAGGTGGTCGTAGAACACCTGTGAGTACAGCTCGCCGGCGATGCCGAAGCGCGGGGGGTCGTGCAGGATTGCGTCGACACTGTTGCTGGCCACCTGTTCGATCTGCTGCGAGACGTCACCGTGGCTGAACTGCAGGCGGCCACCGGCGGCAGCCGAGTCCGGATCCGGCGACCACGGGTTGAGCGTGCGCAGCCACATCACATCGGTGTTCTTCTCGAACGAGCGGATCTGGCCGACACCGGCTTCCAGCGCACAGGCGGCGAAGTAGCCGAGGCCACCGCAGGTATCGAGGATGACCTTGCCGGCCGGGGCGACCAGCTCCACCTTGCGGCGTGCATCCTCGAATGGCGACAGCTTCGAGGTCGGCAGCATCTTGATGCCGTCGATCTCGAAGGTCGGTGCGCCCCATTCGGTCGGCACCAGCTTGATCAGCGAGCCGCTGTAGCGCGAGATCGGCGCGAAGTCCTCGCCATCCCAGTAGTACAGCGTGCGGTCCTTCAGCTTGCCCGGCCAGGGATAGGGCTGGCCCCGGAAGTGGAAGCCGTCCGCATCGAGCGCCACGCTGTCCTGGCTGCGCCCGAGGTCGAGCGAGCCCTGCCAGTCGGCGGCGCCCTTTTCATGGGCACGGCGCAGGGTATCGGCGCTGTCGCGGGTCAGCAGGGGGCCGGTGTAATGGGGCACGGCGGGTACCGGGGCGGTTCGGGGGAGGGCATGGTACCGCAGCTGTTGTAGAGCCGAGCCCGCCCTAGGCTCCACCATGCCTGCATCCACGCATGGCGTGGATCTACTGCAAACGTAGCCGAGCGTGGGCTCGGCTCTACAGTTCAATCGCACTTCACCGCATACACCGGCCCAGCCCCGATCAGCATCAGCGCCATGTAGTCGCTGTCGCTGGCCTTGCCCTTCAGCGTCGCGCCCTTGTTGAAGTGGAAGATGCCGAAGCCGCCGGACATGCGGATCAGGGCACTGTCGATCTGGTCGGCGTCGTCGCGAAAGTAGCGGCTGATCTCGCTGGACGTGGCCTTGTGCAGGGCGTTCGGTTCGCGCTGCCACTGCTCGCCACGGCTGAAGGAAACGAAGTACTGGCCGCCTTCCTTGTCGATGCGGAAGTCGGCGGGCTTGCGCGCGCCGGTGGCGAAGCAGCCCTGCAATGGGTCGGCGGAGAAGGGAAGCCGCGCATCGTCGCCGCAGGCAGTGAGCAGCAGGAGGGCACCGGGCAGCAGCAGGTGGAGCGTGCGCATGGGATGTCCCTACAGGGCAGGTGCGGCTAGTGTAGGCAGCACGCGGGCGTGGCCCGTACAGAAATTCGGCAAGGACACAGGGGTTTTCGGATGGCGCAGGGCAAGGCACCGTGGTGCGGCGTGGCCAGTTGGCTGGGGATTGCTGTGGGGTGGGGGGCAGGCACCGTGGCGGCGCAGGCGGCAGTCGCTGCCGGTGGCAATGGCATGGCCGCTGGGCTGGGCGTGGGCGTGCTGGGCGCGGCCTTGGTGGGCGGCGGCCTGGCAGTGGCCGCGCGCGTGCGTGGCGAGCGCTGGCCATGGATCGGCATCAGCGGTGCGGTGCTGAGCGCGCTGCCGCTGCTGATGTACCTGCTGCGGATGATGCTGAAGCTCTGACTGTAGAGCCGAGCCATGCTCGGCTGATGGCCTGCGGCAGCCGAGCATGGCTCGGCTCTACAAGTGCGACGGCAGTCGGACAAAATCAGCTGCGGTGGATCTCCACCGTTACATGCACCAGTTCTTCGTGGATGGCCAGGGCGTTGCGCACGGTATCGGCATCCAGCGTGGCGTCACTGGTGACCACGCTGGCGCTGACCGCGTACTTGCCACGACCGACCTGCCAGACGTGCAGGTCGGCCAGGCGTGCCGGCCACGGGCCCTGTTCGATCACTTCGCGTACTTCGGCCACCACCGGCGCGTCCATCTGCGCGTCGAGCAGGATGCGGCCGCTGTCGCGCAGCAGGCCGACCGCCCACACCGTGACCAGTACGGCGCCAACCAGGCCCATCACCGGGTCCAGCCAGGTCAGGCCGAGCAGCTTGCCGCCGAGCAGGGCGACGATGGCCAGCACCGAGGTGGCGGCGTCGGCCAGCACGTGCACGTAGGCCGAGCGCAGGTTGAGGTCGTGACCGTGCGCATGCCCGTGGTCGTGGTGTTCGTGGCCATGCCCGTGGTCATGGCCGTGGTGATGATGCGCGTGGCCCGGGCTGTCGTGCAGCCACCAGGCACACAGCAGGTTCACGCCCAGCCCGACCGCCGCGATGGCGATGGCTTCGTTGTAGTGGATCGGTGCTGGTACCCACAGCCGCTCCAGCGACTGCACGGCCATCAGCGCGGCCACGCCGAGCAGGGCGATGGCGCTGGTATAGCCGGCCAGGATCTCGATCTTCCAGGTGCCGAAGGCGAAGCGCGGGTCGTGCGCGTAGCGGCGTGCGCAGCGGTACGCAAACACCGAGAGGCCCAGCGCCAGCGCATGCGAACTCATGTGCCAGCCGTCGGCGAGCACGGCCATGGAGTTGAACCACCAGCCGCCGACGATCTCCACGACCATCATGCTGACGGTGAGCCACAGGGCGCGGCGGGTATTGCGTTCGGCCAGCGGGTTGCCGTCGTCGAAGCGGTGTTCGTGGCGACGGGCGGCGGCAAGGGCGTCCAGGTGCATGGGGGCCAGCGGTGGAGTGGATACCCCCATAGGGTATATGATTCCGGCATGGCTCATGTACACAAGCATCGAAAGCAGTTGCTGACCCGGGTGCGCCGCATCGGCGGACAGGTGGCGGCGTTGGAGCAGGCGCTGGACAGGCCGGAGGGTGAGGCCGGCGACTGTGCGGACGTGCTGGTGCAGGTTGCCGCCGTGCGCGGTGCCGCCCATAGCCTGCTGATGGAGCTGCTGCACGAGCACCTGCAGGAACACGTGGTGGGCGCCGAAGACCCGCAGCAGCGGGCGGCCGAGGCCCAGGTGCTGGTCGAGCTGCTGCGCCGCTACGGCAAATGACCAGGTAGTGCCGGCCGCTGGCTGGCGACTGCAGGTTGTCTTCCCCGTTCATGAGGTTGCCGGCCAGCGGCCGGCACTACCCGTGGCGGTGTCGCGCGTTCCAGATATGCGTGGCGGCCAGCAGCAGGCTGCCGGTGACCGTCATCGGTGTTTCCCAGTCGTGCGAGGGCAGCGCCAACGCGCCGGCCAGCAGCAGGCCGAGCCCGGCGCCGGCGGTGGCCCAGGCCAGCACGGGCAGCGGGTGACGGCGTTCTGCCCGCCACAGCGCGTAGCCGGTCAGCGGCAAGGCGATGGCCACGAACAGCAGATGCACCCATTCCGCTTCGGCCCACGTGCCGAACAGCGGCAGCGCGGCGGCAAGCAGGGGCAGCGCCAGGCAGTGCAGCAGGCACAGGCTGGACAGGGCGACCGCGCTGGCATCAAGCAGGGCGGCAGAAGGCGACTTCATGGGGGGAGGTTCCTTGCGCAGAAATTGTTATACAGTAACATTTCCGTTCCGCAGCCAACCCGCTCCGACATGAACACTGTTTCCCGCGCCGACCGTCGCCTTCCGGTCACCGTGCTGTCCGGCTTCCTCGGGGCCGGCAAGACCACCCTGCTCAACCAGATCCTGCGCAACCGCGAGGGCTTGCGTGTGGCGGTCATCGTCAACGACATGAGCGAGGTCAACATCGATGCGCAGCTGGTACGCGAGGGCGGCGCCGAACTGCGCCGCACCGAAGAGACGCTGGTGGAGTTCAGCAATGGCTGCATCTGCTGCACGCTGCGCGATGACCTGCTGCAGGAAGTGCGGCGCATGGCCGATGCGGGGCGCTATGACTATCTGCTGATCGAGTCGACGGGCATCGGTGAGCCGATGCCGGTGGCGGCCACCTTCGCGGTACGCGACTATCAGGGCTTCAGCCTGAGTGACATCGCGCGCCTGGACACGATGGTGACGGTGGTGGATGGCAGCGCGTTTCTCGCCGACTTCGGCTCGACGCTGCGCCTGGCCGAGCGTGGCCAGCAGGCTGGGCGGGATGACGATCGCGGCGTGGTCGACCTGCTGTGCGAACAGGTCGAGTTCGCCGACGTGATCGTGGTCAGCAAGGTCGATCAGACCGATGACGAAGTGCTGCAGGACACGCTGGCCGTGCTGCGTGGCCTGAACCGCGACGCGAAACTGCTGCTGTCCAGCTTCGGTGACGTGCCGCTGGCCGAGCTGCTGGACACCGGTCGCTTCGACTTCGAGCGTGCGCAACGTGCGCCGGGCTGGGTAAAGGAGCTGCGTGGCGAGCACACGCCGGAAACCGAGGAGTACGGCATCGCCAGTTTCGTCTACCGCTCGCGGCGACCGTTCCATCCCGCGCGTTTCGCCCGCGCGTTGCAGTCGGGCATGCCGGGCGTGATCCGCAGCAAGGGCTGGTTCTGGCTGGCCAACCGCATGGACTGGGTGGGCGAGCTGAACACCGTAGGTGCCGCGACGCGGACGCAGGCGGCGGGGTTCTGGTACGCCGCTCGCGATCGCGTGCGTGCCGGGCTGGAGGACACGCCGCCGTTGCTGCCGCCCACGCCGCTGCCGTACAGCGACCTGGGCTGGGCGCGGCAGCAGGCCGATTGCTGGAGCGCACCGTTGCCGGGGCCGGAAGACTTCCCGGATGCGGCCGCGCACTCGGCGATGCAGCGCCTGTGGCACCCGTTGTGGGGGGATCGCCGCCAGGAGCTGGTGGTGATCGGCGTGCACATGGATGAGCGTGCGGTACGTGCGGAACTGGATGCCTGCCTGCTCAACGACCAGGAGCTGCGTGCGGGCCCGCTGCTGTGGCATCAGTTGCCGCAGGCGTTCCCGGTGTGGAAGCGGTGACGGTGCACTGAGGATCCATGGGCTGCCGGCCAGCGGCCGGCACTACCCCTGGTCGATACACCATCCACGCATGGCGTGGATCTACAAGGCGTCACGCCACTGCCAACCCCCGGTGCTCACCTGCAACACCTGCGTCGGCTGCAACGCCTGCAGCAGGTGCCGGTCGTGGCTGACCATCACCAGCGCGCCCGGCCATGCCACCAGCAGTTCTTCCAACGCCTGCAGGGCACCCAGATCGAGCGCATTGCCGGGCTCGTCCAGCAGCAGCATCTGCGGTGCGGGATCGGCATACAGCACGCTGGCCAGCGCGCCTTTCACCCGTTCGCCATCGCTGAGGTGATGGGCTGCACGCTGGATGCGTTGCGCGTCCAGCCCGAGCAGGGCCAGCCGTGTGCGCAGTTCACCGGTATCGGCCGCCGGGTTGGCAGCCTGCACGGTGTCGAGAATGCTGCGCTCGCCGGAGAGCCCCAGCAGCTGCTGGTCGAGCAGCGCCAGTGGTGCATGCCGTTGTACGTTGCCACTGCGTGCAGGCAACTGGCCGGCCAACACTCGCAACAGCGTGGACTTGCCACTGCCGTTGTCACCAACCACGGCGATGCGCTGGCCGCGGCGGATGTCCAGCTGCAACGGCGCGCGGCAGCCATGCGGCAGCACCAGCGACTCGGCCTGCAGCAGGCGTGCGCTGCCGCGTTCCCCCTCACCGGCAAACAGTGCGAGCTCCGGTGTGGCGTGAACCGCCGAGGCCGCAGCGCGCAGCTGGTCTGCGCTGGCCTGCAGGCGCTCGGCCTGTACCTGCTGTGCGCGGCCGTGGCTGCCCTCTGCACGTTGTTTCTGTCGGCCGAGCAGGATCGGCGCCTGGTTGGCCTGCTTTGCATCGCGATTGCCACGTGCCTGGCGTTGCTGCTGGCGTTCGTGCTGTTCGCGCGCACTGCGCTGCTGCTGCCGGTGCTGGGCGCGGGCGTGGTCGAGCTGTGCCGCGGCCGCTTCGCGTTCGGCGGCACGCGCGTCGGCGTAGTGCTGCCACGGCCCGCCATAGCGATGCAGCCCGCGCGCGTCGAGCTCGACGATCTGCTGCATGTGCGCCAGCAGTTCCCGATCATGGCTGATCACCAGCAGGCCGCCGCGCCACTGCTGCAACCGTTCGTACAACTGCTGGCGATGGCGGGCATCGAGGTGGTTGCTGGGTTCGTCCAGGATCAGCCAATCAGCGCCGCTGGCCCAGGCGCCGGACAGCGCCACCTGCATGGCCTGGCCGCCACTGAGGCGCGCGGCGGGTTGGGCCGGATCGAGGTCGTCGGGCAGCCGTAGCGCCTGCCATTGCTGCTGCAGGCGCTCGCGCAGGTCCCAACGGTCGCCGACGCAGGCGAAGTCGGCCTCGTCCACGCTGCCGGCTTCGATGCGTTGCAGTGCGGCCAGTTCAGCGCCAACGCCGGCCAGTTCACCGACCGTGCCAGCGGGTGGATAGCCGGGCGTCGGCAACAGGAACACGCGGCCGCTGCCGCGTACCTGCCCGTTCTCTGGCTGCACCCGGCCGGCGAGCAGGCGTGCGAGCACGCTCTTGCCAGCGCCATTGGCACCGACCAGGCCGGTGGCGACCGGATCGAAGGAAAACGTCAGATCGGAAAACAGCGGGCGGCCGTCGGCCAGTCGATACGACACGCGATCGAGCGTGAGGGAATACGGGGTCATGCGACCTCCATGGATGCCGGGTTCTCCCCTGCGCGCAGGGGCGGGAAGAGTCAGGCCGTCTGATGGGAAGACGGCGGCATCAATGGCGCATTGGTCGCGAGCCTCTTGGAGGAATGAGGGGCCAGTATAGCGGGACTGGCTGAATGGCTGCGTGCAGCGGTAGAGCCGAGCCATGCTCGGCTGACCTTAAGCACCACGCATGGCGTGGATCTACGGCACGGTACCCAGGCGGGCGCCGACGAAGTCGATGAACACCCGCAGCTTCGGCAGTACGTGTCGGCCCGAAGGCCACAGCAGGTGGAAGGTGCCGCAGGAGTGCACATGATCCTCCAGCACGGTGACCAGGCGGCCGTCGGCCAGCGCATCGCGCACCGAGTGCACCGGCACGAAGGCCAGGCCGACATCACGCAGTGCCAGCGCCACCCGCGCTTCGATGGTGTTGGCCACCATGTGCACCGGAAGTTCCTGCGGTGCTTCGTCATCGGGCCAGTGGATCGGCCACGGCTCCAGCTTGCCGGTGCTGGGGAAGCGATAGTGCAGCAGCGTGTGCTGCATCAGTTCCGCCGGCGTGCGCGGAACCCCGCGGCGCTGCAGGTAGCCCGGCGAGGCGATTACACGGCGCGGGAACACCCCCAGCCGGCGTGCGTTCATCCGCGAGTCGCTGGGTTCACCGACGCGCAGCACCGCATCGAAGCCTTCCTCGATGACATCGACCAGGCGGTCGCTGAAATCCAGGTCGAGGCGGATGTCCGGATACGCCGCCATGAACTCGGCCATCAACGGCAGGGTGAGATCGCCGACCAGCGGCAGGCTGATGCGCAGCGTGCCGCTGGGCGTGGCGTGCGGTTGTGCCAGCTCGGTGCGTGCGGCATCGCGCTCGTCGAGGATGCGCCGGCAGCGCGCCAGGAACAGCTGGCCCTCGGCGGTGAGCGTGATGCTGCGCGTGCTGCGGTGGAACAGGCGCACGCCCAGTGCATGCTCCAGCCGGGCAACGCACTTGCCGGCGGCAGATGCGGAGATGCCCTGCAGGCGCCCGGTCTCGACGAAGCTGCGCGTGTCGGCGGCGTGCACGAAGGTCTGCAGGTTGGCGAGATTGTCCAGGACTGACATCGGCGTAGGGGCAATGAAAGCGGCAGGGTAGGGGCGGCGTGATCACGGCGGGCGGCGCCGCCACCGCAACACTCTGGTGCAGGGTGGCGGCGCCTGCTGTTGCGGCCTTGCAGTTCCGGCCATCATGCCGATTGCGGACTCCACGGTCCATGATGCCCGGAGCGGCAACCGGCTTTTTGCGCTGCGCCGTGCTGCCTAACGTGGCGGGCCTCTCCCCACGGATCACCGCGATGAATGCCGCTCTTTCCCTCGAACCTGCACCGATGCTGCCTTCGGTGCAGCGGCTGCTGCAGCAGGTCCACCCGACGCGCCTGGTCGGTGCGGTGGTGCTGGTGTGCGAGCACGGCGTGCTGCGCCATGCCAGCGCGACCGGGCAGGCCGATCGCGAGTCGGCCCTGCCGATGCAGCACGATCAGCTGTTCCGGCTGGCATCGGTCAGCAAGCCGCTGTTGAGCACGGTGATCCTGCGCCTGGTGGCCGAGGGCGTGCTCGACCTCGATGCGCCGGTGCAGCGCTGGCTGCCGGACTTCCGGCCGGCGCTGGCCGATGGCCGCAGGCCGCCGATCAGCCTGCGCCAGCTGCTCAGCCACAGCAGCGGGCTGGGCTACCGTTTCCTGGAAGCCGATGCGCACGGACCGTACGCCCGGGCCGGCGTCAGCGATGGCATGGACGCCAACCCGGTGTCCCTGGCCGAGAACGTGCGCCGTATCGCACAGGCGCCGCTGCTGTTCGAACCGGGCAGCCAATGGCTGTACTCGTTGGGCGTGGACGTGGCCGGTGCAGTGGCCGAAGCGGCGACCGGTGAAACGCTGCAGGTGCTGTTCGAGCGTTTGCTGGCTGCCCCCCTGGGCCTGCGCGATACCGCGTTCGCCACGCGCGCTGCCGCACGGCTGGCCACGCCGTATGTGAGCGACACGCCCCAGCCGCATCGCCTGCAGGAAGGGGAGGTGGTCGTGCCGTTCGAGGGAACGGTGGGCATCGAGTACAGCCTTGCGCGTGCCCTCGATGCCAGCCGTTTCGCTTCGGCCGGCGCCGGCCTGGTGGGTACTGCCGATGACGTGATGTCGGTGCTGGAGGCGCTGCGTGACGTGCAGCGCTCCGGCCTGCTGCCGCCCGCGCTGGCGGCAGAGATGGCCAGCCCGCAGGTGGGCGAATTTGGGCCGCCGGAACCGGCCGGCTGGGGCTTCGGGCTGGGCTTTGCAGTACTGCGCGAGGCCGCTGCCAGCGGCACGCCGCAGCGCGAAGGCACCTGGCGCTGGGGCGGCGCTTATGGGCACAGCTGGTTTGTTGATCCGGCGCGTGGGCTGAGCGTGGTGGCGCTGACCAACACCCTGTACGAAGGCATGGATGGTGCCTTCGTCGATGACCTGCGCGATGCGGTCTATGCAGACCTGGAGGCTGCGCGATGAGCGGCCACGCCATCGATGCGGCCAGCCCGGCCGGTGAGGCCACACGCTTGCCGTGGGCGGGCCTGCTGGCGCTGGCAGGCGGCGGCTTCATCACCCTGTTGACCGAGACCCTGCCGGCCGGCGTGCTGCGACCGATGGGCGACAGCCTGGGCGTGAGTGATGCGGCGGTGGGCCAGCTGGTGAGCGTGTATGCGCTGGGCTCGGTGATGGCAGCACTGCCGATGACGGCGTTGACCCAGCGCCTGCCGCGGCGTCCGCTGTTGCTGGCGGCCATCGCTGGCTTCGTGGTGGTCAACACGTTGACGGCGCTGAGCAGCAGCTATGCGCTGATCCTTGCTGCGCGTTTCCTGGCCGGGGTGAGCGGTGGCCTGCTGTGGTCACTGGTGGCTGGCTATGCCGCACGCATGGTGGTGCCGTCGCTGCAGGGGCGCGCGATCGCGGTGGCGATGGTGGGATCGCCGTTGGCGCTGTCACTGGGCGTGCCGGCCGGTACGTTGCTGGGCCAGCAGGTCGGCTGGCGCTGGGCGTTCGCGTTGATGAGCGTGCTGGGCGTGGGCCTGCTGGCGTACGCGCGCTGGGCACTGCCGGCGCTGCCAGCGGCCGGTGCCGGTCAACGTGCGTCGCTGGCCAAGGTCTGGCGCATGCCGGGCGTGCGCAGCGCGCTGCTGGTGATGGTGCTGTACGTGCTGGCGCACAACGTGCTCTACACCTACATCGAACCGTTGGCGGTGGAGGCGGGTGCCGGCCCGTGGCTGGACCGGCTGCTGCTCGCCTTCGGCGTGGCGGCGATTGCCGGCATCGGGATTGCTGGTTGGGGCGTGGATCGCCACCTGCGTGCGCTGGTGTGGGCGGCGGTGATCGGCTTCATCGTACCGGTGCTGGCCTTGCTGGTATGGCCCGGCGTGGCCAGCGCGCTGCTGCTGGCGACGATCCTGTGGGGCGTGGCGTTCGGCGCGGTGCCGACCCTGTTCCAGACCGCCTTGGCACGACGCGCCGGCGCCGCTGCGGACCTGGCGCAGTCGATGCTGGTGACCGGCTGGAACCTGGCCATTGCGGCCGGCGGCGTGGCAGGCGGCGTGCTGCTGCAGGCCAGCGGCCCGAGCCAGCTGGGATGGTTGCCGCTGCTGTTGCTGGCGGTGACCGTCGCGTGGTTGCTGGCACGGCCGAAGGCGTGGGCGTAAGCGCCGATCAATGCTGGCGCGGTGCCGGCCAGCGGCCGGCACTACCGTGGGCCGCGCCATCCACGCATGGCGTGGATCTACCGAGTGCAGCGACCCGCGTTTGCTTTCTTCTGTTGATTCCGTGGTAGGGCCGCCGCCGGAACCTGTCAGAGACCGTCCCGGCCAACGCCGGGATAGCTGTACGCGACCCACCACCAGGGGCTCTGCCGTTGGCCGTCCTACTCGATCCCTTCACGCTCGATCGGCACGCTGCGCGGGTTCTGCATGTGCTCGCGTGCAGCGCCGTACTGCTGCTGCCGCTTGTGGTGGAAGGCGACGAACTCATCACGCGGCAGCGGCCGCGAGAACAGCCAGCCCTGGCCGAATTCCACATGCCGGCTGTGCAGGTAGGCCAGCTGCGCTTCGGTTTCCACGCCCTCGGCCACTACCCACAGGCCCAGCTCCTTGGCCATGTCGATGATGTGCGGCGTGACCGGGCTGGTGGCGCTTTCGGTGCCGATCGCATCGATGAACGACTTGTCGATCTTCAGCGCATCCAGTGGCAGCTGCTGCAGGTACTGCAGGCTGGAGAAGCCGACGCCGAAATCGTCGATCGCCACGCTGTGGCCGGCGCGGCGGGCGGCGGCAAGCATGGTGCGCGCGCGGTCCAGGTCGAGGAAGCCACGTTCGGTGGCCTCCATCCAGATCTGCTGCGGCAGGATGCCGCTGCCGGCCATGTGCCGGGAAATCATCTTCAGGGCGCGGCCGCTGCTGATGTCTTCGGCGGCGAGGTTGATCGCGATGTGCGCGCTGCGGTCGGCCACCAGCAGCTCGCGCATGTCGCGCACCACGTTCTCGATCACCAGGTCGGTGACGTCGGCGATCATGCCGGCCTCTTCGGCCAGCGGAATGAACAGGTCCGGCCGCACCTGGGTGCCATCCGGGCGTTGCCAGCGCACCAGCGCCTCGGCACCGACGCAGATGCCGGTGTCCAGTTCGATGATCGGCTGGTAATGCAGGTACAGCTCGCGGCGGCGGATGGCGGTGGCGAGCTCACCGCGCAGCGACAGGCGGCGCCGCGACAGCCAGATCACCAGGCCGGCCCCGGCGGCGGCCAGCAGCAGGCCGACCGGCACGTACAGCCATGCCTGCTGGCGGAAGGCGGCGGCCAGCGCGGTGCGCGGCGTGGTGGCGATGGCCAGCCATTCCTCGTTGCGCGCGCTGGCGAACAGCGTGGCGTGATCCAGGCCTTCGCCGGGGTCGCGCAGCAGTGCCTGCAGCAGGTCCGGATCCAGGCCGGGCTGTTTGGCCAGCAGGCGTCCATCGGGGCTGGCCAGCGCCAGCCGCACGTTCGGGTCGGCAATGACATCGACGAAGCGGCGCGGGTCCACCAGTGCGTCGTAGGACCCATACAGGACCGCCAGCACCTGGCGGCGGCCGCTGATTTCCGGGCGCACATCCACTGCAATGCCTGCGCCATCGCTGGTGACGTGGTCCGGCGTGGGTTGATCCACATCGGACAGGAACGGACCCCACGAGGTGCAGCGCAGCTTGCCACCTTCGAAGTAGCCCATCTGGTCGATCGATGGGGTGGTCATCACCAGGGTCTGCATGCGCCGGATGTGTTCGGGGCTGCAGGGTACGTAGGCGCCGGCCTCGGCCGATTTCAGTGCCGCCAGCGCTTCCTGGTAGGACAGGTCGGAGCGGCGCAGGGTGCGATCGGCGATGTCGCGCAGGCGCTGCTGTTCGACGCTGATCGCGCGGTCCCAGGTGGCGTAGGCCATGACCGCGATCGGCAGCGCAGCGGCCAGCAGGGCCAGGGCGGTGCCGCCGATGATGACGCGCAGCCGGCTCATGGCCGGGGCTCCAGCGGGGCGGGCGGGGCAGGGCGCATGGTGGGCCGGTCCTTGGGCAGGTGCGGCTATCTGAGCATGGCGCCGGGCCGGGCGGAATGGGATCAATACGGTATTCGGTCACATTGTGGTGAAAGCGGCCCGCTTTGACGCAATAGGTCCGTCTGGCGCTGGCGCTCGGCGCCGCGGAGGACTACCGTCGAATGCTTCGCCCGCCCCTTTTGCCCGCGCCCATGACCGAGCCCGCAACGCCCCCCGAGCACCTGCGCCGCAGCCTGTCCAACCGCCACCTGCAACTGATCGCCATCGGCGGTGCCATCGGCACCGGCCTGTTCATGGGATCGGGCAAGACCATCAGCCTGGCCGGCCCCTCCATCGTCTTCGTCTACCTGATCATCGGCGCGATGCTGTTCTTCGTGATGCGCGCGATGGGCGAACTGCTGCTGTCCAACCTGCAGTACAAATCCTTCATCGATTTCTCCACCGACCTGCTCGGCCCGTGGGCCGGGTTCTTCTGTGGATGGACCTACTGGTTCTGCTGGATCGTCACCGCCATCGCCGATGTGATCGCCATTGCCGCCTACGCGCAGTTCTGGTTCCCCGGGCTTGAAGCCTGGAAACCGGCGCTGGCCTGCGTGATGCTGCTGCTGGCATTGAACCTGGTGACGGTGAAGCTGTTCGGCGAAATGGAATTCTGGTTCGCGCTGATCAAGATCGTGGCGATCTGCGCGCTGATCATCACTGGCGCCGGGCTGGTGGCGTGGGGCTTCACCTCACCCAGCGGCCACACCGCGTCGCTGTCGAACCTGTGGAATGACGGTGGCATGTTCCCGATGGGGCTGGTCGGCTTCTTTGCCGGCTTCCAGATTGCGGTGTTCGCCTTCGTCGGCATCGAGCTGGTCGGCACCACCGCCGCCGAAACCGCCGACCCCGAGCGCAACCTGCCCAAGGCGATCAACTCGATCCCGGTGCGCATCATCATCTTCTACGTGCTGGCGCTGATCGCGATCATGGCGGTCACCCCGTGGCGCCAGGTGGTGCCGGACAAGAGCCCGTTCGTGCAGCTGTTCGTGCTGGCCGGCATTCCCGCCGCCGCCAGCCTGATCAACTTCGTGGTGCTGACTTCGGCCACGTCCTCGGCCAACAGCGGCATCTTCTCCACCAGCCGCATGCTGTACGGCCTGGCCGAAGAGGGCCACGCCCCGCGCGGGCTGTCGAAACTGTCGCGCGCCGCAGTGCCGGCCCGTGGCCTGCTGTTCTCGTGCCTGTGCCTGCTGGGCGGCACGCTGCTGATCTACCTGATTCCCAACCTGGTGACCGCCTTCACCCTGGTGACGACACTGGCGACGGTGCTGTTCATCTTCGTCTGGTCGCTGATCCTGGTGGCCTACATGGCCTATCGCCGTCGCTATCCGGAGCGCCATGCTGCATCGATCTTCAAGATGCCCGGCGGCGTCGCGATGTGCTGGGCGTGCCTGGTGTTCTTCGCCGCCGTGCTGGGGCTGCTGAGCCTGCAGGGCGACACCCGCCAGGCGCTGATCGCCAGCCCGGCGTGGTTCGTGCTGCTGGGCGTGGGCTATTGGGTGCGTCGGAGGACCGCGAAGTGATCCGAAGTGGGGTCAGATCCCGTTGCTCAGCAACGGGATCTGACCCCGGCAGGTCGCGGGAGGTTGCCGGCCAGCGGCCGGCACTACCACGGGTGCAGGACGCCGCCCTGCCGGCCCCCATTCACCCAACATTAGCGGGCACGGCCGGATCATCCGGCCGCCATGTCCCCTCGCCCCCTCCTGCTCGCGCTGTTGCTGCTGCCCAGCCTGTGGCCCGGGCTGGCCGCCGCGCGCACCGTCTACCGCTGCGTGCAGGGCAACACCGTCAGCCTGGCCACCGCGCCGGAGCCGGGATCGCGGTGCACGCCGAAGGAGATCGACGACAACACCGTCCAGACCCCGAACCTGTGGGGCAACATGGGCGTGTTCAGCGGCGTGCTGTACGAGCGCGAACAGGACGGGGCGCTGGTCTACTCCACGCGCAACCTGCCCGGCTCGCGGGTGTTCCTGAAGTTCACCGTGGCCACGCCGCCAGGCGAGCCGGCGCACGAGGGCCTGGGCAAGGTCGGCACGCCGCAGCTGGCGCAGCACGCCCGGCAGTTCAAGGCCGCGTCCAGGGCCACCGGCGTCGATGATGCCTGGCTGCGTGCCATCGCCCACGCCGAAAGCAATTTCGACGCGCTGGCGGTATCCAGCAAGGGCGCACAGGGCGTGATGCAGCTGATGCCCGAAACCGCGCAGGAATACGGGGTGAGCGATCCGTTCTCGCCGCAGCAGTCGATCGAGGGTGGCGCGCGCTACATGCGCGCGCTGCTGCGCCGCTACAACGGCGACCGCCCGTTGGCGGCGGCTGCCTACAACGCGGGCATCGGTGCGGTCACCCGCTACAAGGGCGTGCCGCCCTACGCCGAAACCCTGGCCTACGTGGACAAGGTGATGGCGCTGTACGCACGCTACCGCGAAGCGATGGGCATCCGCACCGAAGTGCCGGCGCGCTAGCGGACGGTGCTGCCTGCACGTGGCGTTGTAGAGCCGAGCCGATGCTCGGCTGCGCCAATTGCAGCCCCGCAAAGGCTCGGCTCTAAACAAAAAACCGCTCAGCGCGAGGGGGGGGGGCTGACCCGGTCGTAGCGCGCGATTCGGCCGACGCGTGCCACCTCGGCCTGCACGTCGGCACGCTGCTTGAGTGCACGCCACGCGGCATCGATGCGCACATCGCCCGGCAATGACGGATAGGTGCGCATGTCCTGCAGGCTGGCCAGGGTTTCCCCGCGTTCGATGGGCGAGCGCAGCTGTTCGATCAGCACGGCGGCGGCACCGTCCAGGTTGCCTTCCTCCAGCAGCATTTCGCGATGGAACAGGCGGGCATCCTCGCGCTGGGCCAGGATCACCGCGCGTGCTGCGTCGCGCGCCTCGGCATCACCGCGCTCGCGGGCGGCGGCGAACTGCAGCAGCGCCTGCGCGGCCTTGCCGTAGCCGGCGAGGCCCGGCATGTCATTCACTGCCTGCGCAGCGTCCTGCATGCGCCCCAGCGAACTGAAGACGAAGCCGACATTCATCTGGTGCTCGACACCATCCGGGCCGAGTGCGCCGATGCGTTGGGCCTGTTGCGCCGTGGCCAGTGCCTCATCGGTGCGGCCCAGCCGGCGCAGTGCGGTGAGCCGGCTGTTGAGCAGCCAGGCCACCCATTCCGCTTCGGCGGCGGCAGGTGATTCGCCGTTGCTCGCGGCACCGGCCATGCCCTCGGTCAACGACAGCACTTCCTCGTTGCGGTCCAGCATGAGCAGGGTGGTGCTGAACTCGGCCATGCGCGCGTCCAGTGCACGGTCGAGCAGGCCGGAAACACGCAGTTCATCGAGGTGGCGCTGCGCCGCCTGCACCGGATCGAAGCGCGCATCGCCGCGATCGACATAACGGTCGAAGCGCTTGTCGCTGCGCAGGCGGATGATCTCGGCCGGGCTGTCGATGCGCGCCAGCGTGGCTGGAATGCCGTCGCCACGGCCATTGTCGGCCTGCAGCGTGGCCAGCGTCAGCCACAGCCCGGTGGGCTCCAGGCCGCCACTTTTCCAGCCGTTGTCAAACAGCGCCTGCAGCAGGTCCATGCGCTTCATCGGCTGGTCACGCAGGCGGTACTGCAGGTAGTTGATGGCATGGTGATCAACCGGCAGCGGCGCGTCGGCATGCTGCAGTGCCTTCACCAGGAAGGTGGTGGCTGCGGCCGGCTGGTTGTCCGACAGTTCCACCGACACCTGGGTAAGCAGGATCTGTGCATCCTCCGGCAGGGCCTCCTGCGCCCGCTGCAGGTAGCGGCGGGCCAGGGCCGGCTTCTTCTGCATCAGTGCGGTCCAGCCAGCGACCTGCGAGGCGCGGCCACGATGCTCGGCATCGAAGTCGTCCAGCAGGGGATCCTCCATCAGCCGTTCCATGCTGATCAGCGCGCCCAGCGTGTTGCCACTGCGTGACTGCTGGATGGCCTCATCCCAGCGCGTGGCATAGGCCTGATGCATCGCATCGGCGGTGATTGACGGCTTCTGCGGCGCCACCGTGATCGAAGCAGTGGCGGATGTGCTGGCCAATGCGGCCAGCAGCAGGGCGGTGAGCGGGAGAACGCGGGGCATGGAGAATCTCCATCCGTGGGAACCGCATTGAACCTGCTGCAGCCAGCGAGGACAAGCACGACGGAGCGAATTCTGGCGTTCAGCCGCACAATCGGCCGTGGCGGATCGCACGCGCAGCGTCTATTGTCGGTGCCTCTTCAGACAGCAGGCAGGCAGCGCAGCACGATGGCACGGTGGCAATGGATGGCGGCAGGCGTAGCGTTGGCGACGGTAGTGGCATTGGCTGCGACCTGGTGGGAGACACCGCTGCATACGCTGGCTGAACCGGCGGGTCCGGCTCCGACGCCGTTGGCGTGGACCGCGCAGATCGAACCGCTGGCCGGCGATGGCCATCCGGGTGACCGTGATGGCGCGTCCGCGCAGGCACGCTTCGCCGATCCGTACGCGTTGCTGCGCAGTGCCGATGGCAGCGTCTATTTCACCGATGCCGGCGACAACAACCGGATCCGTCGCCGCCTTCCCGATGGCCGCGTTGAAACGGTGGCCGGGCAGGGCGAGGGACGTGTCGATGGCCCTGCACTGCAGGCCAGTTTCAACACGCCTTCGGGCATTGCCGCCGACGCGCAGGGCAACCTGTATGTGGCCGACACCGGCAACCATGCGATCCGCCGCATCAGCACCGATGGCCAGGTGACCACGCTGGCCGGTGGCGAACAGGGCCACGCCGACGGCCCGGCCGCGCAGGCCCGCTTCGATGCGCCGATGGGCGTTGCAGTGGACCAGCAGGGCCAGGTCTACGTAGCGGACACGTTCAATGACCGCATCCGGGTGATCGGTACCGATGGCAGCGTGCGTACCCTGGCCGGTGGTGATCGGCCGGGCCTTGCCGATGGCGTGGGCGCCGCTGCGCGCTTCGATACGCCGGTGGCGCTGGCCTTCGACGCGCAGGGCGCGTTGCTGGTGGCCGACCTGTTCAACAACGCCGTGCGCCGGGTGGGTGCCGATGGTACGGTCAGCACCGTGGTCGCCGCCGGTGGCGTGATCAATGGGCCGCTGTCGTTGGCCACCACCCATGACGGCGTGCTGTACGTGGGTGATCTCGATGGCCGCATCGTGCAGGTGACGCCGCAGGGCCATCAGATCGCGCTGGTCGGCAATGGCCGCCTGCCGCGGCTGGCCCGCCCCAGCGGATTGGCGCTGGATGCCGATGGCAGCGTGCTGGTGGCCGACGCCGCCAGCTACCGCCTGCATCGCCTGCGCCCGCTGCCGGTGGGCGACCTGCCGGCACCGGCACTGGTCGGCCCGGCTGCCGATGCCGCGCTGCCGAAGACCGGGGGCCGTTGGCCGCTGGCACCGCAGGACGGCTGGCACGAAGTGGTCGGCACCCTGGGCGAGGTGCGCGGCAACTTCACCGGTGAGAGCCGCCACCACCTGCATGGCGGCTTCGACGTGCGCGGTGATGTGGGCCAGACCGTGCTGGCGATCGCCGAAGGCAAGATCAGCAGCCCGGTGGCCGCCTGGAGCCTGGGTGAGCAGGCCGAGGGCCTGGTCGTGGATCGCCTCAAGTACATCCACATGCGGGTCGGCCGCACCCCGCGCGACGAACCCTACGATACGCGCTGGCAGGCGCTGTATGACGAGCAGGGCAGGCTGGAGCGGATGCGCGTGCGCCGCGGCATGCGCATCCACGTCGGTGACCGCCTGGGCAGCATCAACAACCAGGCGCACGTGCACCTGGCCGTGGGTACCGGTGGTTTCGAGACCAACGCGGTGGCGCTGGGTTTCCAGGGCTACGCCGACCACTTCGCGCCGCGCATCACCGATGTGGCCCTGCTGGACGACAACGACCAGCCGATGGCGGCGGGCGGCGATGGCGTGGTGATGGTGGCGCGCCATGGCCGCGGCGTGCAGATCGTGGTCGAGGCCTGGGACCAGGTCGACAACAACC
Source organism: Stenotrophomonas sp. (assembly GCF_059505245.1). NCBI lineage: Bacteria > Pseudomonadati > Pseudomonadota > Gammaproteobacteria > Lysobacterales > Lysobacteraceae > Stenotrophomonas > Stenotrophomonas sp. The sequence continues at coordinate 50,439 of NZ_JCACKF010000024.1, forward strand.
TGCCGCGCCGCCGCCTGGGCATGTACCAGGTCGGTTACCAGATCCTCGACGCCGATGGCCGAGCGCTGCAGGGCTATGAACAGCCACGCTGGAACATCGTGTTCAACCGCATGCCGCCGCAGAAGGAAGCGGTGCGGGTGGCCTACGCCCCCGACAGTGGTATCACCGTGCACGGCAGCGCGGTGACCCGGTTCCGCTACCTGGCCACCAACACCGTGCGCGACGGCCTGATGGAAACCGGGCGCTGGCAGCCGGCGGCGCTGCCGCCGGGCGAGTACATCGTGCGCGCCAGCGTGCGCGACTACAGCGGCAACGAAGGCGTCGGCCCGCGCGAGATCAGGGTACGGCTGCTGCCATAGCCGCAGCCGGGGCGCCGCAGCGTTCGCGCTCGGCGTCCATGTCTTCCAGCGGCCGCACTTCAATGCTGCCGAAGCGCGCCCACGGGAAGTCGCGGGCGATGCGCATGGCTTCGTCGCGGTCGCGGGCGACGATCAGGTTGAAGCCGGCCAGCAGTTCGCGGGTTTCGGCGAACGGGCCATCGAGAACACGGCTGTTGCCATCACGCACGCGCAGGGTCTGTGCAGTGTCGACCGGCTGCAGTTTCTGCGCGGCCAGCAGCGTGCCTTGGGCCTGCAGCTTGTCGGCGTGGGCCAGGCAGTCGCGCATCAGCGCGTTGAATTCTTCGATGGGCAGGGCCTGCAGCAGGGCAGGCTCGATATAGATCAGAAGCAGGTACTGCTGCATGGGACGGTCCTGGCGGGGGCGGGGTGTCCATGATGGCGCAGGTTTGCCCGCCGGCATGCTGCAGCGCGAAAAGCCGCCTGCGGCGGGGACGGCGAACGGCGGAGCCCCTCCGTGGTGGGTTTGGGTGGGTCGCTGAAAGCGGGTTTCCTGAGGGTGGGCCAGGCGGGTGGGATTGGCGGGGACGCCGTGAATCCGTCCCTGGAGGCTTAGCCGCGCCATCCATGGCGCGGATACCCCGCCAACCCCACCCGCCCGGCCCCAGACAGATTCCGGCGGCCGATCCACCACGGGAAATCAACAATCAAGAGCAAAAGCGGGTCGCTTCGCTCGCAAAGCAGAGGCCGCCAGCCAACCGCCTTTGCTTTTGCTGTTGCTGTCGCTGTTGCTGTTGCCTTTTCTCTTGATCTTCCCGTGGTGGGTACCGGAGGCAGGAAACTGTCCAGGGCCGGGTGGGTAGGCGGGGCGGGGGTGTCCGCGGCATGGATGCCGCGGCCAAGCCCCCATGGATGGGTTTACGGCGTCCCCCGACCCGCCTACCCACCCGGCCAAACCCATGAACCCGCGCTTTCAGCGACCAACCCAACCCACCACGGAGGGGCTCCGCCGTTCGCCGACCTCCGCCGAAGGCGCGCTTTCCACGGAAGAAATAATTTTCAGAGGACGTGTCGATTCCCAGCCCCCTGGTTCGTTGTACCCAATGAAGGGCACGCACCACGCGTCCCCACGGGAGACCGCAATGAAAGTGATGGTGATCGTGAAGGCCAACGCCGACTCCGAAGCCGGCCGCATGCCCAGCGAACAGGAATTGTCCGAAATGGGCGCCTTCAACGAACAACTGGTGGCCGCCGGCATCATGCTGGCCGGTGAAGGCCTGCACGCCACCCAGCGCGGCCGTCGCATTCACTTCGGCGGCGGGGCACCCCAGGTCGAGGCCGGTCCGTTCGGTCCTGCCAGTGAACAGATCGCCGGCTTCTGGCTGTGGGAGGTGCGGTCGCTGGACGAAGCGGTTGAATGGGCCAGCCGCGCGCCGTTCGGCAGTGGCGGCACGCTCGAACTGCGTCCCCTGATCTCCGCTGAAGACTTCGGTGAAGCCTTCACCCCCGAATTACAGCAGCAGGAACAGCGTCTGCGTGCACAGCTGGAAGGTTGACCCGATTCATCTCCACGCCGGGCACGACCCGGCGCTACCGCCCTGAACCACATCACGGAGTATTGCCATGAGACTGATTCCCTTCCTCGGCTTCAGCGGCCAGGCCCACGAGGCGATGGCGTTCTACGCCAAGGCACTCGGTGGCCAGGTCACTTCGGAAATGAAATACCGCGACATGCCGCCCTCCGATGGCTCGCCGGGATGCAACGAGATGCCGCCGGAAACCCTGGACCACGTTGCGCACAGCCAGCTGGAGATCGGCAACGCCATCGTGATGGCGGCCGACGGCCCCGGCGGCGGCGAGGGTGGCTCGACCACCATCAATGTTGATGTCGACAGCATCGAAGAAGCCGAACGCGTGTTTGCCGCGCTGGCCGAGGGGGGCCAGGTGCAGATGCCGATCGCCGAAACGTTCTGGGCGCACCGCTGGGGCATGCTGATCGACCGCTATGGCAAGCCGTGGATGGTCAACTGCATGAAGCAGCCCTGATTCCTCTCTTTCTTTCATCCCCAAGGAGCTTCACCGATGAGTGCACCGCAACCGCAGATGATCTTCGTCAACCTGCCCGTGCAGGATCTGAACGCGTCCAAGACCTTTTTCGCAGCGCTGGGCTACAGCTTCAACCCGACCTTCACCAATGACGATGCCGCCTGCATGGTGATCAGCGAGAGCATCTTCGTGATGCTGCTGACCCAGCCGTTCTTCAAGCAGTTCACCACCAAGCCGATCGCCGACGCACGCAGCCAGTCCGAGGTGATCACCTGCCTGTCGGCGGACAGCCGCAAGGCGGTGGACGTGATGGTGGACAAGGCTCTGGCGGCCGGCGCCAGTGAACCGCAGCCCGCGCGCGACTACGGTTTCATGTACCAGCGTGGCTTCCAGGACCTGGATGGCCATCTCTGGGAAATCGCACACATGGACGGCGAGCCGGGCTGACGGCCGCCGCAGGGAGAACCCGCATGGCTTACGTGGACGCTTACGTGCTGCCGTGCCCGCAGGACAAGGTGGCGGCCTACCGCCGCCTTGCCCGCAAGGCCGGCGCGGTGTGGAAGGACCATGGCGCGCTGCAGTACATGGAATGCGTGGCCGACGATGTGGCGCCGGGCAAGAGCACCTCGTTCCCGCGCGCGGTCAAGGCGAAACCGGGCGAGACGGTGATCGTCGCCTTCGTGGTGTTCCGCTCGCGCGCGGCACGCGACCGCATCAACGCAAAGGTGATGGCCGACCCGCGGCTGGCGTCGCTGGGCCCGAAGGACATGCCGTTCGATACCCGGCGCATGTTCTGGGGTGGCTTCAAGCCGATTGTTGAAGCGTGAGCTGCGGCGCTTGTGCGGGCCGGGCGTGCGTGCTGTGATCGGCGCATGCTCGAGCCCGCACTGACGCAGCGTCTGGAAACCCTCTGGCGGATGGAGTCGCCAGTGCTGATTGCGCGCCTGGCGCGGCTGCTCGGTGGCGATGTCGGCCGTGCCGAGGAGCTGGCCCAGGACACCTGGCTGGCCGCGCTGGAGCGTTGGCCGGAGCAGGGTATCCCGGACAACCCCGGAGCCTGGCTGATGACCACCGCGCGCAACCGTGCCATCGATGTGCTGCGCCAGCACCAGCGGGTGGCGCAGCAGCATGCGCAGTGGGGCGAGGAACTGCATCCGGCGGCACTGCCGGCGCCGGATGACAGCCAGGCACTGGAGGACGACCTGGGCGATGACCTGCTGCGGCTGATGTTCGTGGCCTGCCATCCCGTGCTGCCGGCCGATGCGCGGGTGGCACTGACCCTGCGCCTGCTCGGTGGCCTGACCACCGTCGAGATCGCGCGTGCGTTCCTGCAGCCGGAGCCGACCATCGCCCAGCGCATCGTGCGCGCCAAGCGCACGCTGGCGCAGAAGCAGGTGCCCTATGAAGTGCCACGCGCCGACGCGATGCCGGAGCGCCTGGCCTCGGTGCTGGAAGCGATCTATCTGGTGTTCAACGAAGGCTACGCCGCCAGCGCCGGTGATGACTGGATGCGCCCGGCGCTGTGCGAGGAAGCGCTGCGGCTGGCCCGCATCCTGGCGCATCGGTTGCCGGTGCCGCCGGTACTGGGCCTGCTGGCGCTGATGGAACTGCAGGCCTCGCGCGCAGCGGCACGGGTGGACGCGCAGGGCGCGCCGGTGCTGCTGGACCAGCAGAACCGCGCGCGCTGGGACTGGCTGCAGATCGACCGCGGGCAGCAGGTGCTGGCGCGCGCGTTGGCCATCGGTGGCGACCAGGATCCCTATGTGCTGCAGGCGCGCATCGCGGCCTGCCATGCGGCTGCGCGGCGCGCCGACGCGACCGACTGGCCGCGTATCGCCGCGCTCTATGCACAGCTGCTGCAGGTGCAACCTTCGCCGGTGGTGGCATTGAACCGGGTGGTGGCGATCCTGCGCAGCGAAGGCCCGTTCGCCGCGTGGGCGCAGCTGCAGCCCCTGCTGGTCGACGCGCGCCTGCGCGACTATGCGCCGCTGCAGGTGGTGCGCGGCGAGCTGCTGCAGGCACTGGGGCGTGAGCAGGACGCACGTGACGCTTTTGGCCAGGCCGCTCGGCTCAGCCAGAACCAGGCCGAGCGCGGACTGCTGCGGCAACGGGCGGGCCTGCCCCCCACGGACTGAGCCGACAAAGGCAGCACTTGTCGCCGGCCGCCTGAGCGGCTATGTTTCGCGCCCAGCGGACGCATCAGCGTCCGCGATCCGTGCGTATTGACCGAGGAGCGGTTGGATGTATTCAAGGACGAAGAGCGCATCGCGCGCTTTTGCGCGCCTGCTTGCCTGTGCCCTGTGCGTGGCCGTATGGCCGATGGCCGTGCAGGCTGCGGACAAATCACAGCAGGCCTATTGGGCCGGTTTTGCCTATACCGCTGACGCCGCCGCCGTGCAGGCGACCACCCCGCATGCGCACGCGGTGCTGGAACGGCGTGGGCTGGTCCCGCTGAACCAGACGCTGGCACAGTCGCTCAAGCGCCACGCACCGGCCCACCTGGAGCTGATCGACCAGCCGGTGGCGATGCTCGACGGCACCACCAGTGCCACCGTGCTGGCCGCTGCGCTGGATCGCGAGCTGGTCTCGGTCGAACCGATCGGCGACCAGTACAAGGTGCTGGTGGAAGTGGCGCTGCAGGCGTTGTTCTTCGACTTCCGCGAGCGCCAGGTGATCGCCTCCTATCCGCTCACCCTGCAGCGCATCGACGTGCAGGACTACCGTCCGGACAACGACGATATCGACGCGATCGTCGCCGATCTGCTGTATGGCGGTGCCGATACCAGCCTGTCGCAGGTACTGGCGGCCAGCCTGGCGCAGGCCCGGTTGCCCGATGCCGCCGTGCGTCGCCTGCAGGTGGGCGGGGTGACCCTGTCCGACGCGGCACGCGCCAAGCTGCCCGATGCGAAGTGGGAAGCACCGCTGCGTGCCACGCTTGCGCACGAACTGTCCAAGACGCTGTCGTCCAACACCGGCGTTGGCCTGCTGCCGCCGGCCTCGGGCCAGGCGATCGGCGGTGCGATGGCCGCCCGCTTTGCCGACGGCAAGGTCTACCAGTTGAAGATTCCCGAACCCGACTACGTCATCCAGCTGCAGGTCGATGCACTGAAGAACGGCGTGATCGAGGAAACCCCGGCGATGAAGACGATGCTGTTCGGCGCCTTCTTCACCGCCAAGGTGAGCGAGCCGTTCTCGGGCAAGGTCTATTTCGAACAGCCGCTGCGCAAGGGGGCCACCAAGGTGGTGCCGGTCACGCAGTGGCAGGTCGACCAGTGGTCGGCCAGCTACGAAACCCTGCTGGCCGGCTTCGACGCCTTCGCCGGCGCCGCCGCCAAGCGTGCCGATTCGCGCGCCTGGCTGGACGAACAGAAGCCGGGCGGCCGCCCGTTGCAGCAGCAGACCCAAGCCCTCCAGGAGTTGATCAAGTCATGTCGTTGATGCGTACCATCCTGCTCATCCTCATCGCGCTGGCGGTGGCCTCGCCGGTCGCTGCGCAGACCGCGAGTTCGCGCGGTACCGGCTCGGCCAGCTACGGCCTGCGCCTGAGCGCCGATACCCGTGCCCAGGCCCTGAACAAGGCCAAGGTCAATGCCCTGGAGGCGTACATCGCCGAAACCGGTGCGGCCAAGCTGCGCCTGTTCGAGGCGCGCCGCGCCGAGTTCATCGGCGAGATCGACCGCTACGTGCTCAGCGCCGTGCAGCTGTCGGACACCGAAGACAAGAAGGCCAAGACCTACAGCGTCACCGTCCGCGCCGAGATCAACACCACCCTGCTGCAGACCAAGCTGGATGCGGGTTCGGCCGTGGCCGGCGCCACCGCTGCGCAGCGCTCGCTGCTGACCTTCCTGTTCATGGCGCGCTCGCAGGACACCGTGCAGTCGTTCCAGGACAAGGAATACCGCCGCGTCGACGCCAGCAGCAGCTACAGCGAGAACACCCGTGAAGGCGACAGCTTCCGCGGCAACTCGGTCAGCACCAACGGCAGCATCAACCAGAACGGTTCGGTGTCGGTCACCAGCGGCGGCAGCACCACCGCGCGCGCCGACAACATCACCTGGAAGGTGGCCAACGCCGCCGAAGTCAACACCGCGATGACCGGTGCCTTCAGCGCCGCCGGCTACGAGGTGGTTGAAGCCGAGTACGTGGAAGGCGAGTCGCGCGGCCTGCTCAGCATCGAGCGCATCCGCAAGGACTTCAGCACCGGCAACGACCTGGCCCCGGCCACCCTGCGCGACACCGCCAATGGCATCCGTGCGGCCAACATCCCGTACATCGCCGTCGGCACCCTCGACGTCGGCATGCGTGACCGCGATCCGGCCAGCGGCAACACCCGCGTGTTCGTCACTGTCACCGGCAAGGTGCTGGACGTGACCGGTCGTTTCCCGCGCACCGTGTCGTCGGTCGGCCCGGTGCAGTTCTCCGGCACCGGCCCGAATGAAACCGTGGCCCGTACCAATGCCCTGCAGCTGGCTGCCGAAAAGGCCGCCCAGCAGATGATCAACGAACTGAACGTCAAGGCGGTCCGCTGATCCGCCGCCCCGTTGGGTGCCGAGCTCGCTCGGCATCGCCCCTGGGTTACCGATTCCCCACGTGCCGCACGCGGCCGTTTCTTCCAAAGGACTCTCACATGATCCGCAATACCGCTCTTGCCCTGGCCATCGCGGCCGCCACCCTGTCGATGCCGGCCCATGCCGGCCTGGGCAAGCTGAAGGACCTGGCCGGTGGCTCCACCGGCTCCTCCAGCAGCACCTCCAGCGCCGCTGCCCCGGACGAAGCCGCGCAGGAAGCGCTGGTGCGTCGTTTCGTCAGCTCGCAGTCGCACTCGCTGCAGGCCCAGACCTCGTTCGCCCGTGCCTTCGGCCTGGCCGAGCAGGTGCAGCTGCTGGAAGCCGAGCGCCAGGCGCTGTCGTCGGGTTCGGTCAGCGTCGATGCGATGAAGAAGTCGGTGTCGGTCAGCGAAGCCGCCCAGGCCGCGATCGACGAGCGCCAGGCCGCGCAGCCGGAGCTGAACGCTGAATCCAAGCAGCACTACGCCGAAGGCCTGGTCTCGCTGCTGGCGTCGGCCGCCGAAGCGCAGAAGCTGGGTGGCGAAGCCAGCAACTTCACCGCCGGCATGAAGAACCTGGGCGCCACCCAGATGGCTACCGTCGGCCGCAAGCTGGCCGCTGGTGCATGGGTGGCCAAGGAATCGCCGGGCTTCATCCAGGGCCTGTACGGTTCGACCAAGTCGGCTGTGACCTTCGCCAAGAAGAGCAAGGTCAAGGTGCCGTCCAACGCCGACTCGATGCTGGGCCAGCTGGACAAGATGAACTGATCCGAGGCGAATCCCCATGCGTACGACCTCCCGTTTGATCGGCCTGGGCCTGGCTGCCGCGCTGCTTGCAGCCTGTGGCAAGCAGGACACCCCGGCCGAAGCGCCCGCACCTGCCAAGGACAAGGCAACCAGTGCACTGGCCAGCAATGCGCCAGTGGAAGCAGCGCCCCTGCGTGGCACGCCGGATTTCGGCGGCACCACCCAGGTCGCGCGCGAGGCCGACGGCATCGGCAGCACCCCGGAACTGGCGGTGCTGGCGGCGTTGCAGTCGGCGGTGGCGCAGGTCAACGGCGTACGCGTGGCCAGCCAGATGCAGAGCCTGCGTGCAGGCCTGCATGTGGATGTGGATGACGAACACGTCGGCGATATCCGCGCCGACGCGTTCACCCAGCAGATGATCGCCGGCTCGCAGGGCGCGGTGCTGGGCTATGAAATCCTGTCGCAGGACGAAGTGCGGCAGCTGGATGAAGAAACCATCGCGCGCGTGCGCGCCAGCGACGAAGGCTGGAGCTTCAAGGGTTCGGCCTCTGCCAGCGCGTCCGGCGAGGCCACGGCCAAGGGCGGCGGAGCCTCGGCCAGCGTCAAGGAGAGCTACGACGAGAAGGTCAGCGTCGATGCCAAGCGTGGCGCAAGCTCGTTCGATTCGGATGTGACCCACCGCAGCATGCGCAGCTACTGGAAGGTGCGCGTGCGTGCACAGATTGCCCAGTACCGTGCACCGGACGAGCAGGGCAAGCCGAAGATCGTGGTCGCGCTGCCGCGCACCAAGGCCGGCAGCTATGCCGTGGGCGATGGCCGCGTGAGTGCCGATGAAGTGGCCGACGCGATCCGCGCGCGCCTGTCCGACACGCTGACCCAGACCCAGCGCTTCATCGTGCTGGATCGCGAGTTCGGCGACGAACTGCAGGCCGAGATCGACCATATCAACAGCGGCAACGTACGCCTGCAGGACACCACACGCGTCGGCCAGCAGCTGGCGACCGACCTGATCCTGATCCCGACCATCGAACGCTTCGAGTACCCGCGCAGCGTGCGCAACCTGCGCATGTCCGACCGCCAGGTGACCTCGTACTCCGGTGGCGGCCGCATCACCCTGCGCCTGGTCAACGCCACCACCGGCCAGGTGGTGATGTCCGACAGCTTCGACCACAAGCTGGCCTCGACCGGCCCGAGCACCCTGCCCCGCGTGGTCAACGGCCGCAACATGGCCGCGGCGATGATGGAATCGCTGTCGGGCCAGATCGGTACCACGATCGTCACCACGCTGTTCCCGGTGTCGGTGGTTTCTGTGGACGGTGACCAGGTGGTGTTGAGCCAGGGTGGCGAAACCCTGCAGGCCGGCCAGCGCTGGCAGGCCGTGCGCCTGGGCGAGGAACTGAAGGACCCGCAGACCGGCCGCTCACTGGGCCGCAGTGAACACCCGTGCTGCACCATCCGCATCGACCGCGTGGCCGCACAGACCTCGTACGGCACCATCGAAGACGGCGTCGACGCGATGCGCGGCGGTTTCCGCCCGGGCCAGATCGAACTGCGCCAGAAGCTGGGCAGCAAGCCGGCCGCCGCCGCAGGTGCGACTGCCTCGGCCGCTCCCGCCGCCGCCGCACGCCCGGCGGCCAAGCCGAAGCCCAAGCCCGCTGCCGCCCCGGCCGAAGACCCGAACTGGTAACACCCTGAGGGGGTCAGATTCCTTTTCCGGCGGGAAAAGGATCTGACCCCTTCGTGTTTCCGTGCGTGTCGACCGAGGTCGACACCCACCAACAGCAGTGGGACCCCGCCTACCCTCAGGAAACCAGCTTTTGCTGTTGCTTCGGCTGTTGCCGTTGTTTCGGCAGGTGCAGGGCGCAGCCCTGGCGAATCCCATTACACTCCAGAAGGATTTCCCTGCTGGAGAGTGCAATGAAACGAGTGGTACTGGGCGTGCTGGCCCTGTCGGTGTCGAGCGCACTGATGGCGGCCACCCCGAAATTCGATGGCGCGCGGATCTCCGCCGACGTCAAGGAACTGGCCTCCGACGCCTACGAAGGCCGCTCGCCGGCCACCGCCGGCGAAGAAAAGACCATCGCCTACCTCAGCAGGCAGTTTGCCGACGCCGGCCTGCAGCCGGGCGGCGACCTCAAGGACGGCAAGCGCCTGTGGACCCAGGCCGTGCCGCTGCGCAAGGGCGACATCGTCGGCGCACCGCAGCTGGCGCTGCACCAGGGCGGCAAGACCCTGCCGCTGGAGCAGGGCAAGCAGATCGCCGTGCGCGCCGCCATGAACGGCGCCAGCAGCGTCGACATCAGCAAGGCCCCGCTGGTGTTTCTCGGCTACGGCGTGAAGGCACCGGAGCGCAACTGGGACGACTTCAAGGGCGTGGACCTGAAGGGCAAGATCGCCGTGGTGCTGATCAACGACCCGGACTTCGACACCGGCCAGGGTGATTTCGACGGCAAGGGCATGACCTATTACGGCCGTTGGACCTACAAGTACGAGGAAGGCGCCCGCCAGGGGGCGCTGGGCGTGCTGATCGTGCACGAGACCGCACCGGCGTCGTATGGCTGGGCCACCGTGGCCGGCTCCAACACCAACACCATGTTCGACGTGGTGCGTGACAACCCGGCAGAAAGCCACCCGCTGCTGGAAGGCTGGATCCAGCGCGACCTTGCCGTGGAGCTGTTCCGCTCGGCCGGGCAGGATTTCGAGGCACTGAAGAAGAAGGCGCAGCAGCGCGACTTCACCCCGGTGCCGCTGACCGGCGCCAGCCTGGACGCGAAGTACGCGGTGAAGACCGAAGTGATCACCTCGCACAACGTGGCCGCGCGCCTGGAAGGCAGCCGCCATCCGGACGAGACCATCATCTACAGCGCGCACTGGGACCACATCGGCGTGGGCGAGCCGGACGCGCGCGGTGACCGCATCTTCAACGGCGCGCTGGACAACGCCAGCGGCACCGCCTCGCTGGTCGAGCTGGCCCGTGGCTTCGCCAAGGAGAAGCGCCCGCAGCGCTCGCTGCTGTTCCTGGCGGTCACCGCCGAGGAAAAGGGCCTGCTGGGTTCTGAGTACTACGCCACCCATCCGCTATATCCGCTGGAAAAGACCGTGGCCGTGATCAACATGGACGGCATGGCGCCGTTCGGCCCGTCGCGTGACTTCGGCATCTACGGTGCCGCGCGCTTCGAGCTGCTGGACCAGCTGAAGGACGTGGCCAAGGGCTGGGACATCCGCTACACGCCGGACCCGAAGCCGGAAGCGGGCCTGTTCTTCCGCTCCGACCACTTCCCGTTCGCCAAGCGTGGCGTGCCGGCGCTGTCCTGGTCGGCCGGCCAGGACTGGGTGGACGGTGGCGTGGCCGCAGGCAGGAAGGCCTCCGAGGACTACACCGCCAAGCGCTATCACCAGCAGGGCGACGAGTGGCAGCCGGACTGGGTGTTTGCCGGTGCCGCGCGCGACCTGGAAGTGCTGTACACGCTGGGCAACCAGCTGGCCAATTCCCGCGATTGGCCGAACTGGAGCAAGGACGAGGCGTTCCGCGCCGTGCGTGACGCCAGCGCCGACCAGCGCAAGTAACGGCGTCCGGTAGTGCCGGCCGCTGGCCGGCATTGCCGCCCCCGGAAACGCCGGGCCGTGCCTGGCGTTTCCATAACGGCTTCCATCCCAACTTTCCCGGCCTTCGTCGCAGCCTGCTTGCTTGCCCGGCGGGCCGCCCTATGCTCGGCTCACCCCCTTCCTCAAGGCGCCGCCGTGTTCGCCAGCCTCTCTCTCCTGATCCGCCACCTGCTGGCCTGGGCTGCCGCGCTGGTTGTCGCCGGCATGGTCTGGAGCGGCATCTTCAGTGGCATGAACGATGGCCCGGGCTGGATCTTCGGGCTGCTGGCGATGTTCCTGATCATTTCCGCGCTGGGCAGTGCCATCACCCACATCCGCCGGGTCTGGCTGGTGGCCGGTCGCCTGGATGCCACCACCCTGTCCGGCCGCCAGCGCCGCCAGATCGAACTGCCGATGGACGCGGGCCACGCCTTCTCGGTGGTGGAGGCGGCGATTTCCGAACTACCGCGCGTCGAAGACGTGGAAAGCTCGGCCGGCAGCCTGCAGGTGCGCGCCTATGTGCGCCGGGTCGACCTCTGGAACGGCCGCCAGCCCTCGCGCTGGAACCTGCCGGCGCGGCTGGCGATCAAGCGCAACAGCGTGCTGGCCACGGTCACGCCGGGGCAGGGCACCAGCACCGTCACCCTGCTGTTCGAACCCGATGCCGGCTGGTGGGCCGACCTGCTGGCGCTGGACGAAGGCAGCAACTACGAGAACGCCGAAGCAGTCACCCGTGCGATCAGCCGCCGCGTCGCCGACCAGCGCCGCGACGAACAGGCTGCGGCCGAACAGACCCAGGTGGAAAAGGAACTGTCGGTGGCACGCTTGAACCTGTTGCATGCGCAGGTGGAACCGCACTTCCTCTACAACACGCTGGCCAACGCGCAGGTACTGACCCGCACCGATCCGGCGCGTGCCGAACAGATGCTCGGCCACCTCATTCAATACCTGCGCAGCTCGTTGCCGCAGGTGGACGAATCGGTATCCACGCTGGGCGTGGAGCTGGACCGCACCCGCGCGTACCTGGAAATCCTGCGCATCCGCATGGGCGCACGCCTGGCGGTGGAAATGCAGGTACCGAACGAACTGCACGGCGTGCACCTGCCGGCGATGGCACTGCAGACGCTGGTGGAGAACGCGATCAAGCACGGCCTGGAACCCAAGCCCGGCGGTGGCACGATCTGGATACTGGCGCGCGGCTTCGATGACCACGTGACCGTGACCGTGGCCGACGATGGGCTGGGCTTCGGCCAGGGCACCAGCGGTACCGGCATCGGCCTGAAGAACCTGCGCGAGCGCCTGCGCCTGACCTGCGGCGAGCAGGCCGGCGTGGCGATCGTTGCCAACTTCCCCAGCGGCGTGGCCGCGACCATGACCCTGCCGCAGTCGCCCAAGGAGCGCAGCCATGCCGCTTGAAGCCCTGATCGCCGAAGACGAAGAACTGCTGCGGCAGTCACTGGTGGAACAGCTGGGCCGGCTGTGGCCGGAGCTGAAGCTGGTGGCCGAGTGCGAGGACGGTGCCAGCGCGCTGGAGCAGCTGGCCGAGACGCAGCCGGATATCGCTTTTCTCGACATCCGCATGCCCGGCATCAGCGGCATCGAGGTCGCGCGCTCGCTGTCCGAGCTGAGCCCGCGCACCCAGGTAGTGTTCGTCACCGCCTACGACCAGTACGCCATCGATGCGTTCGAGCAGGGCGCGATGGACTACCTGTTGAAGCCGGTCAGTGACGAGCGCCTGCTGGCCACCCGCGAGCGCATCCTGTCGCGGCTGCCATCGACGCGCCAGGACGATGCCGTGCTGGAGCGCCTGCTGCAGCGGCTGGGCCCGTCGCAGGGCGCAGCGGAGCGCCCGCCACTGGCCTGGATCACCGCCAGCAACGGCCGCGAGACGCAGCTGATCATGCTGGAAGATGTGGCCTACTTCCGCGCCGACAACAAGTACACCACCGTGGTCACCGCTGCCGGCGAGAGCCTGTTGCGCACACCGTTGCGTGAACTGCTGGAAGTGCTCGACCCGCAGCACTTCCGCCAGATCCACCGCTCCACCATCGTCAACATGAAGGCGGTGGCAGCGGTGAGCCGCGACGATACCGGGCGCGGCGTGCTGCGCCTGCGCGGGCGCACGGAGACGCTGGTGGTCAGCCAACCGTTCATGAGCCTGTTCCGCGGCATGTAGCCGCGCCGCAGCCTCTGTCACCAGGAGCATTGCATGCGTTTTTTCCTGCTTGTCGGCTTCGCCGCATTGGCGCTTGCCGGTTGCCGGAAGTCCACTGAAACCGCGATCACCCGCACCACTGCCAATGGCGTGGACACGCTGTACAGCAAGCGCACGGTAGTGGACGGCGTGGCGCGTTTCGAGTGCATGGCCAGCCGCAGCGGCCAGTGCCATTACCTGGTGCTGGACCCGGCCTGTCGTCCTGATGCCGCCTGTGCGAAAGCGCCGATACGGTCGTTCGCGTTGGCGGCCGGCACGACCCGGGAGTTCAGGGGCCTGCCGAAGGGCTTCGCCCAGTGCGTCAGCGAGGATCGGAAAGAACAATGCCACCGTGAGTGATCACGGTGGCATTGTGGCTCCCCCCGCTTCCCTGAAGGGTCAGTAGGCAGGCTGTAGTGTCAGGTCGTGGTGGTGCTCGTTCTCGCCCACGTGGTTGAGGCGGCCGACCAGTTCGGAGTGCTGCTTCATGCGCCCGATCTCGGTCATGATGCGGATGTCCTCGTGGCGCAGCTCGCGCTTGGCGGTGACCGCCTGCTTGTAATCGAGCACTTCCGGGTAATGCTCGGCCAGGTCCAGTGCCTCGGCCACGTGCTCGACGCTGTCGGCCTTGGAGCTGATGCGTGCGCGACTGTTGAACGCCTTCATCCAGCGCTCGAAACCGGCCTGCTGATCGAACATGTTGGCCATGAACCAGATCACGAACAGGATCGAGACCCACGAACCGAACACGACTACCACGCGGGTGAACGTGATATGGAAGTCGTCGCGCCAGAGGTAGTTGGCGATCAGGCCAAGAATCAGCAGCGAGGCTGCCTGCCAGCCGACGATCGAGGCGATAAGCCATTGGCACTTGGCCTGGGCCAGCACCGCGACTTCATCGCGGATCTGCTGCTCGCTGAGATTGCGCCAATGCGCGACCTGTTTATCGAACGGGCTGCTGTAGAGCTCGTTGTCGCGAAGCAGAATTCCCAAACCCTTGAACAAAGCAATCATGGCTGGCTCCTTGTGGAACGTGCGTCGATCAGCATTGGACGGTGTGGCGGTTCCAGTTCTAGCACTTCCAGCGAGCCGTGCAATGGGCGCAATGCCAAGCTGCGCAAGGGCTTTCCCTGAATCGGTGAATGTTGTTGCACCGCAGCATCGAAGGCGCTGCCTGCGACAGGATGTCGCAGGGTGAAATGTGCTGCGGCCGCACATGAAACCGTGGCTGAGTACGAAGACTCGCCGCCGGCATCGTGATCGCCCAGAATCGGGGCCGACCGCGCAACTTGCGGCCATTCTTTCGCTTTTCCTGGACCAGTGATGCCGGCTCTGCTGCAGCGACTCTCCCGCCCCGTCACCGCGCCGATCCGGCGCTGGGTGCTGGAGGCCTTCCCCCGTGGCCAGAGCGGCATCGATTACGACCAGCCGCTGGGTGACCCGGGTTGGTTTGGACCCGACAGCGTGACCTGGCGCCTGCACGCCGAGTTCCCCTCGATGCTGGCCGGTGGCCTGTGCGCGCTGATGCTGCAGACCCTGCATCCGCGCGCGCTGGCCGGGGTCTACGATCACTCCAATTTCCGCCAGGACCTGGTGGGTCGCCTGCGTCGCACCACCGCGTTCGTTGCCGGTACCAGCTATGCGCCCACCGGCGAGGTGGAGGCGCTGGTGGCCAAGGTGCGCCGCATCCATGCACGGATCCGCGGCCAGACCGCACAGGGCGAACCCTACGCCGCCGATGATCCGCAGCTGCTGACCTGGGTGCATGTGACCGAGGCGTTCGGGTTCCTTCAGGGCTTCCGCCGGTACGGACGGGAGGTGCCGGCACACATCGCCGACCGTTACTACGATGAGTACCGCTGCGTGGCCGAGGCACTGGGTGCGGTGGACGTGCCGCGCAGCGAAGCGGAAGTGGCGGCGTACTTCTGTGCGCGGCAGCCGGAGCTGCGCGTCGACGAGCGCTCGCGCGAGGTGCTGGAGGTGCTGTCCGGCGTGCGCCTGCCGGTACCGGTGCCGGGGCTGTCGCGCGAAGTGTTCCTGGGTGCAGGCGCGGCACTGCTGCCGGACTGGGCCGAAGGCATGCTTGAACGCAGTGGCCGTCAGCGCGCGCAGGCCGCCGCGTCGGCGAAGCTGATGCAGGGCATGGCGCCGCTGTTCCGCCGTGCGTTGCCTGATGGCCTGGCCAGCCGCGCCTGTGCGCGCATGGGCGTGCCGGTGTCGGTGCTGCGCGAGTGGCCCGCCGTTCCCCGGTAGGTGCCAACCTTGGTTGGCACGCGTTGCGCGCGGTGCCGCAGGAGCGCCAACCAAGGTTGGCCTCTACCCGCGCGGATGCCGAAGTAGATCCACACCATGCGTGGATGGGCCTTACCCCGCCGACTTCAACCCGCGCAACAGCATCTCCAGCGCCGCCGTCGCCTGCCGCAGGCGCACGTCGCCATCCTCGCCCTCGGCGATCCAGAACGCGGCCTCGGCCAGGCTGCCATAGATCAGCGACGCCAGCGCCTGCGCATTCACCGGCGCCACCACGCCCTGGGCAACCAGATGTTCGATCAGGTGCTGCATCGAATGCACGCAGTGGCGCTGCGATTCCGGTGAGGCGCCACCGAGCACCGCGCGCGCATCGCGCAGCACGATGCGCTGGATCTCCGGTTCCAGCGCCATCTCCAGGTACGCGCGGCAACGCTGCACGAAGCCCTCCCAGGCATCGTCGGCGGCATCACTGATCGCCTGCAGGCGCTGGTCGGTCTCGGCATCGAGCTGGGCGACGACAGCCGCCAGCAGACCCTTCTTGTCGCCGAAGTGGTGGTACAGCGCGCCGCGGGTCAGCCCGGCCTGGGCGGTCAGGTCGTCCATCGAGGTGGCGGCATAGCCATGCTCGCTGAACACCCGGCGGGCGGTGGCCAGGAGGGTGGCGCGGGTTTCTTCCATCTCGGCGCGGGTGCGGCGAACCATTCAGAGCTCCTTACATACGCAGTGCATGATTATTTACATACGGCGCGTATGAATGTAGCCTCTTATTCATACGCCCCGTATGTATTGTCATGGCGCCCCGTGCGCCAGGCAAGTCGCTGCCTTGGAGAACCTGATGGCCACCCCCTATCGCGACCTGTTCGCGACCCCCGGCACCGCCGGCCTCGCCCTGGCCGGGCTGCTGGCACGCCTGCCGCTGCCGATGACCGGTATCGGCATCATCACCTTGCTGTCCCAGCTGTGCGGCAGCTATGCACTGGCCGGTGCGGTGTCGGCCACCTTCGTGCTGACCTATGCGTTGCTGTCGCCGCAGGTGTCGCGCTGGGTCGACCGGCGCGGGCAGGGCAGGGTACTGCCATGGGCCACTGCGGCCAGTGCGGCCGGTCTGCTGTTGCTGCTCGCGTGCACGCTGCTGGCCGCGCCGGACTGGACGCTGTTCGTTGCGGCGATGCTGGCCGGCTGCATGCCCAGCGTGTCGGCGATGGTGCGAGCGCGCTGGACCGCGACCCATCGCGGACGACCACAGCTGCAGACCGCGTATTCGCTGGAGACCGTGTTCGACGAGGTGACCTTCATCGCCGGGCCACCGTTGTCCGTCGGATTGTCGGTGGCGGTATGGCCACAGGCTGGCGTACTGGCGGCCGCCCTGCTGCTGGTGGCCGGCGTCGCCGCACTGGTGCTGCAGCGGGGCACCGAGCCGCCGACACAGCACTACGAAGGTGCAACATCCTCGCACTCGCTGCTGCGGCAACCGGAGATCCGCCTGCTGGCGTTGCTGATGCTGGCGATGGGCGTGATCGTCGGCACCGTCGACATCACCAGCGTGGCATTGGCCGAGCTGCGCGGACAGCCACTAGCTGCCAGCTGGGTGCTGTCGGCCTACGCGCTGGGCAGCTGCGCGGCGGGCCTGCTGTTTGGTGCCCTGAAGCTGCCGATGCCGCTGCCGCGCCTGTTGCTGGCCGGAGCAGCGGCCACCGCATTGACCACGTTGCCGCTGCTGTGGGTCGGCAGTCTGCGGGCACTGGCCGCTGCGGTACTGCTGGCCGGGGTGTTCTTCGCGCCGACGATGATCGTGGCGATGTCGCTGGTTGAACAACGCGTGCCCGAAGCACGCCTGACCGAAGGCATGACGTGGCTGCTGGCCGGCCTCAACATCGGCGTGGCGCTGGGCGCGGCGCTGTCCGGACAGAGCGTCGATGCGGCGGGCGTGCGCAGCGGTTTTGTGGTTGCGCTGGCGGCAGGCGGTGGCGTGCTGCTGTTCGCCTTGCTCGTGCAACGTGCGCTGCGCCCGTCTGCCGCGTCCACATCCCCTGAAGGAATCATCCCGTGAGCGCTTCATCGCCTGCGCATGCCGCGTCTGTGCCCCGCCATCCGTGGTGGGCGGTCTCCGCCGTCGGCCTCGCCACGTTCTCGGTGGTCACCACCGAAATGCTGCCGGTCGGCCTGCTGACTCCCATCGCCGAAGATCTCGGCGCGTCCACCGGCACCGCCGGCCTGATGATCTCACTGCCCGCCCTGCTGGCGGCAGTGTTCGCCCCGCTTGCGGTGATCGCAGCCGGTGGCATCGATCGTCGCCGCATCCTGTGTGCGCTGTTGGGCCTGCTGCTGGTCGCCAACCTTGCGTCGGCGCTGGCACCTGGCATCGGCTGGCTGTTGGCCGCGCGTGTGCTGGTGGGGTTCTGCATGGGCGGCATCTGGACCATTGCCGGTGGGCTGGCAGCGCGCCTGGTACCTGCGCAGCGCATCGGTCTGGCCACCTCGATCATCTTCGGAGGCGTGGCCGCAGCTTCGGTGCTCGGCGTTCCGTTGGGCGCGCTGATCGGGGATGCATTGGGCTGGCGCAGCGCGTTCGTGGCGATGACGTTGTTCAGTGCGGCGGTGATGCTGCTGCATCTGCGGGTGGTTCCCGCGTTGCCGGTCAGCACATCGGTGCGGCCGCGTCAGTTCGTGCAGCAGCTTGGCCAGCGCAACCTGCGGCGTGGCCTGTGGCTGACCGGGCTGCTGGTGTCCGGGCACTTCATCGCCTTCACGTACGTGCGGCCGCTGCTGACGTCCGTATCGGGCGTGGATGCGTCGTGGATAGGTGCACTGCTGTTTGGGTACGGCCTGGCTGGCATCGCCGGCAACTTCATCGCCGGGCCGCTGGCTGCGCGCCATCCACTGGGCATGCTGCTGGCGATAGCCTCGGGCCTGCTGCTGACGCCTCTGCTGTTCCTGTGGGTGGGAAATACGCCCTCCGCAGGTATTGCGGTGCTGCTGCTGTGGGGTCTGGCCTATGGCGGTGTATCGGTGGGCCTGATGAGCTGGATGATGAAGGCGGTGCCGCAGGCCGTGGAGATCGCCACCGCGTTGTATGTGGCGGTATTCAACATCGGCATCGCAATGGGTGCGTGGGGTGGTGGCCGCCTGCTGGATGGCGTGGGCCTGCATGCGAATCTGTGGGCTGCGGCGGTGTTGGCTGGGAGTGCCCTGCTGATGGCTGCCATCACCCGCAGGTAGATCCACGCCATGCGTGGATTCCTACCCCGTGCCGACCAAGGTCGGCACCCACCAGAGCGAAGTATGTGCCGACCAAGGTTGGCATCCACCAGAACGAGGCATGCGCCGACGATGGTTGGCCGCTACCCGGAAATGAAACGGGCGCCTTGCGGCGCCCGTTCCGGTTACATCACCACACCTTGACCCGCTTGTCCGGGGCCAGGTACAGCTTCTGGCCTTCCTTCACTTCGAACGCCGGGTACCAGGCGTCGATGTTGCGCACGGTCAATGCGCGGAACTGGCCCGGGGCATGCACATCGGTCAGCAGCGAATTGCGCAGCGCCTGCTCGCGGCTCTTGCTGCGCCACGCCTGGGCGAAGCCGAGGAAGAAGCGCTGGTCCGGGCTGAAGCCTTCCAGGGTCTGGCCCGGCTTGCCCTGCAGCGACAGCTGGTAGGCATCGTAGGCGGTACCCAGGCCAGCCACGTCGGCGATGTTCTCGCCCAGGGTCAGCTTGCCGTTCACGTGCACGCCGGGGAACGGCTCGTAGCTGCTGAACTGCGCGGCCAGCGCATCACCGGCGGCGTTGAACTGCTTCAGGTCCTCGGCGGTCCACCAGTTGTGCAGCTTGCCGGTCTCGTCGAACAGCGCGCCGGCGTTGTCGAAGCCGTGGCTGATCTCGTGGCCGATCACCGCACCGATCGCACCGTAGTTCACCGCGTCATCGGCAGCGCCGTCGAAGAACGGCGGCTGCAGGATCGCGGCCGGGAACACCAGGCGGTTCTCCAGCGGCACGTTCATCGCATTGATGGTCTGCGGCAGCATCGCCCACTCGCTGTGGTCGACTGGCTTGCCCAGCTTGGCGATGTTGCGCTGGTACTCGAACAGCTCGGCGCGCTGTGCATTGCCCAGCGGGTCATCACGGCGGATCTCCAGGCCGGTGTAGTCGCGCCACTTCTCCGGATAGCCCATGCCCACGGTCAGGCCCGTGACCTTGGCCTTGGCATGCGCCTTGGTCTGCGGCGACATCCACGACAGCGCGTCGATGCGCTTGGCAAAAGCGGCGATGATGTTCTTCGCCATCTCGTCCGCACGCTCCTTGGTCCTGGCGTCGAAGTGCTTTTCGACGTAGCGCTTGCCGATCGCTTCGCCGACGGCATGGTTGGCATCGTCCACCGCGCGCTTCCAGCGGTCGCTCTGCTGCGGCGTGCCGCTCAGCGCGGTGCCATGGAAGGCGAAGCGGGCATCGGCGAACTTCTTCGGCAGGTAGGCGGCGGCACGGTCCAGCGCGTGGAACGCCAGGTAGTCCTTCCAGGCGTCCAGCGGCTCGGTGGCGACCAGCCTGGACAGGCCGGCCACGGCCTTGGGCTGCCACACGATGAAGTCCTGCTGGTTGCCCAGCGCCGCCGCATCGAGGAAGGCGTTCCAGTCCAGGCCCGGCGCCTTTGCATTGAAGTCGGCCTGGGTCCAGGGGTTGGCGCCCTTGGTCACGTCGTTGGTTTCTTCCTGGGTGGCATGCGCCTGCGCGATCTTCGTTTCCAGCGCGAGGATGCGCTGCGCCTTGCCGGCCGGGTCGGCGACGCCGGCCAGCTGCAGCATCTGTGCGATGTAGGCCTGGTACTGCTTGCGCAGTTCGGCCATGCGGCCATCGCCCAGGTAGAAATCGCGGTCGGGCATGCCCAGGCCGCCCTGCACCAGGTACGGCGCGGTGCGATCCGGCTGCAGCATGTCCACCGACACCCACAGGCCGAACAGGCGGTCGGTGTAGAAGTTGGTGGCGTTGAGCAGGTCGACGTCGGCGCGCAGGTCGCCGCCGAGTGCGCGGGCCAGCCCGGCCTTGTCGGCGATCGCATCGATGGCCTTCAGCTGCGGCTGCACCGGCGCCAGACCGTGCTGCTCGATGCCGGCTTCGTCCATGTAGGCGGCGTAGTAGTCGCCGATCAACTTGTCGTCGCCGCTGGCCTGGGTGTTGCCGGCGGCCCCTTCCAGGATGGCGCGGGTGTCGGCCAGGGTCTTCTCGGCAATGACATTGAAGCTGCCGAAGCGCGAGCGGTCGGCCGGAATCTCGGTGTTCTTCACCCAGGTGCCGTTGGCGAAGCCGAAGAAGTCGTCGCCGGCGGCGATGCTGCGGTCCATGCCGCTGGCATCGAAGCCGAAACTGCCCAGCATCGGCTTGGCCGCAGCGGGGGCGGCATCGGCCGGCGCGGTGGCACCGACGGCCGGGTCGGCCGGGCGGTCACAGGCGGCCAGGGACAGGCTGGCAACAATGGCCAGCGCCAGGGTGGGACGGCGCAGCTTGGACATGGACTTCTCTTGCAGCGGAAAACCCCAAGTCTAATCCGCTCCGGCGCCACTGGCCGCCCCCCTGCGGGGCCCGCCCTGTGCAGGATCTGGCTGAACGTGCGGATGCGATCTTCACGCCGTCACCGGGGTGGTGCATGCTGGACCCTCGAGCCCTGCGCGGACACGGGGAGGTGGCCATGCAGGATGGGGTCAGGCGTCAAGAATGGCGTCCGCCGGCCGTTGAGGTCGGGGACGTGGAGGATTCGTTCGCGCATGAAGCCAGCCGACTGCACAAGGAACATCAACCGATGCCCGCGCTGAAACGGGCGTTGGCCCGGCCGCTGCGCGCCATCACCTGGGGCGGTGTGCTGCTGGGCGTACTGCTGGTGACCGGTCTGGCCCTCATGCTGGTCAACGACCACCACCGCCGCCTGGAAGCGGCGCAGCGGCAGAGCCGCGCGCTGGCGGTGGGCAGCGAGCGCCTGCTGGCGCTGGAGCTGCGCAACCTGGAGCGGGCCATGACCGGCATCGCCGCCGACGCCGCGGAACTGTTCCGCAGCGTGCCGGCACAGGCGCCGGCCTTGCTGGATGCCTCCATCGGCGGCGTGCTGCGCCGGCACGCCGAACTGCACAGCATCGTGGTGCTCGACAGCTATGGCCGCGCATTGACGGCCGGCAAGGGCGACCTGCAGTTGCCGTTGTGGACCGATCCGCAACGGCGCGGCTCGGGCAGCGCGCTGTACATCGGCCCACCGCAGCGCGCCAGCGACGGGGGCTGGGTGGTCCCGCTGGCGCTGCCGATGGCCGATGGGCGCTGGCTGCTGGCACGGCTGCGCTGTGGCGAACTGCAGCGCATCGTCGGCGGCCTGGATGTCGGTCCCAACGGATTGGTCTCGATCAGCGATGCCCAGGGCTACATGCTGGCCCGCGTACCCGATCCGCATGGCACGGTGGGCCGCCGCTATGACCTGCCGCGCCGGGACCTGCTCGGCACGCAGGCAGTGGTCGAGCTGGGCAGCATGCCCGGCGTTGTCGACGGCGTGCCGCGCATCCTCACCATCAGCACGCTCGAACGCAGCCCGCTGGCGGTGCAGGTCGGCCTGGCCGACGAAGATGTACTCGCACCGTGGTGGCCGTACCTGAAGGCGTCGGTGGCGATCGTACTGGCCTACATCGCGGTGTTGCTGGTACTGCTGTACGCCGTGCGCCGCAGCACCCGCAGCCAGCAGGCGATGGCCGAGGAACTGAAGACGGGCCACGCCGAGCTGCGCCTGGCGCACCAGGTCGGGCGTGTCTGCACCTGGTACGTGGATGAGGACGCCGCGCTGCTGCGCTGGTCGCCGCTGGCCCGCGAGATCTTTGGGGTACAGACCGACGCCTTGCCGGTCGCGGATTTCTTCGCGCGCGTGCATCGCGATGATGCCGCGCGCCTGCAGCAGGCCTTTGACCAGGCCTTCGCCGGCAGCGCTGTGCTCGACCAGGTGTTCCGCCTGGTGCTTCCCGGGGGCGAGGTGCGCTGGGTCGGCGCGCGCGGGCAGCGGGTGGAAGTGGCCGACAGCGAGCGGCGCATGATCGGTGCGCTGACCGACCTGAGCGAACGCTATCAGGCGCGCGAGCAGATGAGCGAAGTGGAACGCCGCTTCCGCCTGCTGTTCGACCGCAATCCGGCACCGTTCTGGGTGTTCGACCCGGATACGCTGCGCTTCATCGAGGTCAACGACGCTGCAGTGCGCCAGTACGGCTACAGCCGCGACGAGTTCCTGGCGATGAGCATCCTCGACATCCGCCCGCGCGAAGGCTGGGACGAAGTGCGTGGTGCCATCCAGCGGGCGCAGGTGGGCGATCCCCCCGACGCGACCGTGCGCCTGCACCGGCGCAAGGACGGCAGTGTGTTCGAGGTGCGCGCACACCTGTCCAAGCTCGACTTCGACGGACAGCCCGCGTGCCTGGTGCTGGCCGAGGATGTCAGCGAGCGTCTGGCCTACGAGCGCGACCTGGCCTATCAGGCACGGCACAACCCGGCCACCGGCCTGCTCAATGTGCGCGCCCTGACCGAACAGCTGGACGAGCAGGAGGAGGGCTACACCATCGCCTTCGTGCAGCTGCGCGGGCTGCAGCTGGTGGCCGATACGCTGGGCCGCGAGATCGGCGATGCGGTGCTGCAGTCGATGGCGACCCGGCTCGGGGGCCTGGGCGCACGCTGTGGCACGCTGGCGTTCCAGCCGGCCGAGGATTTCGTCTTCGCCATCGGTGCCGAGCACGATACCCAGCGCGTGCTGGACGACCTGCTGCAGATCGTGTCGGCGCCGATGCGCGGCAAGGACTCGCTGCACCAGTTCGAGCCGCGCATCGGCGTGGCCGTGCACATCGCTGGTGACGGGCACACGGCCGAGCAGGTGATCGGCATGGCCGCGCAGGCCGCGCATGCGGCGCGCGCCGAGGGCAACGTGGTGGTCTGGTTCGACGCGGCCGTGACCACGCGCCTGGCCGACCGCCTGCGCCTGGCCGGGCGCATCCATGCCGCCATCGACAACGAATTCCAGCTGTATTTCCAGCCGATCCGGCATGCCGGCGATGGCAGCCCGGCAGCGCTGGAGGCACTGCTGCGCTGGCCGCAGGCCGATGGCAGCTTCATCCCGCCCAACGAGTTCATCCAGCTGTGCGAGGACACCGGGTTGATCCTGGCACTGGGCCGCTGGGTGATCCGCGCGGCGGCGAAGGCGCAGCGCCGTCTGGTCGAGGCCGGGTGGGGTGAGTTGCCGATCGCGGTCAACGTGTCGGCGGTTCAGTTCTTCAACAGCGACCTGGTGGCCGAATTCACCCGTGCCCAGCAGGATTTCGGCCTGGCCCGTGGCGCGCTGCACGTGGAGCTGACCGAGAGCAGCCTGATGCGCAAGCCGGCACAGGCGATGCAGACCATGCAGCGCCTGCACGAGCAGGGCATCCGCGTGTCGCTGGATGATTTCGGCACCGGCTATTCCAGCATGTCCTACCTGCAGCACCTGCCGCTGGACATCCTGAAGATCGACCGCAGCTTCGTCGCCGACGTGGAAACCAATCCACGCAATGCCTCGATCTGCCGCGCGCTGCTGTCGCTGGGCCACAGCATGGGC
This sequence comes from Stenotrophomonas sp., assembly GCF_059505245.1. Taxonomy (NCBI): domain Bacteria; kingdom Pseudomonadati; phylum Pseudomonadota; class Gammaproteobacteria; order Lysobacterales; family Lysobacteraceae; genus Stenotrophomonas; species Stenotrophomonas sp. Next base: position 74,737 of record NZ_JCACKF010000024.1, read on the forward strand.
CTGACCATCATCGCTGAAGGCGTGGAGACGCCGGGGCAGCTGGACTGGCTGGCTGCGCATGGCTGTGACCAGGTGCAGGGCTACCTGTTGGGGCGGCCGGCGCCGCTGGAACAGATCATCGACGCGCTGGATGAGGTCCCCGCCTGATCGGGTTTCGTATGTGCCGGCCAGCGGCCGGCACTACCCGACCGAAGCACGACGGGGCTTCGTATGTACCGGCCAGCGGCCGGCACTACCCGACCGAAGCATGACGGGGTTTCGTATGTGCCGGCCAGCGGCCGGCACTACCCGACCGAAACATGACGGGGTTTCGTATGTGCCGGCCAGCGGCCGACACTACCCGACCGAAACATGACGGGGTTTCGTATGTGCCGGCCAGCGGCCGGCAC
>NZ_JCACKF010000025.1:0-28400 GCF_059505245.1 Stenotrophomonas sp.
GCCCGGTCGTGCCGGCCGCTGGCCGGCAATGCCAACCAAGGTTGGCAGCTACCAGGGCCAGGCCACGCAGGTGCAGGTCGGTCAGCCGCCCCGCCCGGTCGTGCCGGCCGCTGGCCGGCAATGCCAACCAAGGTTGGCAGCTACCAGAGCCTGGCCACGCTGGTGCCGGTCGGTCAACTGCCCCGCCCGGTAGTGCCGGCCGCTGGCCGGCAATGCCAACCAAGGTTGGCAGCTACCAAGGCCAGGCCACGCACGTAGACGCAGGCGGCCGCGCCGGGGCGTCTAGTGCCGCACCCACCACAGCAGGCTCAGGCCGGCCAGCAGCACCAGTCCGCCGAAGCTGCGCAGGGCCGGGCTGGGCAGGTCCAGCAGGCGTTCGGCCATGCGCTTCCAGGCGAACGGCGCGACGAACAGGAACAGGCCTTCCAGCACCGCGACCAGGCAGACGGCGGCGAACAGATCTTTCATCGGGAACTCCGGAAAAAGCACGGGGCCCGGCAGTTGGCCGGGCCCCGTGGGGTAATGCCCTGCGACCTCAGCGGTCGTTCTTCAGGTACTGCAGGAACGGGTCGTTCTTGTCGAGCACGATCACGCCGTTGCCGTCGGTCATGGAGCCGCGGTACGCCTCCAGGCTACGGTAGAACGCGTAGAACGACGGATCAGCCGAACCGGCCTTGCCGTAGATGCGGGTGGCTTCCGCATCACCCTCACCGCGCAGGCGCTGTGCATCGCGCTCGGCCTCGGCGATCAGCACGGTGCTGTCACGGTCGGCCTGGGCGCGGATGGTCAGCGACTGTTCCTCGCCTTCCGCGCGCAGCTTGGCGGCTTCCTGCTTGCGCTGGGCGCGCATGCGCTCGTACACGTCGTTGATCACCTGGCTGTCGGTGGGCAGGTCCACCTGCTTGATGCGCAGGTCGATCATCTGCATGCCCAGGCCGGCCACGGCCTCGTTGATTCCCTTCAACTGCTCGGCGATCAGCTCACTGCGGTCGCCGGACACCAGCTGCTGCAGGGTGCGCGAGTTGATCTGGTTACGCAGCGAATCGGTGATGATCGGCGCCAGGCGGGCGTTGGCCACGCGCGGGTCGCCGCCGGTGGCACGGAAGTAGTCACCCACGTTGGAGATGTAGCCGATGGCGAAGAAGTCGACGCTGACGTCCTTCTGCTCGGCGGTGAAGTAGCGCGCCGGCGCGGTGTCGAGCACCTGGAAGCGGCGGTCGAAAACCTTCACCGTTTCCACCACCGGCACCTTAAAGTGCAGGCCTGGCTTGATGTCCGACCGCACCACCTTGCCCAGGTTCAGCACCATGGCGGTCTGGTCCTCACGGACCACATACACCGAGCCGAGCAGGCCCAGCACCACCGCCACGATCACGGCGATCCAGATAGGACTCTTCATCGGCTGCCCTCCTCACGGCCGCTCGGTCGCCCGGTCGGGCGGCCCACCGGCCGGCCCGGATCACGGGAAGCTTCCACCGCTGCGCCCGGCAGCGACGGCATGACCACGTCCGGGTTTGCCACTGCGGCCGGGGCCGACGTGGTGGGACGGGTGTCGCCGGTCATCGGCACGTAGATCAGCTGGCGGCCATCGCCGCCGATCACCTTGCGGTTCTCGCTCAGCACCTGCTGCACGGTCTCCAGCCACAGGCGCTTGCGCGTCACTTCCGGCGCGTCCTTGTACTGGGCCTGCAACAGGCTGAAGCGCTGCGCGTCACCCTCGGCCTTGGACACCACCGCCTGCTTGTAGCCTTCGGCGGTGGTACGGGCGCGCGAGGCCTGGCCTCGGGCTTCCGGCACGACCTTGGCGGCGTAGGCCTGGGCTTCGTTGATCAGGCGTTCCTTGACCTGCTGGGCACCATTGACCTCGTCGAAGGCCGGCTTCACTTCCTCCGGCGGACGGGCGTCCTGCAGGGTCAGGCCGGTCACGGTCAGGCCGGTCTTGAACGCCTTCAGCAGCGCCTGCAGGCGCTCCTCGGCGGCCACGGCCAGCGGGCCACGGTTGTTCAGCACGGCATTGAGGTCGGCGCGGCCGACTTCCTCGCGCACCGCGCTCTGCGCCGACTGCTCCAGCACCTGGTTGGCATCGACCGTGCCGAACAGGTACTGCTGCGGATCGTCGATGCGGTACTGGACGTTCAGCGAGACGTTGACGATGTTCTCGTCGCGGGTCAGGACCGGCACCTGGATCGAGAAAGTCTTGATCTCGGTGGCGTTGACCTTGGTGACCGACTCGATCGGCCACGGCAGCTTGAAGTTCGGGCCGGGCTGCAGGATGCGCGAGAACTGGCCGAAGCGCAGGACCACGCCACGCTGCTGTTCACCGATCAGCTGGAAGCTGGAGAACAGCACCAGCAGCACCACGGCCGCCACCACCCAACGCACGATGCCGCCGTCGAACAGGTCCTTCAGCGGCCCGGGCAGTCCGCCCCAGCCACCACCATTGCCACCGCCGCGCGACCCGAACGGCCCGCGTCGATTGTCCTCGGGGCCTTGTCCGCCCTTGTTGCCGCCGGGTGTATTCCAGGCCATGCACGCTCCATCAAGATGTGGGCTGCGGCGCGGGCCCTTCCCGCGGCGCCAGCCGTGAAACCATTACCGATCATACAAGATGGGGCGGATCGGCAGGATCGAAAGGGCGACGACGGGGTAAGGTGGCGTTTTCCTCGAAGTCAGGCAACGCCGATGGCCCCCACCACCCCGTTCACCGCCTTCCGCATCGAAAACGACGACGCCGGCTATCGCAGCGGCCTGACCCGGCTCGGTGTCGACGACCTCAACCCCGGGCAGGTGCTGATCCGCGCCCACTGGTCCTCGGTCAACTACAAGGATGCCCTGGCCGGCACCGGCAAGGGGAAGATCCTGCGCCGCTTCCCGCTGATCGGCGGCATCGACGTGGCCGGCACCGTGGTCGCCAGCACCGACCCGGCCTGGCGTGAAGGCGACGCGGTGCTGGCCACCGGCTGCGGCCTCAGCGAGACCCGTGACGGCGGCTACAGCCAGTATGTGCGGCTGGAGTCGCGTGCGGTGATTGCACAGCCGGCCGGGCTGAGCCCGCGCGAGGCGATGGTGCTGGGCACCGCCGGCTTCACGGCGGCGCTGGCGCTGCTGCGCATGCAGGACAACCGCCAGACCCCGGAGCTCGGCCCGCTGGCGGTCACCGGCGCCAGCGGCGGCGTCGGTGCGCTGGCGCTGTCGATCTTCAGCCGTGCCGGCTACACCGTGCACGCGGTCAGTGGCAAGCCGGACCAGACCGACTTCCTGCGCGACATCGGTGCCAGCGAGGTGCTGCCGCGCGAGGCGCTGGCCGACACCGGCCCGCTGCAGTCGGCGCGCTTCGGCGGGGGCCTGGACAATGCCGGCGGCGCCATGCTCGCCAGCCTGCTGGCGCAGACCGTGCCCTACGGCAGCGTGGTCAGCGCCGGCCTGGCGGCCAGCCCGACGCTGGACATGACGGTGATGCCCTTCATCCTGCGCGGTGTGTCGCTGCTCGGCGTCTCTTCGGCCAATGCGCCGCGCCGGCTGCGCGAAGAGGTGTGGTCGCGCCTGGGCGGTGAGTGGAAGCCGCAGCACCTGGACCGCATCTGCACCGCCGAGGTCGGCCTTGATGGCCTGCTGGCAGTGTTCGAGCGGATGCTGGCGGGTGGATCGCTGGGCCGCACGGTGGTGCGGATCGACTGAACGTCGCAGGCAGGCGACGGACGGCAGGTGCCCCCCTCCCGCCGGTAATGAGCCCGCACTACACTGCGGGCATTACATGGGGAACAACATGGCACGCATTCTGATCGTCGACGACTCACCGTCGCAGCTGTTGGGGATACAGCGCATCGTCGAGAAGCTCGGGCACCAGATCCTGACCGCCACCGATGGCGCCGCCGGGGTCGAAACCGCCAGGGCCGAGCTGCCCGACCTGGTCCTGATGGACGTGGTGATGCCCAATCTCAACGGCTTCCAGGCCACCCGTACCCTCGCCCGCGACGAGGCGACCCGGCATATCCCGGTGATCCTGGTGACCACCAAGGACCAGGACACCGATCGCATGTGGGGCATGCGCCAGGGCGCCAAGGCCTACATCACCAAGCCGTTCTCGGAAGACGAGCTGTCCGAGGTGCTGGAGCGGGTGTTCGCCGGCCAGGGCTGAGACGCGCGTGGTCGTGCCGGCCGCTGGCCGGCAACCACGCATCACCGTCCAGGGCAATGAAGTTGCCGGCCAGCGGCCGGCACTACCTTCAAATGGCCTCGCCGAAGGCCTTGGCCAGATTGCGGTAGGCCTTCTTCTGCGCCTCGTCGGTCGCGGCCGGGGCCACGATCTCGATTTCAACGATCTGGTCGCCGTCCGGGCTGCCCGGCAGGCCGCGGCCACGCAGGCGCAGTTTGCGGCCGGCATCGGAGTCGGCGGGGATCTTCAGCTCCACCGCACCGCCCAGGGTCGGCACGCTGATGCTGGTGCCCAACGCGGCCTGCCAGGGCGTGACCGGCAACGTATAGAGGATGTTGCGGCCATCGACCTCGAACTGCGGATGCGCGGCGTACTCCACTTCCAGCAGCAGGTTGCCGCCATGGTTGCCCTGCCCTGCCAGGCGGATCACCTGGCCCGGACGGATGCCCTTGGGCACGCGCACGTCCAGCTGCTTGCCGTTGACGGTGATGCGCAGGCTGTCGCCGCTGTAGGCCGCTTCCAGCGGGACCGACAGCTTGGCGCGGGTGTCGCGGTTGGGTGCGTGGCCCTGGCTGCTGAAGCCCGGGCCCGGACCGGCACCGCCACGCTGGCGCGCGAACAGGCTTTCGAAGAAGTCGCTGAAGCCGCCGTTGGGGCCACCACCGCCGAATACTTCCTCGAAATTGAAACCGCCGGCGCCGCCGTAGTTCGGCGGCACGTTGAACTCCTCGCCCGGGCGATAGCCCTGCGCGCGCAGCTGGTCGTAGGCTGCGCGCTTTTCCGGATCGCGCAGCGCCTCGTAGGCCTCGTTGACCGCCTTGAACTTGTCTTCGGCCCCGGCCTCCTTGCTGACGTCCGGGTGGTACTTGCGTGCCAACCGGCGGTAGGCGGTCTTGATCTCCGCCTCGCCCGCGCTCGGTTCCACCCCCAGGGTGGCGTAGTAATCCTTGAATTCCATCCAGCTACCTCGATCTGCTTCGGCCGCGCCGGTGGCGCCGCCCCGGGTTCATTCTACGCGCCGGCGATGCTACGCCGCCCCTCGTGCGGCCCCGGTGAGGCCGACTGATCCTGCGCAATGCCGCTGCCATCCCGATGCCCCAGGCTGTGGCTGGAAGCCCCCGCCGCAACGCCTGAAGATGGGGCCTGCACACGGGTTTTCCAATGTCTTGACGCCCCTGTCCCATCCGGCCCACTAGCCTGCCCCAGCAAGGAGTTCCCCATGACCATCCATGTCGGCGACCACATTCCGGAAGTGACCCTCAAGCGCATCCGCGAGGGCATCGAAACACTTGATACGCATTCGCTGTTCGACGCCCGCAAGGTCGTCCTGTTTGCGGTGCCCGGCGCGTTCACCCCCACCTGCTCGGCCCGCCACCTGCCCGGCTACGTCGAAAAATTCGAGGCCTTCCGCCAGCGCGGCATCGATGTCTACTGCATGGCGGTCAACGACCCGTTCGTGATGAAAGCCTGGGCCGCCGACCAGAAGGTGCCCGACGGCCTGCTGATGCTGTCCGACGGCAATGCCGAGCTGACCCGCGCGCTCGGCCTGGAGCTGGATGCCAGCGCCTCGGGCATGGGCATGCGCTCGCGCCGCTTCGCGCTGTACGTGGTCGATGGCGTGGTGCGTGCGGCCTGGATCGAGCAGCCGGGCCAGTTCGAGGTGTCTTCCGCCGAGTACGTGCTGGAGCACCTGCCTACCTGATTCCCCACCGCAGAAGGAAACGGCCAGCAATGTCCAGCAAGCCAGCCAAAGCCAGCAAGCCCGCCGCCGGGATTCCCGGCATCAGTGACCGTCAGACCCTGCGCGAGCGTGCCCGGCACAACATCGAAGACGGCGCGATCACCGACAGCTACAGCGCCGACCGCAAGGTGGTGATCAAGCTGCTCAACGATGCCCTCGCCACCGAGTACGTGTGCGTGCTGCGCTACTACCGGCACTATTTCATGGCCAAGGGCATGCTGGCCGACGCGGTCAAGGCCGAGTTCCTTGAGCATGCACAGCAGGAACAGGCGCACGCCGGCAAGCTTGCCGAGCGCATCGTCCAGCTTGGCGGCGAGCCGGATCTGAACCCGGATACGCTGACCACGCGCTCGCATGCCGAATACAAGGAAGGCAGCGACCTGCGCGACATGGTGCGCGAGAACCTGGTGGCTGAACGGATCGCCATCGACAGCTACCGCGAGATGATCAACTTCATCGGCGACCGCGATACCACCACCAAGCGCATCCTTGAAGAGATCCTGGCGCAGGAGGAAGAACACGCCGACGAGTTCGCCGACCTGCTGGACGGGTGGATCGGGGAATAGCGGCCCCGCAAACGCCTTGGTAGATGCCCACCTTGGTGGGCGCATTTATCGCGTGCCAACCAAGGTTGGCACCTACCAGAGCATGGATGCGTCGGGTAGACGGGCCATTCCCAGCACCTATCGCAGGACGTTGAACCGCACCTGCGTCCACGCGCCGTCGGCTGCCAGCGCGGTCAGGGTGTGTGCGCCCGGATCGGCGAACTCACGCTGCATCAGCTGCGCGCCGTGGGTCTGTGCAATCCAGCGTCCATCCAGCAGCCAGTCCACCGCCTGCTCGCTGCCCAGCGCGCGCAGCTGCAGGCGCACGCCGTGCTCGGAATTCGGCGCGCGCGCCAGCGTGGCGCCGTCATTGAGCCCGTCCACGTGCAGCGCGACGCTGGCCTCACGCCCGTCGTCGCGGCAGTCCGGCGACAGCGCCGGCAGCTGCGAAGCCTCGCGCGTGGCCTTCGGCAGCCACGGCGACAACAACGCCGGCCAACGCGCGATCTCCCGCGTGACTTCCTGATGCGGCAAACGGCAATCAGCGGATACACGCAGACCGGTCCGCGCGTCGGCCAGGTAACGCTGCCGCCCCGGCTGCCAGCGCCGCGCCTCGCGCTCGGGGAAGGTCGGCGGTGCCGCACCGTCCAGCAGATAGGCCGACATCCGCCGCTGGCACAGCGCCGCTGGCAGGCCCTCGGCACGTTCGCCGGTGGGCCAGCAGACGTCCTCCTGGCTGACACTGGCCGGCATCGGTGCAGCAGCTGAATCACCGCGCTGGCGCGGCAGGCTGTCCACCACCTCGAACATCAGCGGCAGCGCGGTCACCGCGCCGTACTGGCCCGGCAACGGGGTACCGTCCGGCCGCCCCACCCACACGCCCACGGTGTAGTGGCGGGTGCTGCCGATCGCCCACGCATCGCGGTACCCGTAACTGGTGCCGGTCTTCCACGCCACGCGCGGGCGGCCACCGACATCGAACGTCCCGACGCTATACCCCGGCCGCGGATTCGATTCCAGCATCTCGCGCACGATCCAGCTGGCGCCCGGCGAGGCCAGGCGACGCTCGATCATCGGTTCGTCATCGGTGTAGCGCACGCGCCCGGCGATGCCGTTGCGGTTGAGCGCTGCGAACGCACCGACCAGATCTTCCAGCCGCGCACCGGTGCCGCCCAGGATCAGCGACAGATTGGGTGTACTGCCCGGCGGGAAGCGCAACTGGATGCCGGAGTGCGACAGGCGTGCGGCGAAGCGCGCCGGACCGACCCGCTGCAGCAGGTCCACCGAGGGCACGTTGAGTGACAGCCGCAGCGCGCTGGAGGCACCAATCGGCCCATTGAAAGCCATGTCGAAGTTGCCGGGGCGGTAGCTGCCGAAACTCTGCGGCGCATCGACCAGCAGGCTTTCCGAGTGGATCAGGCCATCGTCCAGCGCCATGGCATACAGGAACGGTTTGAGCGTGGAGCCCGGCGACCGCCAGGCCTGCACCATGTCCACGTGGCCCAGCCGCTGCCGGTCACCGAACGCCAGCGTGCCGACATAGGCTCGCGCCTGCAGGGTCTGGTTGTCGACCACCAGCAGGGCGGCCGAGGTGCGTTCAGGCAGCGTCGAGAAATAGCTGGCCACGCGTTCTTCCAGTGTGCGCTGCAGGCCGATGTCGATGCTGCTCTGGATGCGTGCCTGGCCCGGATGCGCCGAGTGCAGGCGCTGCGCCAGCAGCGCGGCGTGCAGCGGCGGGCGCAGCGAGCGCGCCACCACGTTCTCGATGCGCGCGTCTTCCACTTCGTCCGCCGTCCACACGCCCAGCTCGTTCATGCGGGACAGCACCTTGTCGCGCGCCTTCTGCGCCGCTTCCGGATGACGGTCCGGGCGCAGCCGGCTCGGCGCCTGCGGCAGCACCGCCAGCAACGCGGCCTCGGCATGCGACAGCTGCGCCGCCGGCTTGCCCAGGTAGGCCCAGCTGGCCGCTTCCACCCCCTCGATGGTGCCGCCGTAGGGCGCGCGCTCCAGATACAGGGCCAGGATCTGCTGCTTGCTCAGGTGCACTTCCAGCTGCACCGCGCGCAGCATCTGCTTGAGCTTGCCCCACGGCGTGCGCGTATGCGGATCGAGGATGCGGGCGACCTGCATGGTCAGGGTCGAGCCACCGGAAACGATGCGGCCGCCACGCAGCAGCTGGCCGCTGGCACGCAGGATCGCCAGCGGGTTGATGCCCGGATGCCGCCAGAACCAGCGGTCTTCATAGGTCAGCAACGCCTGCAGGTACAGCGGCGAGACGCTGTTGATCGAAGCCGGGTAGCGCCACACGCCCTCGGCATCGGCGAATGCACGCAGCGGCGTGCCGTCGGCAGCCACCACCAGGGTGCTGGTATCACGCTGCTTCGGCAGCGGTGGCGGGAAGGCGAAATCCAGCACCAGCAGCAGCACCAGCGTGGCGGCCGTACCCCAGCGCAGCCAGGGCCACAGCGGCTGCAGCCAGCGGCGCAGGGCCGCCAGCCAGATCGGCATCGTGTTGTTCATTGCAGGTTGCCGGCAGGACGGGCCGCGCCGTCGCGGCCCGTCCGCGCGGTCACGGCTGTACCACCGTGATCGTGGTCGGGTTGCTGCGGCCGACGCCGCGCAGCTGCGGCCGGTACATGTCCTCCACCAGCGGCGGCGGCACCGAGTAGGTTCCCGGCGTCACCGCGCGTACCAGGTAGAACACGTTGGCCTTGCTGCCACGCGAGAGCTTCAGCGCGGCCACATAGCGGTCATCGCGGAACTCCTCGTGCTTGGTGTCGGCGGCCTCACCACGGTCGCTGATGGTGATGCCATCGACCACCACGTCGGCCCACTGCTTGGCATCGCCCAGGTTGAAGTTCTCGATCTCCAGGCCCGCCGGCAGCAGGTCGGTCAGCAGTGCATCGGGCATCGTGGTGTCAGCGGTGACGGTGACGCGCACGATCAGTGCTTCGCCTTCCTTCAGCGGGCGCGGCGACCACGGCTTGCCATCGGTGCCGTAGTAACTGCGCTCGACGCCCAGCACGCTGTTGTCCGGTGCCGGTGCGCTGCGCGGGATGCCGGCCACATCGATGCTGGCGAACATCGGCGGCTGCCCCTGCGGGGTGAAGCGCACGCCGCTGGCCAGCTCACTGGCGCTGAAGTTGCGGCCGAACAGCTTGCGCTCGCCGATGGCTTCGGTGCTGCCACCGATCACCAGCTCACCGGCCACCAGCGCCTTCTGGTTGGCGGCCAGGGCCTTGCCGAGGCGGGCAATCGCCACCTGTTCCTGCGTGCTCAGCCACATCCAGCCGGCATTGCGGCGCGCATCCAGGCCACGGCCAAGATCCACCGCACGCGCATCCCAGGCGGGCTTGGCCAGCTTGTTCTCGTGGGTCAGCGCGATCATCAGCGCGTCATCACGGATCGCACTGCCGTAGTCGCCGAAGTACGACGGACGTTCACTGCTGGACTTGGCGAAGGCCGCCGCCAGCGCGGCCTGGCCACGCTTGGCATCACCCTGCAGCGACAGCGCCACGCCCAGGTGGACCAGCGACAGGCCACCGACCGCCTTGCTGCGCTCGTTGTCGTACAGCGTGCGCAGGGTACCCAGCGGTGCACGGTTGACCCGGGCCAGCACGTAACCCGAATACGCCTGGTTGGCGAACTTCAGCTTCTCGCGATCCTCCTGGCCATAGAACTGATTGCCGCCGGACAGCAGATCCTCGCTGAGCCGGTTGAGCGCCTTCTGCAGCACGTTGTCGGGCACGGCGAAGCCGGCGTCCTTGGCATCAAGCAGGAACTCGGTGATGTACGGGGTCAGCCACGGATTGACGTAGCCGTCGTCACCCCACATCGAGAAGTTGCCATTGGCCACCTGCATCGACGCCAGGCGACCGAACGCACCTTCCATGCGCTCTCTACGGGTCTTGGCATCCAGGCCGTCGGCACCGAGCATCGACGACGTCGCCTGGTCCAGGATCAGCGCGGCATAGCCCTTGCTGGTGGTCTGCTCGGCACAGCCATACGGGTAGTTCAGCGCGCCCTGCAGTGCACTGGCGAACGGGATCGGCGGCAGCGGGCTGACCAGCAGGCGGGCATTCACCGACTCTGCCATCAGGCCATCGGTCAGGCTGTTGTCGAGGCTGACCGCGGCCAGCGGATCGAGTGTGCGCACCTGCGAACGCAGCACCTGCGGCCACGCCGCACGCACCGGCAGGTCGTAGCGGCGATCAGCCTTGAAGCCGTTGCCGTCCACCCGCACCCGCACCTTGGCCACGCTGTGGCCCTCGCGAGCCGACAACGGGAAGCTCAGCGTGGTCTTGGCATCGGCATTCAACTGCACGCTGCGGCTGCCCTCACCCAGGTTCAGCGGGCCCTCGCTTTCCACCTTGACGTTGAACTGCCCCGGCTTGCCGGTGAAGTTCTGCACGTCCAGGGTCACGGTGCTGCGGTCGCCCGGGGCCAGCACGCGCGGCATGCTGGCTTCGGCCAGGATCGGGGCGCGCACGATGGTTTCCACGTCACGCTTGCCGTACTGGTCATCGCTGTAGACCAGCGCGGACACGCGCAGGGTGCCGTTGAAGTCCGGCACCTTCAGGCGGATGCGGGCATTGCCCTTGGCATCGAGCTGCACCGGGCCGGAGAACAGGTCCACGGTCTGCACGCGCGCGGTCGGGCGCTTGGCCTGCGGCAGTGCCTGCAGCGCCATGTCGCCGCCGAACTTCAGCTTGCCGCTGCCACCATCGAAGCTCTCGATCACCCGGCTGTAGATGTCATAGGCATCGATACCGAGGCGACGCTGGGCGAAGAAGTGCGCGCCGGCGTCGGGCACCGGGAAACGGGTGATGTTGAGGATGCCCACGTCCACCGCCGAGACGGTCACGTGCGCGGCCCTGCCGGCCAGCTGCGGTGCGCTGACCGTTACCGGCAGGTCCTGTTCCGGCCGCATCTGCTTGGGCGCGACCAGGCCGACGGCCACGGTTCGGCCCTTGCGGTCCATCGGCACATGCACCACGCCCACGGCGCGGGCCGGGGTGATCTTGCTCGGCGCACTGCCGCCGCGGAACACCAGCGCGGTGATGTAGACGTCGTGGCGTTCCCAGTCGGCGGTGACCGGGATCTTGAAGGTCGAGCCCGGCTTGGCCTCGATGTCCTGCACATACAGCATGCGGTCGGTCTCGACCATCAGGATGCCCTTGCCGGCGTGCGGCGGGGTCACCGTCACTTCCAGGGTGTCACCGGCCTTGTAGCCGGTCTTGTCCAAGCCCAGCTTGACCTTGTCCGGGCGTGCATCCAGGCCACGGTTGTCATCGCCCCAGCTCCAGCCCGCACGGAACGGGTAGCGGCTGGTCAGTCCGGTGGACGGATCGAACACGTCCACCCGGTACTCGCCCCACTCCACCGGGAAATCAAAGGCAACCGCACTGCTGCCGGAATCGACGGTGCGGGTTTCCTTGTTCTCGAAACGGCGGGTGAAATCGTAATCCCAGCGGTTGTCGTTGAAGGTCCAGTGGTAGTCGCGCAGTTCCCGTACCAGGGTGATCTTCAGGCCCTTGGCTGGCTGCGGTGTGCCGGCGGCATCCACGCGCATCAGTTCGAAGCGTGCGTTGCCGTTGGAATCAGCACCATCGTCGGGGTTGAACAGCGGCCGCACGCCGACCAGCGCGTTGGCCGGCCACATCACCCGCTTCAGGGTACGGGTGACCGTGCGGCCACCGGTTTCATACAGGCTGCCGGACAACACCACGGCGATCGGTGCCTTGGCCTTGGCCGCCTCTTCCGGCAACGCCACATCCTCACGCAGCTGGCCATTGGCCGGCAGCGTGGTATCGATCACGTCCTTGGCCTCGCGCGGCAGCTGCAGGGTCGGGTCACCGAAGAAATAGCCCGGCAGGCCCTCCACCGGCTTCTGCTCGGCAGCCACCGCCATGCGCGCAGTGAAGCGGTTGCCATCGGCCGGCGCGCCGTACAGATAGGCGCCGTTGGCCTGCAGGCGCAGGTCCTCGCCCGGCTTCAGCGTCTTCTGCGCGCTGTCCAGGTCCAGCTTCATGCGCTCGGGCAGGAACTCCTCGATGCGCAGGGTCATGCCCTGGATCGCTTCCTTGCTGGCCGGGTCGGTGCGGAACTCGACCTGCCAGCGCCCGGTCGGCGCCTCGGCGGGGATCACCTGCTCGAAGTTGATGTAGCCCTGGTCGCCCGGCTGCAGGCGGGTCTCGCGGAAGGTCTTGCCGTCGGGCTGCTTCAGGCGCAGGAACACCGGTTGTGCCTTGACCGGCTTGCCGTCGTTGTCGCGCAGCAGCGCGGACAGGCGCACGGTCTCGCCCGGGCGGTACAGGTCGCGGCCGGACCAGGCGTAGACGTCGAACCAGGCGTTGTCACGACCGGCCACGGCGAACTCACTCAGGTCCAGCGCCGGCTGGTTGAACGGCAGGAAGCTGGTGTCCTTGCCACTGCTGGCGACCAGCACGTGGGTGGCATCCAGGGTGTAGTTCAGCAGCGCATTGCCGTTGCCGTCGGTGCTGCCCTTCAGCACCACCTCACCCTTGGCGTCGAGCACGCGCAGGTCGATGCCCTTCAGCGGCGCACCGTCCTTGAGGCCGGCGGTGTGCACGAACAGCTTGTCCTTGTAGGCACGGGTATGCAGGCCGATGTCGCTGACCGAGAAGAACGCGGTATCGAACTCGCCCTCGTAGTCACCGGTGCGCTTGAGCAGGGCGAAGTACAGGCCCGGCTCCTGCAGTTCCTTGATGTCCTGGGTCGGCAGGTAGGTCAGCACCCGCTCGTTCTGTTTGCCACCCAGGATGAAGCGGTTGACGTAGACCGGCTCGGCCAGCTTGTTGATCGGGCTGCGCTCGTAGTCGCTGCTGAGCTCCCAGCTGCCACGGCGGCCGCCGCGCTGGTACTGGCTGAAGAAGGTCGGCAGGTCCTTCTCGCGCACGCGCAGGAACTCGACGTCGACCTCCGGCACGTTCACCGAGACCACCGGCAGGCCGCGGCTGTCCTTGGCCGGCAGCACGCTGCCCTGCGAGGCGAAACCGACCACCGGCTTCAGCTCGCCGCTGAACACCTTCTGCTTCAGTTCCTTGCCCAGCCGGCTGCCGTCGGCGGCCAGCAGGTCCGGCGAGACCACCAGGCTGAACTCCTTGCCGGCCTCGACGAACGGGTAACGCAGGGTCAGGCCGTCATCGGACAGGGTCCAGCTGCTGTCCTCGGTGCCGACCTTCTCTTCGAAGCGAACCAGTTTGTCGAAATCCTGGGTGCCGACCAGCGGGCGCGAGAACTCCAGCGCCAGCGACAGGCCGTCATTCTTCTGGTCCGGGTACGCACGCAGCAGGGTGAATTCCTTCACCTGCTCGGCCTTGGTGGTGATGGCTTCACCACTGGCCTTGGGCAGCTGCCCGCTGTCATTGCGGCAGCCGGCCAGCCCCAGCAACAGGCCTCCTGCCAGTACGGCCGCCGCCCATCCCCACCGCTTCCGCCGTGCCGGACCGCTCATGTCGTCACTCCTTGATCGAGGCGGCCATTATAGGCAGGCCGCGTCAAGGTGTTGACGCAAATCCGGCAATTGCCCCAGGCGCGGGTAGTGCCGGCCGCTGGCCGGCAGTCTCGGTAGCCGCCAACCTTGGTTGGCATTGGGCCCATGCCAACCAAGGTTGGCACCTACCAAAGCGGATCGAGCCATGTGCCCGGCAAGCAGGCGTGGTATCAGATCCGGTGAAGCGTCCCCTACCCCGGCAGGTACAGGTCCACATAGTCGGTCACCGGCATCGCCGCCAGCGCCACCGGATCCAGCGATGCGGCCAGGATGCGCTGCTGCTGGGTGGTCGGGAAGCGATGGGCCAGGTGCCGGCGGAACTTGTCCATCAGCAACGGAATGCCCTCCTCACGTCGGCGCGCGTGGCCCAGCGGGTATTCCACCAGCACCTCGGGCAGCTCAGTGCCGTCGCTGAAGCGCACGCTCAGGCCGTTGGCGATGCTGCGCTTGTCCGGGTCCAGGTAGTCGGCGCTGAGCTGCGGGTCCTCATGACAGGCCATCTTCGCGCGTAGTGCGTCGATGCGCGGGTCGGCGGCAACGTCGTCCTCGTAGTCCTGGGCCACCAGCCGCCCATGCAGCAGCGCGATGGCGACCATGTACTGCACGCAGTGGTCGCGGTCGGCCGGGTTGTGCAGCGGCCCCTGCTTGTCGATGATGCGGATGCAGGCTTCCTGGGTGCGGATGGCGATGTGCGCGATGTCCTCGACCCGACGCCCCATCGCGCGCAGCTGCTGATGCAGCGTGATCGCCGCCTCCACCGCGGTCTGGCCATGGAACTCGGCCGGGTAGCTGATCTTGAACAGCACGTTTTCCATCACGTAGCTGCCCAGCGGTCGCTCCAGCGTCAGCGCCTTGCCCTGCATCGATACCGCTTCAAAACCCCAGGTCGGCGCGCTCAACACACTGGGATAGCCCATCTCGCCACTGGCCGCCATCAGCGCCAGGCGCACGCCACGGCTGGTCGCATCGCCGGCCGCCCAGCTCTTGCGCGAGCCGGTGTTGGGCGCGTGCCGGTAGGTGCGCAGCGCCTGGCCATCGACCCAGGCCAGCGACAGTGCATTGAGCATGCGTTCGCGATCCAGGCCGAGCAGCTGCGCAACCACGGCGGTGGTGGCCACCTTGACCAGCACCACGTGGTCCAGCCCGACCCGGTTGAAGGAATTCTGCAGGGCCAGCACGCCCTGGATCTCGTGTGCCTTGATCATCGCCAGCAGCACGTCATGCAGGGTCGGCGCTGGGCGATGCAGGGCCTGCGCGTTGCGCCCCAGCCAATCGCAGACAGACAGGATGCCGCCCAGATTGTCCGACGGGTGGCCCCATTCGGCGGCCAGCCAGGTGTCGTTGAAATCCAGCCAGCGCACCATCGCGCCCAGGTTGAAGGCGGCCTGCACCGGGTCCAGCACGTAGTGCGTACCCGGCACGCGCGCCCCGTTGACCACGCTGATACCCGGCACCAGCGGACCGAGCAGCTTGCTGCAGGCCGGGAAGGACAGCGCTTCCAACCCGCAGCCCAGCGTGTCGAGCAGGCAGTAGTGCGCGGTCTGGAAGGCCAGGGGGGAGTCGATGCGCGCGTCGCGTACGTAATCGACGATGTCCACCAGCAGCGCATCCCACGCTGCACGCTCGTTGGATGGGGTGTGGCTGTCAGACATCGTCGATCTCCTCTTCAGAGCTCAGGCCGCGCCTCCCGGTAGTCGCCAACCTTGGTTGGCGCTGGACGTTGCCCGGGCGGTGCCAATGCCATGCCAACCAAGGTTGGCATCTACCGAAGCATGTGATGCCAGCGCCGACCGGCTGGTTATTCGGCCGGCACCCGCACCTTGCCTTCCATCAATACGCGGGCGCTGCGGCTCATGATGGCCTTGGTCACTGTCCACTGGCCGTCAACAAGGCCGGCCTGCGCACCCACGCGCAGCGTGCCGGAAGGGTGGCCGAAGGTCACCGCTTCGCGTTCACCACCACCGGCCGCGCGATTGACCAGCGTGCCCGGAATCGCCGCCGCCGTGCCGATCGCCACGGCGGCGGTGCCCATCATCGCGTGGTGCAGCTTGCCCATCGACAACGCCCGCGCGTGCAGGTCGATGGCCGAGGCCGGAATGGCCTTGCCGCTGGAGGACACGTAGTCCTGTGCCGGCGCCACGAAGGCCACCTTCGGCGTGTGCTGGCGGGTGGCCGCATCTTCCAGGTTCCTGATCAGACCCATGCGCAAGGCGCCGTAGGCGCGGATCTTCTCGAAGCGCTCCAGCGCCCCCTTGTCCTCGTTGATCGCAGGCTGCAGTTCGGTGCCGGTGTAGCCCAGGTCGGCCGCATTGAGGAAGATGGTCGGAATGCCGGCGGTGATCATGGTCACCTCAAAACTGCCGACGCCCGGCACGTCCAAGGTGTCGACCAGGTTGCCGGTCGGGAACATCGCGCCCGCATCGCCGTCATCGGACGGATCGATGAACTCCAGCTGGATCTCGGCGGCCGGGAAGGTCACGCCATCCAGCTCGAAATCGCCGATCTCCTGCACTTCGCCATCGCGCATCGGCACGTGGGCGATGATGGTCTTGCCGATGTTGGCCTGCCAGATGCGCACGGTGCACAGGCCATCGCGCGGCACCCGGGCCGGATCGATCAGCCCATTGGCGATCGCGAACGGACCCACTGCCGTACTGAGGTTGCCGCAGTTGCCGCTCCAATCGACGAAGGCGGTGTCGATCGAGACCTGGCCGTACAGGTAGTCCACATCGTGGTCCGGCACCGAGGCGGTGGAGATGATCACGCACTTGCTGGTGCTGGAGGTGGCACCGCCCATGCCGTCGGTCTGCTTGCCATACGGATCGGGCGAGCCGATCACGCGCATCAGCAGCGCATCGCGCGCGGCGCCCGGCACCTGAGCGGCTTCGGGCAGGTCCTGCAGGCGGAAGAACACGCCCTTGCTGGTGCCGCCGCGCATGTAGGTGGCGGGAATACGGAGTTGCGGGAGGAAGGTCATCGTCGAATCCACGCGTTTGAATTTCAGGAAATGTCTTGCATCAGTGCGTCAAGACCACGATCAACGCACCACACGCATGATGTCCACGCGGTCCGGTAGATCGAGGTAATAGACGAGGTAGCGTTCGAAGCCCGGAACCAGCATGAACCGCAACGGCACCGGCAGCTGTGCTGCGAGGTCGGCGTGCCGGGTGGAACCCGAGCCTGGAAACACGGCGATGCGTTGAAGCGTGGCCTCCAACTCGGCGAGAAAGCGCCGACCCAGTACCAGCCCACCCTGCCGTGCAAACCACAGTGCGGCATCGGCTGCGTCGGCTTCGGCCCTTGGCCGCCATTCAATCGCCTTCACGCTCCATCCTTTCGGTCAGTTCGCGACGCATGCGCTCGAATGTGTCGGCCGTCACCGCGACGCCTGGACCAGAAGCCAGCCCCTCGGCTATCAACTGCTTGAGCAGCTCTTCGGCCTTGCTGCGCTGGCGCTGGCGGATCAGGTCACGCACGTAGTCCGACGTACTGGAGTAGCCGCCTTCACGCACTTCCTCGTCCACGAACTGCTTGAGCGGGTCGGTCAGCGAAATGTTCATGGTGGCCATGAGACTCTCCATTGGCAGTTTTTGCCAAGTCAGTGTGCGCCCTGCCCGGGTGTCGGACAAGCCGCCCCCGGCCTCCGGGGGCAGGCATTCAGGCCGGTATCACGCCACCCTGGCGCCTTCCAGGAAATCCTGGGCGAAGCGCTGCAGCACGCCACCGGCTTCGTAGATCGCCACTTCCTCGTCGCTGTCCAGGCGGCAGGTCACTGGCACGATCACGTCCTGCCCGTCGCGGCGGTGGATGACCAGGGTCAGGTCGGCGCGCGGGGTGCGCTCGCCGATCACGTCGAAGGTCTCGGTACCGTCGATGCCCAGGGTCAGGCGGGTGGTGCCCGGCTTGAACTCCAGCGGCAGCACGCCCATGCCGATCAGGTTGGTGCGGTGGATGCGTTCGAAGCCTTCGGCCACGATCGCTTCCACACCGGCCAGGCGCACGCCCTTGGCGGCCCAGTCACGCGAGCTGCCCTGGCCATAGTCGGCACCGGCGATGATGATCAGCGGCTGCTTGCGCTCCATGTAGGTCTCGATCGCTTCCCACATGCGCATCACCTTGCCTTCCGGCTCCACGCGCGCCAGCGAACCCTGCTTCACGCTGCCATCGTCGTTGCGCACCATTTCATTGAACAGCTTCGGGTTGGCGAAGGTGGCGCGCTGTGCGGTCAGGTGGTCACCGCGGTGGGTGGCGTAGGAATTGAAGTCCTCTTCCGGCAGGCCCATCTTCGCCAGGTATTCGCCGGCGGCACTGGACGCCAGGATCGCGTTGGACGGCGACAGGTGGTCGGTGGTGATGTTGTCCGGCAGCACCGCCAGCGCACGCATGCCCGACAGTGTGCGCTCACCGGCCAGTGCGCCCTCCCAGTACGGCGGACGGCGGATGTAGGTGCTCTGCGGGCGCCAGTCGTACAGCGGGCTGACCGCCGCGCCATGCTCCACGCGCACGTTGAACATCGGGTTGTAGACGCGGCGGAACTGCTCGGGCTTCACCGAGGCCTTCACCACCGCGTCGATCTCGGCATCGCTCGGCCAGATGTCCTTCAGGCGCACCTCGTTGCCATCGGCATCCAGGCCCAGCACGTCCTTCTCGATATCGAAGCGCACGGTGCCGGCGATGGCATAGGCGATCACCAGCGGCGGCGACGCCAGGAAGGCCTGCTTCGCATACGGGTGGATGCGGCCATCGAAGTTGCGGTTGCCCGACAGCACGGCCGTGGCGTACAGGTCGCGATCGATGATCTCCTGCTGGATGGCCGGATCCAGCGCGCCGCTCATGCCGTTGCAGGTGGTGCAGGCGAAGGCGACGATGCCGAAGCCGAGCTTTTCCAGGTCCGGCAGCAGGCCGGATTCTTCCAGGTACAGCTGCACCGCCTTCGAGCCCGGCGCCAGCGACGACTTCACCCACGGCTTGCGCAGCAGGCCACGTTCGTTGGCCTTGCGCGCCAGCAGTGCGGCAGCGATCACGTTGCGCGGGTTGGAGGTGTTGGTGCAGCTGGTGATGGCGGCGATGATCACCGCGCCGTCGGGCATCAGGCCCTGCGCCTGCTCGGCCCTGCCCGCTGCCAGCTTGGCTTTGTCGGCGATGCCGCGCTCGGCCAGCTCGGCAGTGGCCACGCGCTTGTGCGGGTTGGACGGGCCAGCCATGTTGCGCACCACGCTGGACAAGTCGAAGCGCAGCACGCGCTCGTACTGCGCGGTGGCCAGGTCATCGGCCCACAGGCCGGTGGTGCGCGCATAGTTCTCCACCAGCGCCACCTGCGATTCCTCGCGGCCGGTCAGGCGCAGGTAATCGATGGTCTGCCCGTCGATATAGAACATCGCGGCGGTGGCGCCGTATTCGGGGCACATGTTGGAGATGGTGGCGCGGTCACCGATGGTCAGTGCCGACGCCCCCTCGCCGAAGAATTCAAGATACGCACCCACCACGCGTTCCTTGCGCAGGAACTCGGTCAGTGCCAGCACCACGTCGGTGGCGGTGATGCCCGGCTGCGGCCTGCCGGTCAGCTCGACGCCGATGATATCCGGCAGGCGCATCCACGACGCGCGGCCCAGCATCACGTTCTCCGCTTCCAGGCCGCCAACACCAATCGCGATCACGCCCAGCGCGTCCACGTGCGGGGTGTGGCTGTCGGTGCCCACGCAGGTATCCGGGAAGGCTACGCCGTCCTGCACGTAGATCACCGGCGACATCTTCTCCAGGTTGATCTGGTGCATGATGCCGTTGCCCGGCGGAATCACGTCCACGTTCTGGAACGCCTGCTTGGTCCAGTCGATGAAGTGGAAACGGTCTTCGTTGCGGCGATCCTCGATGGCACGGTTCTTCTCGAATGCCTGCGGATCGTAGCCACCGCATTCCACCGCCAGCGAGTGATCGACGATCAACTGCACCGGCACCACCGGATTGACCTTGGCCGGGTCGCCGCCCTTGTCGGCGATCGCATCACGCAGGCCGGCCAGGTCCACCAGCGCGGTCTGGCCGAGGATGTCGTGGCACACCACGCGTGCCGGGAACCACGGGAAGTCGAGGTCGCGACGGCGCTCGATCAGCTGCTTCAGCGAATCGCCGAGCGTGGCCGGATCGCAGCGGCGCACCAGGTTCTCGGCCAGCACGCGCGAGGTGTACGGCAGGGTGGCATAGGCGCCGGGCTGGATCGCATCGACAGCGGCGCGCGCGTCGAAATAGTCCAGCGCGCTGCCGGGGAGGTTCTTGCGGTAATCGGTATTCATGGGCTGGCGGAGTGCTTGGGGCGGGCCGGGTGCCGGCGGTGCGGCGGCGAAAGCACCCGGCCGGCATGCGGCCGGCCGGATGGGTACAGCAGGGGGATCAGACCCGCTTGTCGATGGCAACGAAGTCGCGGTCTTCCGGACCGATGTAATTGGCGCTCGGGCGGATGATCTTGCCGTCGATGCGCTGCTCGATGATGTGCGCGCTCCAGCCGGCGGTGCGCGCGATCACGAACAGCGGGGTGAACATCGCGGTCGGCACGCCCATCATGTGGTAGCTGACCGCACTGAACCAGTCCAGGTTCGGGAACATCTTCTTGATGTCCCACATCACCGACTCCAGGCGCTCGGCGATGTCGTACATCTTCATGCTCGACTGTTCCTCGGACAGCTCGCGGGCCACGTCCTTGATCACCTTGTTGCGCGGATCGGAGACGGTATAGACCGGGTGGCCGAAACCGATCACCACTTCCTTGCGCTCGACGCGCGCCTTGATGTCCTCCTCGGCCTCATCCGGGTTGTCGTAGCGCTTCTGCACTTCGAACGCCACTTCGTTGGCGCCGCCATGCTTCGGGCCACGCAGCGCACCGATGCCACCGCAGATCGCGCTGTACATGTCGCTGCCGGTACCGGCGATGACACGGCAGGTGAAGGTCGAGGCGTTGAACTCGTGCTCGGCGTACAGGATCAGCGAGGTGTGCATCGCCTTCACCCACGAATCCTGCGGCTTTTCGCCATGCAGCAGGTGCAGGAAGTGGCCGCCGATCGAATCATCGTCGGTTTCCACATCGATGGCGCGGCCGTTGTGGCTCCAGTGGTACCAGTACAGCAGCATCGAACCGAGGCAGGCCATCAGCTTGTCGGCGATGTCGCGCGCGCCCGGGTGGTTGTGGTCGTCCTTCTCCGGTGCCACGCAGCCGAGCACGGACACGCCGGTGCGCATCACGTCCATCGGGTGCGCCGACGGCGGCAGCTCTTCCAGCGCGGCCTTCACCGCGGCGGGGATCCCACGCAGCGACTTCAGCTTGGCCTTGTACGAAACCAGCTCGGCGCGGGTCGGCAGCTTGCCGTGCACCAGCAGGTAGGCGATTTCCTCGAACTCGCTGGTGTTGGCCAGGTCCAGGATGTCATAGCCGCGGTAGTGCAGGTCGTTGCCGCTGCGGCCCACGCTGCACAGCGCGGTGTTGCCGGCCGCGGTGCCGGACAGGGCGACGGACTTCTTCGGCTTGAAGGTCGGGGTTGCGGTCGTATCGTTCATGTTTCCCTCCGAAACTTGATGGTGCAGGGTACTGCTTATTTCTTGGCGGCGAACAGCGCATCGAGCTGCTGCTCGAAGGCGTGATAGCCGATGCGGTCGTAGAGTTCCTCGCGGGTCTGCATGGTTTCCACCACGTTGCGCTGGTGGCCATCGCGGCGCACCGCCTGGTAGACGTTCTCGGCGGCCTTGTTGGCGGCACGGAACGCCGACAGCGGGAACAGCTGAATGGCGACGCCGGCCGAGGCCAGTTCATCGCGGCTGAACAGCGGGGTGGCGCCGAATTCGGTGATGTTGGCCAGCACCGGCACCTTCACCGCGTCGACGAAGCGGCGGTAGGTATCCAGATCGTAGGCGGCCTCGGCGAAGATGCCGTCGGCACCGGCCTCGACACAGGCGATGGCGCGCTCGATCGCCTTGTCCACGCCGTCCACCTGGATGGCATCGGTGCGCGCGATCAGGAAGAAGTCCGGATCGGTCTTGGCATCGGCAGCGGCCTTCACACGGTCGACCATTTCACCCTGCGAGACGATCTCCTTGCCCGGCCGATGGCCGCAACGCTTGGCACCGACCTGGTCCTCGATGTGGCAGGCGGCCGCGCCGGCCTTGATCAGCGACTTCACGGTGCGCGCGATATTGAACGCGCTCGGGCCGAAGCCGGTGTCGATGTCGACCATCAAGGGCAGGTCGCAGACATCGGTGATGCGGCGCACGTCCACCAGCACGTCTTCCAGGGTGTTGATGCCCAGGTCCGGCAGGCCCAGCGAGCCTGCGGCAACGCCGCCGCCGGACAGGTAAATGGCACGGAAGCCGGCGCGCTTGGCCAGCAGGGCGTGGTTGGCGTTGATCGCACCGATCACCTGCAGCGGCGATTCGGCAGCCAGCACCTCACGGAAGCGGGCACCGGCGGAGAAAGGGGCAGAAGCGGTCATGCGACGATCCAGGTTGAAGTACGGATAAGGAAGCGCAAGCACCATGCCAAGCTGCAAGCGGTTGATTTCACGGGAATGACCGGCATGCAGCAGTGGAACATATGAAACATTGAAACGGATGTATCATGAAACATCCTCCCCGAACCGGCTGCCATGTATCTGCCCCGCTCCCCGCTTCGCCATGCCGATGCCGACCCGGGCCGTCCGGTGATCTGGACGGTCAGCGTCTCGCGGCTGACCGGCCTGCTCGGCGACGTGATCCCCGAGTTCGACCGCCGCGCGCGTATCGAACAGATCAATCTCGGCTTCGAGGAAGCGGTGGAGGTGATCGGCCAACGCCTGCGCCGCGAGCACTGCGACGTGGTCATCGCTGGCGGCTCCAACGCGGCCTGGCTGCGCGGCCGGCTGGAGCTGCCGCTGGTGCCGATCCAGGCCAACGGCTTCGACCTGATGGAAGCGCTGGCCCGGGCACGGCGTATCGCCAGCCGCATCGGCCTGGTCACCCACGCCAGCGACGTACCGGTGTTCAGCAACTTCCAGCAGAGTTTCGGCCTGGATATCGAGCATCGCCGTTTCGTCACCCGCGAGGATGCGCGCGACTGCATCGCCGACCTGCGCGCCAACGGCATCGAGGTGATCGTCGGCACCGGCATGGCCATCGACCATGCCGAGCAGGCCGGCCTGCCCGGGGTGCTGCTGTATTCGGCCGACTCGGTGCGGCAGGCGTTCGAACATGCGCTGGAACTGACCCAGACCCTGGCACGTTCCGGCAGCAACCGCGCTGCACCGCGCCGGCGCCCGGCAGCGCGTGCCGATGCGCATGAACTGCTCGGCGACAGCGACGCGATGGCGCAGGTGCGCGCGCAGATCGCGCTGTATGCCCCACATGACAGCACCGTGCTGGTCAGCGGCGAAACCGGCACCGGCAAGGAACTGGTGGCGCGCCAGCTGCACGCCGCCAGCGGGCGCCGTGGCCGCTTCGTCGCGCTGAACTGTGGCGCGATCAGCGAATCGCTGCTGGAAGCGGAGCTGTTCGGCTACAGCGATGGCGCCTTCACCGGCGCACGGCGCGGCGGCCGCGTTGGCCTGGTGGAAGCTGCAGATGGCGGCACCCTGTTCCTGGACGAAATCGGCGAACTGCCGCTGCCGCTGCAGACCCGCCTGCTGCGGGTGCTGGAGGAACGTGAAGTGCTGCGCGTGGGTGCCACCGAACCGACGCCGGTGGACCTGCGCGTGGTCGCCGCCACCCTGCAATCGCTGGAGCAGCGCGCGGCGGCCGGCAGCTTCCGCCGCGACCTGTATTACCGCCTGGCCGCGCTGCGGATTGCCCTGCCCTCGCTGCGCGCCCGACGCGGTGACATCCCGTTGCTGGCGCAGCATTTCTTCCGCCAGCTGCGTGGCATCGACGCGCCATTGGATGAGGCGGCGCTGGCGGTGCTGTGCGCGGCCGAGTGGCCGGGAAACGTGCGCGAGCTGCGCAATCTGGTCGATCGCCTGCGCATCCACTGGCAGCCCGGTGAAGGGCTGATCGATACGGCGCGGCTGCTGCAGCTGGCACCCGAGCTGGTGCATGAAGGTGTCGCGGCGTTGCCGCTGGAAAGCAACGGCAGGCGCCCGCCGCGGGCCAAGCTGGAAGCACTGCTGCGGGAACACCGGCATGATCGTGAGGGCATGGCGCAGGCGCTGGGCGTGTCACGCACCACGCTGTGGCGCTGGCTGCGCGCGGAGGACCTGTAAAGCCGAGCCCATGCCCGGCTGAGGTTCCCGCGTAAGCAGCCGAGCATGGGCTCGGCTCTACAGGGTGCCTGTCGTCAGCGCGCTTCGATGGCGAACCGTCCACTACCCACTGCGGCAATCCACAGCAGCAGTACGCCCAACGGCACTTCGCTCAGGTAGAAGAACCAGCTCAGCCAATCCGGCACGCTCAGTCCCGTAGGAATGCGCGCGATGCCATCGGTCAGCGCAGCCACTACGCAGATCGCCGCCAGCAGCAGGGCCGAGGGGCGGCTCAAAAGGCCCAGCACCAGCAGACCACCCGCAATCCACTCGATCGCACCGAGTACCGGCGCACTGAACACCGGGAATGGGATACCGGCATCGACCAGCGTATGCACCATGCGCTCGCGCCCGGCGTCGGTGAACACCTTGTTCCAGCCGGACACGCAGAACATCACACCGGCGACGATGCGGGCGAGCAGCAACAACAACGCTTCCACGCCGCGGCGTGGTGGCGGCACGGCAAACAGGCAACGCCAGGAGGGCATGGCAACTCCGCAGATCGAGGGCATCGCAGCGAGTGTGCCCGTCGCCGACCTGCTCGTGCATGAAGCGGACCAGTCCGTTCGCGACAAACGCAGGTTGCTGTAGAGCCGAGCCCATGCTCGGCTGCTCCTGCGAGAACATCAGCCGAGCATGGGCTCGGCTCTACAGCAGCCCCGGCACCACCCCGCCTTACGGGTACAGCAGGCGCTTGCTCCAGCGCCCTTCGGCGCCGGCTTCATAGCACCAGCGCTCGTGCAGGCGGAACTGCGCGCCATACCAGAACTCGATGCGGTCAGGCACCACGCGCAGGCCGCTCCAGCCCTCCGGGCGCGGCACGTCCTTGCCCTCGAAGCGGGCTTCGACCTCGGCCACGCGCGCATCGAATTCCTCGCGCGTTGCCAGCGTCTTCGACTGCTGCGAAGCCCAGGCACCGATCTGGCTCATGCGTGGACGGCTGGCGAAATAGGCGTCGGCCTCGGCAGCGGCAACCTGCTCGACGCGACCCTCGATGCGCACCTGGATGCCGGCCTCGCGCAGGCTGCGCCACAGGAACAGCAGTGCAGCCTGCGGATTGGCCTGCAGCTCCCGGCCCTTGTGGCTGTCCAGATGGGTGTAGAACACGAAGCCACGCTCATCGAACGCCTTCAGCAGCACGGTGCGCGCCGAGGGACGACCCTGCGTATCGGCGGTGGCCACGGTCATCGCGTTCGGCTCGACCTCGCGGCTCTGTTTGGCCTCGTCGAACAGGCCGGCAAACGTGGACAGGGCTTCGGCGTACAGGTCGCTCATGATTGCGTTCTTCTCACACGGATTGGGCTATTGTGGCTGCATGGCCGCTGCTGCGTATATGCCCCAGGTGAAAGGATTCCCCGAAACATTGGCCGAACAGGCGCTGGATGATGCGCTGGGCAGCGGCGCAGCGGTTCCAGTATTGGCGATCAGCGGCCTGCAGGGGAGCGGCAAATCGACGCTGGCGGCGCAGGTGGTGGCCCGTGCCCAGGCACGCGGCCTGAACGCCGCCACGCTGTCGATCGATGATGTCTACCTGACCCGCGCACAGCGCCAACGGCTGGCCCGCCAGGTGCACCCACTGCTGATCACCCGCGGCCCGCCCGGCACCCACGACCTGCCGCTGGCCCATGCGGTATTGAACGCCGTGGCCGCACGCCAGCCCTTCGCAATGCCGCGCTTCGACAAGCTGGCCGACGAGCGCCTGCCCGAAGCACACTGGCCGCAGCTGCAGCAACCGCTGGACCTGCTGGTATTCGAAGGCTGGTTCCTGGGCACGCCCGCGCAGGATGACGACGCGCTGGACAGCCCGTTGAACGCACTGGAACGCGAAGCCGACGCCGATGGCCGCTGGCGGCGCTGGTGCAACCAGGCGCTGGCCCGTGACTACCCGGCGTTGTGGCAGCGCTGCGACCGCCTGTGGTTCCTGCAGCCGCCGGATTTCTCGGTGGTACCACGCTGGCGCTGGCAGCAGGAGCAGAACCTGCAGGCCGCGCAGCCGGGCCGGCACGGCATGAGCCGGCCACAGCTGGAGCGCTTCGTGCAGTACTACGAGCGGGTCAGCCGCCAGGCGCTGCATTCCCTGCCCGCCCTGGCCGACCACGTGGTGGTGCTGGACGGCCAGCGACAGGTGCAGGACGTGCGCTGAACGCGCCCCTATTCCACCAGGAAAGTCACCCGCAGGTTGACCCGCCATTCGGTGATCTCGCCGCTGCCATTGGTGACCACCTTGGTCTCGTTCACCCAGGCGCCCTGGATGCCCTTGACCGTCTCGGAGACCTTCTTCAGCCCGCTGCGCACGGCGTCTTCCACGCTTTTCGGCGAGGACGCAGTGATTTCGATGACCTTGGCGACCGTCATGGCCTGTACTCCGTCTGGCGCGGGAGACCCCGCAGGAACGCCCACCCTGACGTGAAGAACGTAAAGGCCAGGGCACGGAGGTGTTAGCATCAGAAGGCATGAATCCTGCTCCGAACCTGATCCTGATCGGCCCGATGGGCGCCGGCAAAACCTGCATCGGCCGCCGCCTGGCCGAGCGTTTCACGCTGGACTTCGTCGATGTCGACCAGACCATCGTCGATGCCGCCGGCGCCAGCATTCCGACCATCTTCGAGCACTCCGGCGAAGCCGGCTTCCGCAGCCATGAACGCCAGGCGCTTGCGCGGGTACTGGAAGGCCGTGGCCAGCTGGTCTCCACCGGTGGCGGCGCCGTGCTGGATCCGGACAATCGTGCACTGATCGCCCGGCGCGGCTTCGTGGTCTATCTGCGGGTCAGCGTGGCCGAACAGCTCGAGCGCCTGGCCCGCGACAAGGGCCGGCCGCTGCTGCAGCGCCCGGACCGCGAGCAGGTGCTGCACGATCTGGCCGCACACCGCGACCCGCTGTACCGCGAACTGGCCGACCTCACCCTCGACACCGACCCGTATACCGCTGCCGATGCGACCGCCCAACTGGTGGTCAAGCTGGCCACGCAATGGCAGCGCCAGGACCTGACCGCATGACCTCCCCCGCCCTGCTGCAGGTCGCCGTTGGCGGCGACCGCCCCTACTCCATCACCATCGGCGCCGGTGCCCAGGCCGATGGCACCGCGCTGGCCTCGCACGTGCGCGGCCGTCATGTGCTGCTGCTCAGCGACAGTGAAGTCGCCCCGCGCTATCTGGCGCCGGTGAAGCAGACGCTGCTGGCCGCTCGCCCCGACCTGGTCATCGGCGAGCACGTGCTGGCCGCGGGCGAAGCCTCCAAGACGCTGGCCGAGTTCGGCCGCGCGATCGAAGCGCTGGCCGCGCTCGGCGCCACCCGCGACGCCTGCGTCTTCGCCCTCGGCGGCGGCGTGGTCGGTGATCTCGCCGGTTTCGCTGCCGCCTGCTGGATGCGCGGCGTGGACTGCGTGCAGCTGCCGACCACCCTGCTGGCAATGGTCGATTCGTCGGTGGGCGGCAAGACCGCAGTCGACATTCCGGCCGGCAAGAACCTGGTCGGTGCCTTCCATCCACCGCGTGCGGTCATCGCCGATACCCGCGTGCTGGCCACCCTGCCGCCACGCGAGCTGCGTGCCGGCCTGGCCGAAGTGGTGAAGTACGGCGCGCTGGGTGATGCCGTGTTCTTCGAGTGGCTGCAGCAGCATGCCGATGCGCTGCTGGCCGGCGAGGATGCGGTGCTGGCCGAGGCCATCGCGCGCAGCTGCCGGCACAAGGCCGCCATCGTCGAGCGCGACCCGTTCGAAAAGGGCGAGCGTGCCCTGCTCAACCTCGGCCACACCTTCGGCCACGCCATCGAGACCGAACAGGGCTATTCGGCCCCGGGCCGCGATGCGCTGAACCACGGCGAGGCGGTGGCGGTGGGCATGGTGCTGGCGGCGAAGCTGTCCACCGACCTGGGCCTGGCCGACGATGCCGACCGCGCGCGCCTGCAGGCCCTGCTGGAACGCCTCGGCCTGCCGGTGGCGATCCCGGCCGGGCTGGAGCCGCAGGCCCTGCTCGGCCGCATGCGCCTGGACAAGAAGAACGTGGCCGGCCGCCTGCGCCTGGTGTTGTGGCGCGGGATGGGCCGTGCCGAAGTGGTGCCGGACGTGGATGAGGCGGCGGTGCTGAAGGTGCTGTCGGTCCGGTAGTGCCGGCCGCGGGCCGGCAACCACCGCAACGAGGGGGCCCGCCCGCCGCCGGCCCAAACGGGCGGCGCGGGACGGATTGCGGCCCGCGAC
>NZ_JCACKF010000025.1:28410-53581 GCF_059505245.1 Stenotrophomonas sp.
GCCGGCCGGTGTGGCCGGCCCGGGGCCGGCCCCCGTCCCAACGGGGGCGCCCGCCCCGCGGCCGCCACTACCGGGCTGCGCGGCAGGATTGCCGGCCAGCGACCGGCACGCCGGCGTTGCGGCCGGGGTCACCCTGGCCCCGCTACAATCGGCGCCATGCACGTCTACCTGCAACATCCCGATGCCGGCGCGCAGGCACCGCGCTTCCTGCGCCTGAGCCTGCTGCCGGACCTGTTCGGCGGCTGGGAGCTGCTGCGCGAGAGCGGCCGTGTCGGCAGCCGCTCGCAGCTGCGGCGCGAGCTGTTCCTGCAGGCCGACGACGCCCGCCACGCCTTCGAGAAGGCCCGTGATGCCGAACTGCATCGCGGCTTCCAGATCCTTTCGCACGGCGACTGACGCCGCTGCTCCTCCCGTCCAAGGAATGCCCATCGTGACCAGCCCTCTCCGCAACGATCGCCTGCTGCGCGCCCTGCGCCGCGAACCGGTGGACTGCACCCCCGTCTGGCTGATGCGCCAGGCCGGCCGCTACCTGCCGGAATACCGCGCGACCCGGGCCAAGGCCGGCAGCTTCCTGGCCATGGCCAAGACCCCGGAGATCGCCTGCGAAGTCACCCTGCAGCCGCTGCGCCGGTTCCCGCTGGACGCGGCCATCCTGTTCTCGGACATCCTCACCATTCCCGATGCGATGGGCCTGGAGCTGTACTTCGTCGAAGGCGAAGGCCCGAAGTTCCGGCACCCGGTGCGTGACGAAGCCGCCATCGCCCGGCTGGCGGTGCCGGACATGGAACAGGACCTGGGCTACGTGATGGATGCGGTACGGCTGATCCGCCGCGAACTGGACGGCCAGGTGCCGCTGATCGGCTTCTCCGGCAGCCCGTGGACACTGGCCTGCTACATGGTGGAAGGCGGTGGCAGCAAGGACTTTGCGCGCATCAAGGCCATGGCGCTGAACCATCCGCAGGCGCTGCACCGCCTGCTGGAGGTCACCACCGAGGCGGTGATCGCCTACCTCGGCGCGCAGCGCGCGGCCGGTGCGCAGGCGCTGCAGGTGTTCGACACCTGGGGCGGCGTGCTGTCGCCGGCGATGTACCGCGAATTCTCGCTGCGTTACCTGCAGCGCATTGCCGAGGGGCTGGAGCGCGGCGAAGGCAGCGAGCGCACGCCGCTGATCCTGTTCGGCAAGGGCACCGGCCTGCACCTGGAAGCGCTGTCGCAGACCGGCGCCGATGCACTGGGCCTGGACTGGACGCTGGACCTGGACGAGGCGATGCGCCGCACCGGTGGCCGCGTCGCCCTGCAGGGCAACCTCGACCCGACCACGCTGTACGCCTCGCCGGATGCGATCGCCGCGGCCGCCGCGCGCGTGCTCGACACCTATGCCGCCGGCAACGGCGGCTCGCGCGAAGGCCATGTG
This sequence comes from Stenotrophomonas sp., assembly GCF_059505245.1. Lineage (NCBI taxonomy): Bacteria > Pseudomonadati > Pseudomonadota > Gammaproteobacteria > Lysobacterales > Lysobacteraceae > Stenotrophomonas > Stenotrophomonas sp. The sequence continues at coordinate 29,825 of NZ_JCACKF010000025.1, forward strand.
TTCAACCTCGGCCATGGCATGTCGCCGGACATGGACCCGGCGCATGTACAGGTGCTGGTCGACGCAGTGCACGCGCACAGCCAACGCTGAGCATTCCGCATGCAGGTACGGCGCGACCTTGATCGCGCCGTGACCCGCAGTGCGCGATCATGGCGGCCCCCACGCTGCACCGGCCGCACCCCATGTCCACATCGCCATCGACCTACAACCGCCAGCGTCCCCTGCTGTGGCTGGTGTCCCTGGCGATCTTCATGCAGATGCTGGACTCGACCATCGTCAACACGGCGTTGCCGGCGATGGCGGCCAGCCTGGGCGAGAGCCCGCTGCAGATGCAGTCAGTGGTGTTCAGCTATGCGCTGGCGGTAGCCACCTTCATTCCCGCCTCGGGCTGGATCGCCGACCGCTACGGCACCCGGCGCACCTTCCTGGTGGCGATCATCCTGTTCACCCTCGGCTCGCTGGCCTGCGCGCTGGCCCAGCACCTGCACCAGCTGGTCGGTGCGCGCGTGCTGCAGGGCATCGGCGGTGCGATGCTGCTGCCGGTCGGCCGGCTGGCGGTGATGCGCTCGGTGCCCCGCGAGGATTTCCTGCGCGCGATGAGCTTCATCGCCATCCCCGCGCTGGTCGGCCCGCTGATCGGCCCCACGCTGGGCGGCTGGCTGGTCGAGATCGCCTCATGGCACTGGGTGTTCCTGATCAACCTGCCGATCGGCGTGATCGGTTTCATCGCCGCGATGAAGATCATGCCCGACCATTACGCCAGCCACCGCACCCGCTTCGACCTGCGCGGCTACGTCATGCTGGCCTTCGCGATGGTGGTGCTGTCGCTGGCACTGGACGGCATCTCCGGCCTGGGTACGCCACACGCACTGGTGATGCTGATGACCGTGGCTGGCCTGGCCGCGCTGGTGGGCTACTGGCTGCACGCCGCCAACTCGACCGCACCGTTGTTCTCGCTGGCCCTGTTCCGCGTGCCCAGCTACCGCATCGGCATTCTCGGCAACCTGTTCTCGCGCATCGGCAGCAGCGCGATGCCGATGCTGATCCCGCTGCTGCTGCAGGTCGGCCTCGGCCTGGGCCCGATGCATGCCGGCCTGATGATGGTGCCGGTAGCGGCCGCCGGCATGGTCTCCAAGCAGCTGGCGGTGAGGCTGGTCGAGCGCTTCGGTTACCGCCGCGTGCTGATGGTCAACACCGTGCTGGTCGGCCTGGCGATGGCCAGCTTCATCCTGATGACACCCGGCCAGCACCTGGCCTGGCGCCTGCTGCAGCTGGCGTTCTTCGGCGCGGTCAATTCGCTGCAGTTCACCGTGATGAACACCGTGACCCTGCGCGATCTGGACCGTGAGTTCGCCAGTTCCGGCAACAGCCTGCTGTCGATGGTGATGATGCTGGCCGCCGGCTTTGGTGCTGCTGCGGCCGGCAGCCTGCTGGCCGCGTTCGGCAACCACCTGGACAGCAACAGCGCCACCGCCGCGCTGCATGCCACGTTCCTGTGCGTGGGCGCGATCACGCTGACCTCGACGATGATCTTCTGGCAGCTGCCCGACACCAAGCCCGAACCGCGGCAGGTCGAGCACGTCGCGGAGTGAAGGGGGTTCGGCAGGGCCTGCGGCCCTGCACCTGCGGTAGTGCCGGCCGCTGGCCGGCAACAGCAACAGCGAGCATTCCGTGGGTTGGCGGGGCGGTGCGGGCTTGCAGGACACGCCGTAAATCCCGCTCCGCGGTCCGGCCCAGCCGCCGGCGGCTGCGCGTTCGGGCGCTTGCGAAGCAGTGCTTCGCAAGCAAAGCGCCCTCACCCATGGGGGCTCGATGGCGCCATCCATGGCGCCAACGGTCCTGCAAGCCCACACCGCCCCACCTCTGACAGGTTCACGCGGCTGTGGATAACGGCGACTGTTGGAACGCGCGGTTGTTGGTAGGTGTCGACCTTGGTCGACACATCTGTCAGATATCGAATTCCAGATTGGGGTCAGAGCCCGTTGCGCAGCAACGGGATCCGACCCCGAGCTCCGACAGATCGCGGAAAACTGTCGAAGGCGGGCTTTTGACGTTGACGTTGATTCTGCAGGTGCAGGACTGCAAGCCCTGCAATAAACCCTACCTGCCCATCGCCCTGGCGATCGCTTCCACCAGCAGTTCACCGGTCACCGGCTTGCGCAGGAAGCCGCCGATGCCGGCCGCTTCCACCTGCTGCTGAAGGTCCGGATCAGTCCGCGCGGTCACCGCCAGCAGCGGCAGCATGTAGCCCTGGTTACGTAGGTGCTGGGCCAGTTCGAAGCCGCTCAGGCCGGGCAGGTCCAGATCCAGCAGGCCGACGTCGAAATCGCCGGCACTGATCTCGCGCAGCGCCGCCAGCGCATGGCCGGCATGCACCACCTCGTGGCCGCGTGCGCTCAACAACCCCCGCACCACATCGGCCACGGTGGCATCGTCCTCGACCAGCAGCACCCGCAGCGGTGGCATGTTCGCCGCATCGTCGCGATGCCCCTCGGCGGACACCTCGGCGTCACCGTCCACCACCAGTGGCAACGGCAGGGTGACGCCGAAGCAGGTGCCCCGGCCCAGCTGGCTCTCCACCTGGATCCGCCCCTGCATCGCTTGTGCCAGCTCGCGGCAGATCGCCAGGCCCAGGCCGCTGCCACCGTACTGCGCTGCCGTACGTGCACCATCGGCCTGCTCGAAGCGTCGGAACAGGCGCTGCTGCTGTTCCTGGCTGATGCCCGGGCCGGTATCACGTACCTCGAAATGCAGCGCGCGCAGCTCGCCATCGCAACGTGCATGCAGGGTGATGGTGCCGCGGCTGGTGAATTTCACTGCGTTCGACAGCAGGTTCAGCAGGATCTGCCGCACGCGCATGGCATCACCGGTCGCCTGCAGGCCCGGCGGCAGCTGGTTGTCCAGGACGAAGCGCAGGCCCTTCTGTGCAGCCAGCGGGCCCATCAGCGCCGCCAGATCCTGCAGCAGGCCATTCAACGCAAACGACTGCGACTGCAGCTCCAGGCGCCCGGACTCGATCCGCGCCAGGTCCAGCGCATCGTTGACCAGATGCAGCAGGTGCTCGCCCGCATGCCGGATCGACTGCGTGTAGCCGCGCTGCTGCGGGTCCAGTGGCGAAGCCAGCAGCAGCTCGCTCATGCCCAGCACGCCGGTCATCGGCGTACGGATCTCATGGCCAAGGTTGGCCAGGAAGCGGGTCTTGGCCGCCGAGGCCTGCTCGGCCAGTTCCTGCTTGTGCAGCGCCAGCTGGTAGGCGTGGCGCCGCTGCAGGCGGCGTCGGTACAACCAGGCGAACCAGCTGGTCAGCAGCAACCCGACCGACGCCAGCACCAGCAGGCCGGACAGGCTGCGCCACCACGGCGGCTGCACGCGGAACTCCAGGCTCTGCACCCGCGACCACACATGGTCGGCCGAGCGTGCCTGCACCTCCAGCCGGTAGCTGCCCGGCGCCAGGCGCGAGAACAGGCGTTCACCCGCCGGACCGACCTCAACCCAATCCGGGTCGTAGCCGGCCAGGCGATAACGGTAGGTATTGGACGCCGAGTCGGCAAAGGACAGCAATCGCGCGACGATGCGCAGGTCGCGATCGCCATCGGCGATCTGCAACGGCGCATCGTGGGTCATGTCCAGCACCTGTTCGTTGCGGCGCACTTCCACCCGCTCGATCACCAGTGGCGCGCGACGTACCGAAGGCCGTACCTGCTCCGGGTCGAACACCACCGCGCCTGCCGCCGTTCCGGCCACCAGGTGGCCATCGGCCGCTGCGATCAGGGTGTGCTCGCGGAATTCCTGGCTTGGCAGGCCGTCGTGCACGCCGTACAGGCGCACGCTCTGCCCATCGGCACTGACACGTACCAGGCCGCGTGCGCTGGTCGCCCAGGCCACGCCCTGCGCATCCACCACCAGGCCAGAGGCGGAGATCGCCGGATAGCCCTGTTCGGCACCGACCACCGCCTGCCGTTCCAGCCGCCCCTGGCTCCAGCGGTATCGCGACAGGCGCCCGTCCTCGGACAACCAGACCTGGCCGTCACGGCCCACATGCAACGCATGGATGGCCGTTGCCGGCGCACCCGGCACCGGCTGGAAGCGTTCGCTTTCCGGCAGCCACTGCAGCAGGCCACGGCTGCTGGCCAGCCAGATATGGTCCTGCGGACCGCATTCCACATCGAGGTTGAGCTGGCCCTGCTGCAGGCCGCGCTGGCCATTGTCCAGCTGGCGCCGCAGGCGTCCGTCGAGATCACGTTGCTGCAGGCCCGCGGGAAGCATCAACCAGAGGCTGTCGCCGTCGCAGGTCATCATCGCTTCGATGACCCCTTCCATCGCCGCATCGGCACCGGCATCACGGCCCCAACGACGCAGCTCGCGCCGTTGCGGGTCGTAGCGCACCAGTGCATCGGTCGATCCGATCCAGACCTGGCCACGCCGGTCCTCGCGCACCGAGGTCAGCCAGTGCATGCCGTTGACCCAGGTGCGGTGCTGCTCGATCCTGCCGGTCTTCGGATCGAAGCGGTCCAGCGCGCCATGGCTGCCCACGGTCCAGACACCGCCATTGCTGGACGGGCTGGTGCCCAGCACGAGCGCATTGCGCAGCGAGCTGGGGTCGTCCTCCAGCCGCGACAGCACCGAGAACTGCCACCAGCGTGGCAGCAGGTGCCACAACCCGGCATTGGTGCTGGCCAGCCAGATGCCACCTTCGCGGTCCTCATAGGCACCGGTCCAGTTCGGCCGCACCGGACCGCGTGCGATCGCGCTGTACAGCGGCACGGTCTGGTACTGGCCGTCGACCGCACGTCCCAGCCCGGTGCGCGTATCCAGCCAATGTCCGCCCTGCTCGTCGCGCAGCATCATGCCCAGCACCTGCTCGCCTGGCGGCAGCTTCCACGGTGGTGCCTCGAAGCGGCCATCCGGGCGGCGCACGGTGGCCCCGGCCATCGTGCTGATCCACAGGCTGCCATCGGGCTCGGCGGTCAACCCGTTGATCAGCAGGCTGGGAATGATGTCCGTACCGACACGTTCGAAGTCGGTCCCGGTCCAGCGCGCCACGCCATGCTTGGTGCCGATCCACAGGCTGCCATCGGCCAGCGTGGCCAGGTAGGGCACCGACGACGAAGGCAGGCTGCGCGGATTGTTCGGCTCGGGCAGGAAGCGCTGCAGGCGGTCCTGGCTGTCCAGGCGGTACAGGCCGCCTTCGTGGGTACCGAACCAGATCGAGCCATCAGGCGTGCTGGCCAGGCTCCAGACCGTGTTGGTGCCCATCAACGGCTGGCTGCTGCGGTCGTAGAAGTGCAGCTGCCGGCGGTCGGCCGACATGCGCACCAGGCCAGCGTTCTCGGTGCCTATCCACAACTGGTTGCGGGCATCGACCAGCACCGTCCAGATGCGGTTGTCACGCAGTCCATCCTCGGAACGCCACACGCGGTAAGTGCGGCCGTCATAGCGGGCCAGGCCATCGTTGGTGGCGATCCACAGGTAGCCGTACCGGTCCTCGGCCATGCGGTTGACGGTATTGGACGGCAGGCCATCGAACACCGTCACCTGCCGCGGGCTCGGAGGCACCGGCTGTGCCGCAGCGGGCAACGCGCCGCACAGGAGGACCAGCAGCAGCATCGCCGCCCGCAGATACACCACCGATTGCCTCCTCACGCTGGTCCTGATGATTCCCGCGCTGCGGGCGTCGGCATGGTAAACCGAAAGTCGCGCCGTTCACGCCCGGCGCCGGCACAGTCACGCAGTCGCCTGCCGTTTCGCACGCGCCTGGGCGATGGCCGCCACCAGCAGGTCGCCGGTCACCGGCTTGCGCAGGAAGCCATCGAAGCCGGCGGCCAGCACCTGGGTTTCGGCGTAGGCATCGGAACGGGCGGTCACTGCCACCAGCGGCAGTTCATAGCCCATGGTGCGCAGCTGGCGGGCGATGGCCGTACCGTCCAGCGCGGGCAGATCGAGATCGAGCAGGCCGACGTCGAAACCATCGGTGGCGATCTCCGACAGCGCACCCAGGCCATGCAGCACGTGGACCACCTCATGCCCGCGCACCCGCAGCAGGCCGGCGATGACCTCGGCCACCGTGGCGTCGTCCTCGACCAGCAGGATGCGCAGCGGCGGCAGTTCCGGCAGGGCCGCCACCTCGCCCGCGGTGCCGGCGGCCTGGCGCGTCCAGGGCAGGGGCAGGCGCACGCGGAACCGCGCACCCTTGCCAGGCTGGCTGTCCACTTCGATACGCCCCCCCATCGCCACCGCCAGTTCCTGGCAGATCGCCAGTCCCAGGCCACTGCCGCCGTAGCGCGACGCGGTGCGCGGACCGTCGGCCTGTTCAAAACGATGGAACAGGCGCTGCTGCTGCTCGGCATTGATGCCCGGGCCACTGTCATGCACTTCGAAACACAGGCCGCCCTTCTCTTCCAGGCGCACGGCCAGGCCGACGTGGCCGCGCTCGGTGAACTTGATGGCGTTGCCGAGCAGGTTCAGCAGGATCTGGCGCACGCGCATCTCGTCGCCGCTGACACTGACCGGCCCTGCCGGGTTTTCACCGCGCCGGAATTCCAGCTGGCGCTGCTGCGCCATCGGCTGCATCAGGCCCTGCACCTGGTCAAGCAGTTCCTCCAGGTCGAACGGACGCAGATCCAGCTCAAGCCGCCCGGCTTCGATGCGGGCCAGGTCCAGCGCATCGTTGACCAGCCGCAGCAGATGGCTGCCGGCCTGCTGGATCGACCCCGCGTAGCCACGCTGCACCGGATCCAGCGGAGTCGCCAGCAGCAGTTCGCTCATGCCCAGCACGCCGGTCATCGGCGTGCGTACTTCGTGGCCCAGCGTGGCCAGGAAACGGCTCTTGGCCTGCGAGGCCTGCTCGGCCAGCTGCTGCTTGTGCACCGTCAGCTGCCATTGCTGGCGACGGCGCAGCCGCGCGCGGACCGACCAGACCAGGACCACCAGCAGCAGCGACCCCAGCAGGATGTAGCCGAAGATCGCCATGCCGCTGCGCCACCACGGCGGCAGCACCTTCACCTGCAACTGCTGCGAAGGCGTCCACGCGCCCCGGGCGGTCGCTGCCTGCACCTCGATGACGTAGCTGCCGGTCGGCAGCCGCGACAGGGTGCGCTGGCCATCGCCCCCCTGCTCCACCCAGTCCTGGTCATAGCCCTGCACGCGGAAGCGGTAACGGTTGCCCTGCGGGCTGGCATAGGACAGCAGCCGCGCATCGATCTGCAGATCGCGGTCATCCGGTCCCAGCAACAGGGTGCCGGTGAGCGGCAACGGTTGCCAGCCGCGCGCGTCGTCGCGGCGTACGCGCACTTCGGCGATCACCAGCGATGAAGAAGGCAGCACCGTGTCGTCGGCATTCACATCGAAGGCAACCAACCCGGTCTGGGTGACGGCCAGCACGCGACCATCTGCATTCACTGCCGGTGGCCGGCCGGTGAACTCCGCATCGGACAGTCCATCGCGCTCGTTGAACTGCTGCAGGCGCCGCGTTTTCGGGTCCCAACGCAGCAGGCCGCGCGGCGTCGTCGCCCACAGCTGGCCGTTGCCGGCCAGCGCCAGCCCGCCCATGGTGACCGGCGGCACGCCTGCACTGCCGTCGATGCGCTGGATCAGGCGCAGGCTCAGGCCATCCCACTGGTAGCGCTCGAACGCGCCTTGGCGCGCCAGCCACAACTGTTGCGGATCGATCCACACCAGGTCGTAGATGGGCCCGCGCGAAACGCCCGGTACTGCCTCGAAGCGTCCAGCCTGCTCGCGCCAGATGCCCATGTCACCCATCACCCAGGGCCGGCCATGGGCGTCGAAGCGGATCTGCTCGATCGGCGCATCGGCGGTCCCGCGGAAATGCTCCAGCGGATGGCGGTGCAGCAGCCGGCCCTCTGCATCGCGCTGCTGCAGGTCCAGGCCCATCACCGACACCCACACCGTGCCATCAGGCGCCTGCCGCATCAGGTCGATGCGCTGGCGCAGGTCGGCACTGCCATCGATCCGCAGATCGCGCAGCGCGCCGGTAGCCGGATCGTAGACGGTGATGCGGCCGCCGCGTCCCAGCCACAGGCGCCCATCCGGGCGCGGCAGCACCGACCACACCACGCCGCTGCCGAGCTGCCGGTCGCTGGCCAGCAGGCGCAGGGTGCCCTGCGCATCGAGCTGGTACACCCCTCGCGCCGAGCCGACGTAGTAGTTCTTCCCATCGCTGGCCGCGCTCAACAGGTACTGGCTGTCCAGCGGCTTGCCGTCGAGCTGGTTCCAGATCGAGAAGCGCCGCCAGTCCGGTGGCAGATAGGCCAGGCCCTGGGTCAGCAGCGCCACCCACAATCCGCCCTCGTGGTCCTGCAGCAGATCGAGCACACCGCTGTGCGCGGTCAGGAAGCCGCTGCCGCGGTCGCCCTCCAGCCGGCGCAGCGCCGCCGCATCCCCCCGCAACAGGCCATCGGAGGTGCCAGCCCAGTAGCCCCCCTGGCGATCGGCCAGGACCAGGGCCGAGCGCAGCTGGGCGCTGTCGGCCCATCGCGGACGACTGACCCGGTCCTGCCCATCGATGCGGTACAGGCCATCGTTCTGGCTGCCGACCCAGATCGAACCCTCCGCATCCCGGCTCAACCGGAGCACGCTCAGCGTGCCCAGTTCCCGCGCGGCCACCGGCTCGAATCCGCTGCCGTTCCAACGCGCCACGCCCGCTTCGGTGCCCAGCCACAGGCGGCCCTGCGCATCGACCAGGCTGGTGAAGATGCTGTTGCTGGGCAGGCCCCCCGGCTGCGCCGGGTCATGGGTGTAGAGGCGCACGCTGCCGTCCTCGCCAAGCCGGCAGACGCCATGGTTGTTGGTCCCGATCCACAAGGCGTCGTCGACATAGGCCAGCGCCCAGAACTGCCCCTGGCAGGTGGAATTGACCGTGTCGAAGGTGCGGAAGCGCTCGCGGTCGGCATCCAGGCGGGCCACGCCCTTGCCGTTGATGCCCACCCAGACCCGGTCCAGCGGATCGATCAGCAGGGTCTCGATCTCGTTGCCGGGCAGCGAGCCCGGCTGTTCCGGATCGTGCTCCCAGACCCGCAGGCTGTTGCCGTCATAACGGGCGAGTCCACCATCGGTGGCGGCCCAGATGTGGCCCTGGCGATCCTCGGCCAGCGCCACCACCATGCGTGACGGCAAGCCTTCGGCGGCACCGAAGCGGCGCAGGCGCGGTGTTTCTGCCATGTCCAGGGTCGCAGCCGCCGTGGCCATCGCCATCAGCAGCAGTCCCATACCTGCGATGCCACGGCACCACCGGCGCCAGCCGCTCGTCATCCTGAACCCCCTGTCCTGGGCCGATTGTCACACAGGGCCGGGTTCATGGCTGCAACAGGCTGTTTCCAGCGGCGGCACCACCACGAACTGTTGCAGCCATGCACGCAACGTTGGCAGGGGGCTGTGCGTATGATCACAGCGTCACCTTCCGGAGCCCGCCATCGATGCGTCCCTGCCTGGCCCTGCTGCCGATGCTGCTCGCCACCGCCCCTGCCTGGGCGGCCGCCGACACCTATCGCCTCGATCCGGTGCACACGCGGGTGCTGTTCTCCATCGATCACGCGGGCTACTCGCAGGCCATGGGCACCGTGTCCGGCAGCGAGGGCCGCGTGCTGTTCGATCCCGACAACTGGCGCGACGCCACCCTGGAAGTGGACATTCCAGTGTCGCGTCTGGACCTTGGCGACGCCAAGTGGAACCAGGCCACGCTGGCCCGCAGCCTGCTCGATGGCGAGCGATTCCCCAGCGCACGCTTCGTCTCCAGCCGGGTCGAACCGATCGACGCCAAGCGTGCGCATGTGATCGGCACGCTGACCCTGCGCGGGGTCAGCCAGGAAGTCACCCTGGACGTGACCCTCAACGCGCTCAAGCGCTACCCGCTCCCTCCATTCCGACGCACCGCCGGGTTTTCCGCCAGCACGACGCTGAGCCGGCGCGCGTTCGGCATCACCGCCTGGCCGGGGGTCATCGGTGATGCGGTACAGGTGCGGATCGAGGCCGAAGCCACCCTCGACCGCAGCGACGCCCCGGGAACTCTCGCTCCCGTTCCACACTCCGACCAGACGACGGCCCCCAAGGACCCTTCATGACCGCCAAGAACACCCCCGCCGCGTGGGGAAGTGTCAGCCAGCTCCTGCACTGGTTGATCGCACTGCTGATCCTCGCCCTGGGCGTGGTCGGCCTGACCATGGGCGAACTGCCCAAGACGCCCAAGTACTTCTGGGTCTACACCGCGCACAAGTCGATCGGCATCACCGTGCTGGCGCTGGTGCTGTTCCGTCTCGGCTGGCGCCTGTATGCCGGTGCGCCGAAGCCGGTGCCGGGCGTGCCCAGCTGGCAGGAACGCATCGCCAGTGCCACCCACGTGCTGCTGTACGTGCTGATGTTTGCCATTCCGCTGTCGGGCTGGCTGTACGATTCGGCCAGTGGCCTGCGCCCGTTCCGTTGGTTCGGCCTGGTCGACGTGCCCAAGCTGAGCGGCCCCGACCCGCAGGTCGTCGCGGTGTCCCATGCCCTCCACGAATACGGCTTCTGGCTGTTGATCGCGGTGGTGCTGGCCCATGCCGGCGCTGCCTTCTACCACCTCCTGTTCCAGCGCGATGCAACGCTGTCCCGCATGTTGCCGCGCGGCTGGCTCGCCTCCCCTCAGAAGGACTGACCGATGAACCTGAAACTGACCACTCCGGCCGCCGTGGCTGCCGCCCTGGCCGGCATGCTGGCCACCGCCCCGGCGCTCGCTGCGGAGTATGCGCAGGCCCCCGGTGCCGGCTCGATCCTGGTGTTCGCCAGCAAGTACGACGGCGAAGTGTTCACCGGCAGCTTCCCGGGCTTCGCCACCAAGCTCAGCTTCGACCCGGCCAACCCGGCCGCCGGTTCGCTGGATGTAGTGATTCCGCTGGCAGGCGCCAGGAGCGGCAACAGCGACCGTGACTCGACCCTGCAGGGCGCCGACTTCTTCAATGTCGGCAAGTTCGCCACCGCGCGTTACACCGCCAAGGGCTTCCGCGCCGTGGGCAACGACCAGTTCGCCGCCGATGGCACCCTGGAACTGCGCGGCGTCAGCAAGCCGGTCACCCTGACCTTCACCTGGAAGCCGGGCACCCAGCCGGTGCTGACCGGCAAGGCCACGGTCAAGCGCCTGGACTTCGGCGTCGGCGGCGGTGACTGGGCCGATACCAAGACCATTCCGGACGACACCGCGATCAGCACGATCGTGAAGTTCGACGCGAAATAAGACGCATCCGGTGATGCCGTGCCCGCGGCCGGCATCACCGGGCATCGCAACGCATCCGGTAGTGCCGGCCGCTGGCCGGCATCACCGGGAACAGAGGGGTTGCCGGCCAGCGGCCGGCACTACTGATCGACGGCCAACCAGGCCTGCACCGTGGCCGCATCGAACGGCCAGTCCAGCTCGCGTTCGCCGCGCTCGTCGCGCAACACCGGCACGCGCGTGCCATAGCGCGCTTCCAGCGCCGGCTGGTCATCCAGAAACACCGATTCGAACTCCGGCGCCCGCGCCTTGGCCAGCTCGGCCAGGGCCAGGTCGCACAGGTGGCAATCGTCACGCTGGATCAGGGTCAGCACCAGTCAGGCTCCCGTGGCGGAAATGCTGCGCCGCAGCCATCGGATGGCCCGGCAAGCCGCTAGAATAGCCGCTTGTCCGGTACCCGCAGTTTGGCATCCATGGCTGTCAGCACGTTCGACGTTTTCAAGATCGGCATTGGCCCGAGCTCCTCGCACACCGTCGGACCGATGAAGGCCGCCGAGCGATTCATCCATCGCTGGCTGCTCGACCCGGGCCGCCTGCACGAGGTCGCGCGCATCCGCGCCGATGTCTACGGCTCGCTGGCCTTGACCGGCCGCGGCCATGGCACCGACAAGGCGATCCTGCTGGGCCTGGAAGGCCAACGGCCTAACCTGATCGACCCGGACATCATTCCGGCCACCCTGGAGCGCATCCGCAGCAGCAAGCGCATCCAGCTGATGGGCCAGCACGAGATCGCCTTCGACGAGAAGCGCGATCTCGGCATGAACAAGCGCCAGAAGCTGCCCTACCACACCAACGGCATGCGCTTCACCGCGTACAACGCCGACGACGAAGTGATCGCGACCCGCGATTACTACTCGGTCGGTGGTGGCTTCGTGGTCAACCAGGACGACGCGGCCGATGACCGCATCGTGCCCGATGAAACCCCGCTGCCCTACCCGTTCAAGAGCGGCGACGAGCTGCTGGCACAGACCGCACGCAGCGGCCTGAGCATCGCCCAGCTGATGTTCGAGAACGAAAAGTGCTGGCGCAGCGAAGACGAGATCCGCGCCCAGCTGCGCGAGATCTGGAGCGCGATGCAGTCGTGCGTCACCCGCGGCATCCGCGAGGAGGGCGTGCTGCCGGGTGGCCTGAAGGTCGGCCGTCGTGCACCGGCGCTGTACCGCGAGCTGTCGTCGAAGCCGGAAGCGGCGATGCGCGATCCGCTGACGACGCTGGACTGGGTCAACCTGTACGCACTGGCAGTGAACGAAGAGAACGCTGCCGGTGGCCGCGTGGTGACCGCACCGACCAACGGTGCGGCCGGCGTACTGCCGGCGGTGCTGCATTACTTCGACCGCTTCTGCCCCGGCGCCAACGAACAGCGCGTGTTCGATTTCCTGCTGACCTCGGCGGCGATCGGCATCCTGTACAAGGAAAACGCTTCGATTTCCGGTGCCGAAGTGGGCTGCCAGGGCGAAGTGGGCGTGGCCTGCTCGATGGCGGCCGGTGGCCTGGTCGCGGCGCTGGGGGGCAACCCGAGCCAGATCGAGAACGCCGCGGAAATCGGCATGGAACACAACCTGGGCCTGACCTGCGACCCGATCGGCGGCCTGGTGCAGATTCCCTGCATCGAGCGCAATGCAATGGGCGCGGTGAAGGCGATCAATGCCTCGCGCATGGCGATGCGTGGCGACGGCAAGCACAAGGTGTCGCTGGACAAGGTCATCAAGACCATGCGCGATACCGGCCGCGACATGCAGGACAAGTACAAGGAAACCAGCCGCGGTGGCCTGGCGGTGAACGTCATCGAGTGCTGAGGGCGACCGGCTCCGGCGCGATGGCGACGGGCCACAGGTAGAGTCGACTTTCAGTCGACCATCGCGCGCAGCGCGGGATTTCCGCGGCCTGAGGGAAGAGCAGTCGACCAACAGTCGACTCTACCCGGTCACCCTTGCCCGTACGGGCGACACCGTCACCGCGTTCCGGTTAGGCTCGGGGCTTCCCCACCCCGGATTGCCCCATGCGCGTGATCGCTGCCGCCCTGCTTGCCTGCCTTCCGCTGGCCGCCCTGGCCGCCCCCACCTACGGGCCTCGGCTGGAGGGTTTCGACTACGGCTATCCGGTGAAGACCTTCGCGCTGGAATCGCAGCGGCAGCCGCTGGAGATGGCCTACCTGGACATCGCGCCGAAGAAGGCACCCATCGGCGTGGTGGTGCTGCTGCACGGCAAGAACTTCTGTGCCGCCACCTGGAAGGAATCGATCAAGCCACTGGTCGCCGCCGGCTATCGGGTGATCGCCCCGGACCAGGTGGGCTTCTGCAAATCCAGCAAGCCCGAGCGTTACCAGTATTCGTTCGCGCAGCTGGCCGCCAACACCCATGCCCTGCTGCAACAGCTGCAGCTGGGTGATGCGCCGGTGCACCTGGTCGGTCATTCGATGGGCGGCATGCTGGCGGTGCGCTACGCGCTGATGTTCCCGCAGGACCTGCGCAGCCTGTCGCTGGTCAATCCGATCGGGCTGGAGGACTGGAAGGCGCTGGGCGTCCCCTGGCGCAGCGTCGACGCGTGGTACGCCGGCGAAATGAACATCAGCTATGACAGCATCCGCCGCTACCAGCTGGAGGTGTACTACGACGGCAAATGGAAACCGGCCTACGAACCGTGGGCGCGGATGCAGTCGGGCATGTACGAAGGCCCGGGCAAGCAGGCCGTTGCATGGAGCCAGGCGCTGGCCTCGGACATGGTGTTCAACCAGCCGGTGGTCTACGAACTGAAGCACCTGCAGGTGCCGACCACGCTGTTCATCGGCCAGAAGGACCGCACCGCGATCGGGCGCGACCTGGCGCCGCCTGCGGTGAAGGCGACGCTGGGCAATTATCCGGTGCTGGGTAAAGCAGCGGCCGCAGCGATTCCCGGCGCGACGCTGGTCGAGTTCGCCGAACTGGGCCATTCGCCGCAGGTGCAGGACCCCAAGCAGTTCAACAGCGCGTTGTTGAAGGCCCTGAAGTCCCGCTGACCGGCAGGCGTGCCCTCTGTAGAGCCGAGCCCACGCTCGGCTCATGCGGCAGGACCGGGGTTCTGTCAGGAGCAGCCGAGCGTGGGCTCGGCGCTACAGGAACAATGCGATCAACCCACGATCCGCAGCACGTCATCCAGCAACGCGGCCGCAGTGACTTCCGCGCCGGCACCCGGTCCCTGGATCAACAAGGGTTGGCGGCGGTAGCGATCGCTGTGGATGGCCACGCGGTTGTCGGTGCCGGCACCCTGCGCCAACGGATGATCGGCCGGCAGTTCGCGCAGGCCCACCTGCGCACCTTCGCTGTCAACACGGCCAACGAAACGCAGCACGCGGCCGTTGTCACGTGCCTGCTGCCAACGCGCCTGCAGCGGCGCATCCAGCTGCTCCAAGGCAGCCACGGCATCCTCCAGCGGCAACGCTGCCAGCGCTTCGGGCACCAGTGAATCCACCTGTACCTGCGACGCATCCAGCGCCAGCCCGCTGCTGCGCGCCAGGATCAGCAGCTTCCGGCGCACGTCCTCGCCGGACAGGTCCAGGCGCGGGTCTGGCTCGGTATAACCGGCCGCCAGCGCCTCGCGCACCGCCGCCGAGAACGGCGACTGGCCGTCATAGCGATGGAACAGCCACGCCAGCGAGCCGGACAGCACGCCCTCGATGGCATGGATGTGATCGCCACCGGCCACCAGCGCGCGCAGGCTGCTCAACAGCGGCAGCCCGGCACCAACGGTGGCACTGTCGCCATAACGCGCGCCACTGTCGGCACAGCTTTCGGCAATGGCCTGCGCGCGGGCGAGCTGCGCGCCCCGGCCCAGCTTGTTGGCGGTCACCACATGCACGCCGCGCGCCAGCCATTGCACGTGACGGGCGGCCACGTCTTCACTGGCCGTGGCATCGACCACCACGTCGCCACGCTCCAGCCCTTCGGCGCTCGCCCATGGTGGCGAACTGTGGCCATCGCGGGGGGCTCGACGTGCCAGTTCCAAGGGCAGCGCCAGGTCGCGATCGATCTCCAGCGCGGTGCGCGAGTTGGCCAGCCATTGCACGCTGGGCAGTTCCAACCCGCGTGCCTGCAGCGCCTGGTAGCGCTGTACGAAGGCCGAACCGACCGTGCCCGTACCGAGCAGCGCCAGGCGTCCCGCCCCCAGCGCAGGAATGTCAGCGGCGAGTGCGCTCATGCGTCCACCACCTGTTTGCGGCGGGCGGCCGCATCGATCACCGCTTCGGCGCGCTGCAGCGCGGCGCCGAGATCGGCCAGCAGGTCACGCTCGGCCTCGATGCCGACCGACAGGCGCAGCAGCCCTTCGCTGATGCCGGCGGCTGCACGCGCTTCGGCGGTCATCGCCGCATGGGTCATCGTGGCCGGATGTGCGATCAGGCTTTCGACGCCGCCCAGCGATTCGGCCAGGGTGAAACAGCGTAGCCCGTCCACAAATGCACGCACCGCCGCATGCGGATCATCACCGGCGCAGTGCGCCAGTTCGAATGACAGCATCGCGCCGAAGCCATTCTGCTGGCGCGCGGCGATGGCGTGGCCCGGGTGATCGGCCAGGCCCGGGTAGTACACCGCGCCGACCGCCGGATGCTGGTCCAGCAGGGCAACGATCGACGCCGTGTTTTCCTGGTGCACGCGCAGGCGCGCATCCAGCGTGCGCAGGCCGCGCAGGGTCAGGAAGGCATCGAACGGCGAACCGGTCAGGCCCAGCGCGTTGCCCCACCACACCAGCTGCTCGTGCAGCGCCGGATCGCGCGCGACCACCGCCCCACCCACCACATCGCTGTGGCCATTGATGTACTTGGTGGTGGAATGCAGCACCAGGTCCGCACCAAACGACAGCGGCTGCTGCAGCGCCGGTGACAGGAAGGTGTTGTCGACCACCACGAGGGCACCGGCCTTGTGCGCGGCATCGATGACGAAGCGCAGGTCGGTGATGCGCAGCAGCGGGTTGGACGGGGTTTCCACCAGCACCAGCTTTGGCTGCGTGGCCAGCGCCTGCGCCAGCGCTCGCGGATCGGTCAGGTCGGCGGTGACCAGTTCGAAGTGGCCCTTCTTCGCCAACGCGTTGAACAGCCGCCAGCTGCCGCCGTAGGCATCGTGCGGCACCACCAGGGTGTCGCCCGGCTGCAGCAGCGCGTTCAGCACCAGGTTGATCGCGCCCATGCCGGTCGCGGTGATGACGCCGCCGGCGCCGCCTTCCAGTTCGGCCAGCGCTTCACCCAGCAGGTCGCGGGTCGGGTTGCCACTGCGCGTGTAATCGTACTGGCGCTTGTTGCCGAAGCCTTCAAAACTGAAGTTCGACGACAGCACGATCGGCGGCGTGACCGCGCCATGCGCGGTGTCCCGATCGATGCCGGCACGGACGGCGGCAGTGGTACGACTACAGGACGGCTCGTTGGCGTGCAGGCTCATGCGGACTCTCCAGAAGTGCGGAAGGCGGTGGCGAGGATCGCATCGATGCGATCGGTTTCTTTGAGGAAGGCATCGTGGCCATAGGGCGAGCGCAGCACGCGCAGGCTGCCGCGCGGGCCCAGCCCTTCGACCAGGCCGACCAGGTCGGCCAGCGGCACCAGGCGGTCGCCCTCCACGGCCACCACCACGGTCGGCGGCAGGATCGCGGTGGGATCGACGCGGTGCAGGTCGATTGATTCGGACAGGCGCAGGTAAGCGGTCACCGGCGTGCGCGCGACGTACTGCGCACCGGCCGCGTCGAGATAGTCTTCGGCAGCCACGCGCACGCGGCCATTGATGACCTCCGGCGCAGCATCAAAGCGCTCGCCGAACTCTTCCGGGGTGCGGTAGCTGAGCATGGCGAACTGCCGGGCCAGGGCCAGGCCATGGTCTTCGCCGCACTGCAGCTGGCCCAGCGCGACCGCGCGGCGCTGCAATGCGCGCCAGGCGGCGGCATACGGATGCGGTCGGTGCGCACCGCTGGCCAGCACCAGCTGGCGCACGCGGGCACGATGACGGATCGCGAACTGCTGGCCGACCAGCGCGCCATACGAATAGCCGACGAAGGCCTTCAGCGTGCGGATGCCGAGATGGTCCAGCAGCAGCGCCAAGGCATCGGCCTGGTCGGCGGTATCGATCGGCACATCCAGTGCACCGTCGGCGCCGATGAAGTCGAAGGCCAGCACGCGCAGCTGCTGCGGATCCAGCGCGCGGCCGCTGCCCACCAGGTCTTCGGCCCAGCCCTTCTCGCTGAACTGCGTGTTGGACGCCACGTGGCGATGGGCGGAAATGCCGCCGGCCAGCACCACCACCGGTGCATTGGCCGGACCGACCCACTCATAGCGCAGGCGCACCGGGCTGGGGCCGGCGTGGCGCATCGACAGCACCGCGGCGAACTCACCGCGCTCGGCATGCACGCGGTCTTCGACCGGCACGCTGACGGGGACAAAGGGTTCGGGGCGAATGGCGGTACTGGCGGCGAAGCTCATGGCGGGATCCGGTTGGGGAATCGGCCATCGAGCCTTCGCGGGGCCCGCGTTCGAGATGCACGTGTGGTGCATGGTTCGAACCATCTTTCGGTGGACGCCACGGTCCCCGCAGGATTTGGCACCTACGCAGACGCTTGCGCGCCTGCGGGCTGCCCCGGCTTCAAAGGGCCTGTCCCTCTGCCGGTCTCGATGGTGGGGCCACGATGCCAGCCCTTTCCGGCACTGTCAATCCCTTCATGCGGATAAAGCGATGAATATTCTTGGGACGGCTATGCGAAGGCCGTCCCGGTCGCCCTGTTCAGGATCGGGTACAGTCCGGGCGGTCCATTCCGCTGGAAACGCCGATGTCGCGCCTGCCCCTGTCCTGCCTGCTGCTGCCTCTGCTGGCGAGCGCGACCGCACACGCCGGCGACTGGCGCCAGGGCTGGGGACTGGCTCCCCCTTCCGCCCCGGCCACCCGCGCAGGCAGTGCCGAGGGCGCCGCCCCCATGGCCCAATTGCGCCTGCAGCCGGTCGGTACGCAATGGCAGGCCCGGATCGACAACGGGCTGGCAGGGCCGCTGCAGATCCAGCTGCGCGCCGCACCCGGGCACCCGGTCGAAGGCCTCCCGGTCGAGTCGCTGATCCAGGGCGACAGCAGCCTGGTAGTCGGCCACCTGCCCGCCCCGATCGATGGCCGCATGCTGGATCTGCGCCTGCAGTCGGTGCCGGGCAACCCGGCCGCACAGGCCGAAGATGTCGCCTACCGCCTGCCATTCGATGCGGCGCGCCTGCGCGTGGACCAGGCGCCGCAGGGACGATTCAGCCATGACGACGAGGAGAACCGCGACGCGGTCGACTTCGCACTGCCGGAGGGCACCCTGGTGCTGGCCGCGCGCGAGGGTACGGTGATGCAGATCCAGGATGGCTTCCGTGGCAACGGCCAGGACCGCGAACGCGATGGTGCCCGCGCCAACTTCATCCGCGTGCTGCACAGCGACGGCAGCATGGCGCTGTACGGCCACCTGCAGGCCGGCGGCATGCGCGTGCGTCGTGGCCAGGCGATAGGGGCCGGCCAGCCGATCGGCCTGTCTGGCAACAGCGGCTACAGCAGTGCGCCGCACCTGCACTTCGTGGTGCAGGTCAACCGCGGCATGGGCCTGCGCTCGGTGCCGGTGCGCATCTTCGCCGAGCAGGGCCAGCTGCAGTTCGCCCGCCAGGGCGAGGCCGAAGGCGGTACCGGGCGCTGACCGCCCCCGGCCGGTATAATCGGGCGCTTATCTCTTTGAAAAGCGCCCCGGGCGGGCGCCACTGCCATGTCCGAAGTCGCCAACGAAGCGTCGCGTCGCCGCACCTTCGCCATCATTTCCCACCCTGACGCCGGCAAGACCACGCTGACCGAAAAGCTGCTGCTGTTCGGGGGCGCGATCCAGATGGCCGGTTCGGTCAAGGGCCGCAAGGCTGCCCGCCACGCCACCTCCGACTGGATGGCGCTGGAAAAGGAGCGCGGCATCTCCGTCACCTCCTCGGTGATGCAGTTCCCGTACGAAGGCAAGATCGTCAACCTGCTCGACACCCCCGGCCACGCCGACTTCGGCGAAGACACCTACCGCGTGCTGACCGCGGTGGACTCGGCGCTGATGGTGATCGACGTGGCCAAGGGCGTGGAAGAGCGCACCATCAAGCTGATGGAAGTGTGCCGCCTGCGCGACACCCCGATCATGACCTTCATCAACAAGCTCGACCGCGAGGGCAAGGACCCGATCGAGCTGCTGGATGAAGTGGAAACCGTGCTCGGCATCCAGTGCGCGCCGGTCACCTGGCCGATCGGCATGGGCCAGCGCCTGAAGGGCGTGGTCCACCTGCTGACCGGCGAAGTGCACCTGTACGAACCGGGCCGCAACTTCACCCGCCAGGACTCGACCATTTTCCCGTCCATCGATGCTCCCGGCCTGGCCGAGAAGATCGGTGCACAGATGCTGGCCGACCTGCGCGACGAGCTGGAACTGGTGCAGGGCGCCAGCCACCCGTTCGACCTGCAGGCCTACCGCGAGGGCAAGCAGACGCCGGTGTTCTTCGGCTCGGGCGTCAACAACTTCGGCGTGCAGCCGCTGCTGGACTTCTTCGTCGAACACGCACCCGCACCGCAGGCGCGCTCCACCACCGGCCGCGAGATCGCCCCGGAAGAAAACAAGCTGACCGGCTTCGTGTTCAAGATCCAGGCCAACATGGACCCGCAGCACCGCGACCGCGTGGCCTTCATGCGGGTCTGCTCGGGCCGCTTCAGCGCCGGCATGAAGACCTTCCACGTGCGTACCGGCAAGGAAATGAAGCTGGCCAACGCGCTGACCTTCATGGCCAGCGACCGTGAGATCGCCGCCGAAGCCTGGCCGGGCGATGTGATCGGCATCCACAACCACGGCACCATCTCCATTGGCGATACCTTCACCGAAGGCGAAGCGGTCACCTTCACCGGGATCCCCAACTTCGCCCCGGAACTGTTCCGCCGCGCCCGCCTGCGCGATCCGCTCAAGCTCAAGCAGCTGCAGAAGGGCCTGGCCCAGCTGTCCGAGGAAGGCGCGACCCAGTTCTTCCGCCCGCTCACCAGCAACGACCTGATCCTGGGTGCCGTCGGCGTGCTGCAGTTCGACGTGGCCGCCTACCGCCTGAAGGACGAGTACGGCGTGGAAGCCACCTTCGAGCCGGTGAGCGTGACCACTGCGCGCTGGGTCCACTGCAGCAACGAGAAGAAGCTGGAAGAGTTCCGCGAGAAGAACGCGCTGAACCTGGCGCTGGATGCCGCCGGGCACCTGGTCTACCTGGCGCCGACCCGGGTCAACCTGCAGCTGGCCCAGGAACGCTCGCCGGACGTGCGCTTCTCTGCCACCCGCGAAGCGGCGCATACCGTTTCGGCAGGCTGATGCCACGGGGTCGGATCCCCTTCAGGCAGGAAAGGGCTCTGACCCCAGCCAAGGCAAGGCAGGCATTCACCCACCATACGGTGACAGGCGTGCACGCGTCGCCCATCGCGGCGATGATAGGGGGGTGCGGGTCCCCCTCCCCGCGAACAATGCCTACGCCATGTCCACGACGTCCATTGCTTCGATCCGTGAAGAAATCGCCAGCGCCCTGACCCATGGCCTGGGCGCGGTATTCGCCCTGGCAGCCAGCGCGGTGTTGATCACCCTGGCGGCGATCTACGGCGACGGCTGGCAGCTGGCCAGCGCGATCGTATTCGGTATCGCGCTGTTGCTGCTGTACACCGCCTCCACGCTGTACCACGCCATCCAGCATCCGGCCGCCAAGGGCCGGTTGAAGGTGTTCGACCATTGCGCGATCTATGTGCTGATCGCGGGCACCTATACCCCGTTCACCCTGATCGGCCTGCGCGGTCCGTGGGGCTGGGGCCTGTTCACCGCGATCTGGGCGCTGGCGCTGGGCGGCGTGGTGTTCAAGCTGTTCTACACCGGCCGCTTCAAGGTGCTCTCAACGGTGATCTACATCGCCATGGGCTGGCTGGTGGTCGTGGCGATCAAGCCGATGTGGGCCTCGATCGATGGCGGCACCCTCACCTGGCTGTTCGCCGGCGGCCTGTCGTACACGCTGGGGACCTATTTCTACCACCGTGAATCGATCCCATACTCGCATGCCATCTGGCACCTGTTCGTGATCGGCGGCAGCGTCTGCCACTTCGTCGCGGTCACCAAGCAGGTGCTGTAACGGCCGCTCGACGGCAGCGCGTGCACACCATGCACATGGTCGCTTCGCGCCCTGTCCACGAAGAGGGGGCAACCATGGCAGCGTGAATGCTGCCGCCTCCCCTGCCGCAAAGCGCACGCCCCGCTGGCGCCTCCGCCGCCCCGGCCCACGAGGCCGGCGCTGGCTCACGATCCTGATCTTCCTGCTGGCGGCGATCCTGGTACTGATCGCGTTGTGGGACTGGAACTGGTTCAAGGGGCCGGTGGAGCGCGCGGTGCAGGCACGCACCGGCCGCGTGCTGCACATCGGGAACCTTGATGTCGACCTCGGCCGCACCAGCACGATCCGCGCCGATGCGGTCACCTTCGCCAATGCCAGCTGGGCGAAACAACCCGATATGGCCAGCGCCGACCGCGTCGAGATCGACGTGCGGGTCTGGCCCCTGCTGCGCGGCAGCGTGCAGCTGCCCGAAGTGCGCCTGACCCGGCCGGACGTGCTGCTCGAAACCGCCCCGCGCAAAGGCGAACCGGGCAACTGGGATTTCCTCGGTGACAGCGCCGGCGGGAACAGCCCCCAGCTCAAACGGCTGCGCGTCGATGACGGTCGCCTGCAGTTCCTCGATGCGCTCGGCCGCACCGATATCCGCGTGGACGTGCGCAGCGGCCAGCCGAAACAGGCCGACGCGGCGCCACCGCTGCTGGTGCAGGGCAAGGGACGCTGGCAGGGCAATCCGTTCACCCTGCGCGGTGGTACTGAATCACCGCTGGAGCTGACCGACAGCGGCCACCCGTTCCGCATCCACCTCGACGGTCGCGCTGGCGCCACCCACGCCGTCGCCAGCGGCACATTGACCAATCCCTTCCAGCTGCGCGTGTTCGACCTGCAGTTCGCGCTCAGCGGCCAGGACCTGGCCGACCTCTACCCCTTGCTCGGCATCGCCATTCCGCCGTCCCCGCCCTACGCGTTGAATGGTCGGCTCAAGCGTGACCACGACCTCTGGCGTTACGAGCAGTTCACCGGCAAGGTCGGCGACAGCGACCTCGGAGGCAACCTGCAGTTCGAAGTGGGAGGCGCGCGCCCGCGACTGACCGCCACGCTGGAATCCAGACGCCTGGACTTCGATGACCTGGCCGGCTTCGTCGGTGCGCCACCGAAGACCGGCGGCGGCGAAACCGCCAATGCAGAGCAGAAGGCCGAGGCCGCACGGGTCGCCGCGCGTGCGCGTGTGTTGCCGGACACGCCCTACAACCTCGGCAAGCTGCGTGCGATGGATGCCGACGTGCGTTGGAAAGCCCACCGCATCAACGCGCCGTCATTGCCATTGGACGACATGGATGCACACCTGTTGCTGGATGACGGTGTGCTGCGGCTGGACCCACTTAACTTCGGCGTCGCCGGCGGCGACATCCGCAGCACGATCCGCATGGACGCACGCCAGCCGCAGATCAGTACCGCGCTGAAGGCCAGTGTGCGCGGCGTGCAGCTTGGCCAGTTGTTCCCCGACGCCAAGCTGGCCGAACAGGCCAAGGGTGGCATCGGCGGCGAGGTGGACCTGAGTGGCCGCGGCAATTCGATCGCCGCGATGCTCGGCAGCAGCAGCGGCAAGGTCGGCCTGGCAATGGGCCGTGGCCATGTCGGCAACCTGGTGATGGAACTGGCCGGCCTGGACATCACCGAGTCGCTGAAATTCCTGGTGACCGGCGACAAGCAGATCCCCCTGCGTTGCGCCTTCGCCGACTTCGGCGTGCGCGACGGCCTGATGACCAGCCAGGCGTTGGCGGTGGATACCACCGACACGATCCTCATCGGCGAAGGCACGGTCAGCCTGCGCGACGAGAGCCTGGACCTGCTGTTGAAGCCACGCCCGAAGGACAAGAGCATCCTGGTGCTGCGCTCGCCACTGCACATCGCCGGCACTTTCAAGGACCCGTCGTTCCGCCCGGACTTCAAGGCGCTGGGCATCCGCGGCGCGGTGGCCCTGGCACTGGGCAGCATCGCCCCGCCGGCGGCATTGCTAGCAACCATCGAACTGGGGCCGGGCAAGGATGCCGACTGCGGGGGGCAGTATGCGAAGTAGGGTTACAGCGTTGTTCGCGGCGCCTGCATTGATGGTGGCTTGAGGGGGACGGGTGACGCAGGCAGGACACGCCGCAAGTACGTCCCTGTAGGCTCGATGGCGCCATCCATGGCGCCAACGGTCCTGCCTGCCTCACCCGTCCCCCTCCTGACAGTTTCCTGCGCGCGCGGAACGAGAGCGGAAATTCAAAGTCAAAAAAAAAGCAAAGTCAAAAGCTGTTGCCAACCAAGGTTGGCGGCTACCAAAGGCGAGGCACCGCGCATGTACGCACCGCGCTCGCGGAAATGTTTCCAGAGGCGGAGGGCATGGGCG
>NZ_JCACKF010000025.1:53591-66064 GCF_059505245.1 Stenotrophomonas sp.
GTCCAGGCCCGTGGGCGCCTGGGTGGGCGCCAGCGAGCCTACCGGGACTTAGGGGGGGCGTGTCCTGCACGCCCATGCCCTCCGCCTCTCCGACGTATCAGGAAGGCGCCGCTTCTGCTTCTGCACTTGCTGTTGGCGGGCCGGCGGGCCTCAGGCCCGCCGGTGAACACCTCACCCCGCCACGATGTACTGCTGCAGCTGGTCCAGCTCGCGCCGCTGCGCATCAATCACCGACTTCACCAGGTCACCGATGGAGATCACCCCCAGCACCTGCGCGCCCTCCACCACCGGCAGATGGCGGATGCGGTAGTCGGTCACCAGTTGCAGGCAATGCTCCACCTGCTCACCGGGCGACACCGTCACCACCTGCGCCGTCATGATCTCCGCCACCGCGGTATCGCGCGATGAACGATCACGCAGCACGATCTTGCGCGCGTAGTCACGCTCGGACAGGATCCCGACCAGCCGCGGCCCGTCCATCACCAGTACCGCACCGATGCTCTTTTCCGCCATCAACCGGATCGCATCGATCACCGCCGCGTCCGGCGCGACCGCATGTACTTCAGGAGACTTGCCATCCAACAGTTGCCGTACCGTCGTCATCTGCCTGCCCTCCGAGGGTGGGTTGCAGGGCCGAGTCTGCCACGGCGGATGCTAGCCACGCGTCAACCAGGTACAACGGCCGCTGCTTGGACTCTTCGTACAGCCGCCCCAGGTACTCTCCCACCAGCCCCAGCGCGATCAACTGCACTCCCCCCAGGAACAGGATCACCGCCATCATCGTCGGCCAACCCGCCACCCGGTCGCCATACAGCGCCGCCTTCACGATCACCCACAGGCCGAACACGAACGCGACTGCGGCGGTTGCCAGTCCCAGGTAGGTGGCAGCCCGCAGCGGCACAGTCGAGAAGCCGGTGATGCCTTCGAGGGCGAAATTCCACAGCCGCCACAGGCTGAATTTGCTGGTGCCGGCCACGCGCGCGTGGCGGTGATAGGGCACGGCAATCCGCTTGAAGCCTACCCAGCTGAAAAGCCCCTTCATGAAACGGTGGCGCTCACGCATCCCGCGCAGGGCGCTCAGCGCGCGCGGGGACAGCAGGCGGAAATCTCCGGTATCGGCCGGAATCGGCGTACGCGACAGGCGACCCATCACCCGGTAGAACATCGCTGCCGTGGCGCGCTTGATCCAGGACTCGCCATCGCGGGCCATGCGCGTGCCGTAGACGTTGTCATGGCCCTCGCGCCAGCGCGCGACGAATTGCGGCACCAGCTCCGGCGGGTCCTGGCCGTCGGCATCGAGGATCATCGCTGCCCCCTCGTGCACCAGATCCAGGCCCGCGGTCAGCGCCGCCTCCTTGCCGAAGTTGCGCGACAGCTTCAGCGCCGAGACGCGCGCATCAGCCTGGGCCAACCCCGCGATCACCTCCCATGTGCGGTCATGACTGCCGTCATCCACATAGAGGATGTGGCCGTCGATGTCGGGCATGCCGTCCAGCACCGCGCACAGCCGTGGATGCAGCAGCGGTAATGCCAGGGCCTCGTTGTAGGCGGCGATGACAAAAGTGAGCCGTTCGCGGGTCATGCCCGGATTGTACATTGCCGGCCAGGCGCACGACCCGTCGCCCGCCGCTCACGCCACGCCTGCCTCAGTCCTCCGACAAGTATGACGCGCCTCCCAGCTGGCGCGCCTGGCGCTGGATCCATGCGGCGCGCCGCTGCACATACGGCCCCGGTGCGGCCGCGTTGTAGCGTCGCGGTGCCGGCAGTACCGCCGCCAGTCGCGCACTCTCGGCCGGGCTCAACCGGGCCGCGTCCTTGCCCCAGTATTTCTGGGCGGCCGCCTGCGCACCGTACACACCATCACCGAACTCGGCGATGTTGGCGTACATCTCCAGGATGCGCTCCTTCGGCCACAGCGCCTCGATCAGCACCGTGTACCAGACTTCCAGGCCCTTGCGGATCCAGCTGCGGCCCTGCCACAGGAACAGGTTCTTGGCCACCTGCTGGCTGATCGTGCTGGCGCCACGCAGGCGCCCTCCCCTGGCGTTATGGTCGCGGGCCTTTTCGATGGCCTGCAGATCGAAGCCATTGTGGTCGGGGAAGCGCTGGTCCTCGGCCGCCACCAGCGAGATCGGCAGGCTCGGCGCCATCTGGTCGAGGTCGCGCCACTGGTAATGCAGCCGATAGGACCAGTCCGCCTCGCCCAGCGCCTCGCCGTAGCGCCACAGCATCACCGTGGACACCGGCGGGTCGATGAAGCGCAGCACCAGCACCTGCAGGCAGCTGAAAGCAGCCAGCAGCACCGGCAGCCACAGCAGCCGCCTCCAGCGCCAGCGCCGCCGGCGCGGCGCGGCCACCTCCGCCACTACCTTGTGCTGCTCTCCCGCTGCCCCCATTACTGGTGCATCCTTCTTCTGTCTGGTTGTCGGCGCATTATCCGGCAACCGCCCCCGTTTACGCGCGATGTGAGCCGATGACCGCCAACTCCGATTCCCTGATCCGTTTCCTGCTCCCCGACGCCGGCGTCCGCGGCGTGCATGTGCACCTGCAGGCCACCTGGCAGGAAATCCTGTCCCACGCCGTGTACCCGGACGCCGCTGCCGAGCTGCTCGGCGAGGCCTGTGTCGCCTCGGCCCTGTTCACCGGCCACACCAAGATCGACGGCCGCCTGTCAGTGCAGCTGCGCAGCAGCACTGCCCTGCGCACCCTGTTCGCCGAATGCACCGCGGGCGGCACCCTGCGTGGCATCGCCCAGCTCAGCGAAGGCGCCGACGCGCCGCGTGACCTGTCCAGCCTCGGCGATGACGCCATCCTCGCCATCACCATCGAGAACCCCGGCCTGGACCCGCGCGAGCCGCAGCGCTACCAGAGCCTGGTCGCGCTGACCGCGCCGGAACTGGACGAGGCCTTCGAGGACTACTTCCGCCAGTCGGAGCAGCTGCCCACCCGCCTGCTGCTGGCGGCCGACCGCAACGGTGCCGCCGGCCTGCTGCTGCAGAAACTGCCGGGCGACGAAGGCGACGAAGATGGCTGGGCGCGCGCCAGCGCCCTGTTCGAGACCCTGGGCAAGGCCGAACTGCTGGCGACCCCGGCCGAGCAGCTGCTGCACCGCCTGTTCCACGAGGAGCGGCCGGAGCTGCTGGGTGAAAAGCCGCTCTCTTTCGCCTGCTCCTGCTCGCGCGAGCGGGTGGCCGGCATGCTGCAGTCGCTGGGGGAAGAGGAGGCCCGTGCGGCCGCCGAGGACACTGGCGCCGTCGAGGTGCGTTGCGAATTCTGCGGACGCGAGTATCACTTTCCATTGACGGAGTTCGGCATACTGTTCCACGGCGCCCAGGGGGCTGTACCGGCGCCTGAACGACTTCAGTGAACGGCAGTCTTGTACCTGGGGAGGATCAAGGCTTGTTAAGAATTCATAAACACCCTAGGATCGAGTTCCCGTCCCCACGGGAACTTCCGTTGTCTGTCCCTGTCTGAACTGGTCCGATGCGTACCTTCCTGCGTCTACCGCTGGCCCTGCTGATCGCCCTTGGCGCGATCACGGGCGTGCATGCGCAGAGCAAGGACACCCGCACCGTGCTGCCGGTCTGGAACAAGGGCAGCGGCAAGGTCGAGGCGCTGCTGTACCTTGAGCCTACCGGCGAACAGGCGGCCGGCGCCCGCTGGCATTTCGGCCGCAACTCGCTGGACGCGGCCTTTGGCCTGTCCTCCGGCGATTCGCTGGGCCTGCTCTGCAACAGCAGCAGCGGCACCAGCATCAGCGGTCTGGCCAGCCATTGCATGCTGGCCAGCCTGGGCGACGAGGATGATCTGAACAGCCGTCGTTTCAGCGGTACCGCCGCGCTGAACCGCGGCAACAGCCGCCTGGGCATCACCGCCGGCACTGGCCGTGAAACCCTGCCCGCCTGGTTGTCGGGCCCGAACAAGACGCCCTCGCTGCGTGCCGAGCAGAACGATCTGACCGTGTTCGCGCAGAAGAACATCGGTCGCGAAGGCTTCGTCTCCATCGCCGGTACCTACGCCAAGGCGCGCCTGGTTCCGCTGGCCGACGCCTCGCCGGCCATCGTCGATCGCTGGGACAGCAAGAGCCTGAGCATCGGCGCCGGTTACGGCAACTTCACCGGCAGCATCATCGGCCGCGTGGTCGACGTCCCGGGCAAGCCCGGCAAGTGGGAAGGCCTGGGCATCGGCCTGACCTGGCGTACCCCGTGGTCCGGCCAGCTCACCGTCGGCGCCGAGAATGTGATCAGCCGCGGCAAGAATCCGTTCTCCCCGCGCAACGAAAGCAACGACGACGGCACCGTGCCGTATGTGCGTTACGAACAGGATCTCTGATCCCGGTAAACATGCTCAGCAACGATATTCCCAAAGGCGCCGAAAGGCGCCTTTTGCATGTGCAAGCCTGCCGCGCACTTGCGTAACCGGTATCGCCGCTGGGCAATGAAACGCTGCGCACCGACATAGTGAGATACATTTCAATCGAAACTTTTTTCATCATTCTGCGTTAACAAACGAGGCAGAGCGCCTTGACCATGCCGGTAAACTATTGAGTGGCATGGGAAAAGCGCATCTTTACCAAAATCACAGGCTTGATTAACACAGCTTTAATTCTTGGCGAACGCCCGTTACTATCGGGTCAGCCTCGCGATTTGGGAGCGCTTTTTCGCTCCCCCGCCGGGCATTAACCCCAGCCAAGATTTCTTGGAGAGAGAGAGCCAATGAAACTCAAGTCCAGCCAGCTGCGTGACGCAGTTGTGATCGCGCTTGTCGCCGGTGCCACCACCGCGACGGCCCACGCCCAGGAAGCCACCAACCTCGACCGCATCGAGGTCACCGGTTCGCGCATTCGTCAGGTCGATACCGAAACCGCCCAGCCCGTTCTGAGCATCAGCCGCGCTTCGATCGAGAAGAGCGGTTTCAAGACGGTCGCCGACGTCCTGCAGAACATCGCCGCAGCCGGCAGCCCGGCCATCAGCCGTTCCGAGCCGCTGTCCTCCGGTGAAGCCGTCGGTGGCTTCTACATCGACCTGCGCAACCTCGGCGCCGAACGCACCCTGGTGCTGGTCGACGGCAAGCGCCTCGGCGCCAGCGTCAGCGGCCTGCAGGACGTGTCGCAGATTCCGTCGGCCATCGTCGAGCGCATCGACGTCCTGAAGGACGGCGCGTCGTCGATCTACGGCTCCGACGCGATCGCCGGTGTGATCAACATCATCACCCGCAAGAACTTCCAGGGCCTGGAAGCCAACGCCTACGTCGGCCAGTACGGCGAAGGCGACGGCCAGAAGACCAGCTACGACTTCGTGGCCGGCTTCACCGGTGACCGCGGTTCGATCACCATCGGCGCCGAGTACGCCGAAGAAAAGGAAGTGTGGGCCAAGGATCGCTGGTTCAGCCGTTATCCGCGCACCACCTTCCACCCGGCCCAGAACTGGAGCCCGGTCAGCCAGTGGGGCACCATCATCGATCCGGATACCGATGACTGGCTGGTGCTGAACCGCGGTGGCGACTACCGCGACGTCAACCAGTACCACGACCAGGACTTCGCCGGCATCACCGGTGACACCAGCAACTCCAATACGCAGATGCACCTGCTGACGCCGACCAAGCGTCGCTCGGTGTTCGCCAACGTCCAGTACGACCTGACCGACAACATCCGCTTCGTCTCCGACCTGCTGTACACCCGTCGTGAGTCGCAGGCCCAGGTCGCAGGCTATCCGTTGCAGTCTGCGTCGTATGAGCGCCTGGGTGCCAAGTGGGATGCCGACAGCTACTACAACCCCTTCGGCAAGGACATGGGCTTCATGCGCCGTGGCTGGGAAGTGCCGCGCCTGTCGACCAACAAGCTGACCACCTTCCGCTTCACCGGCGCCCTGCAGGGCAGCTTCCAGTTCAATGACAAGTACTTCGACTGGGAAGCCGGCTACATCTACCAGAACTCGGAAAACCAGCAGAGCCAGACCGGCAACTACAACGTGCTGGCGGTCAATGCCGCCACCGGCCCGTCGTTCTACAACCCGGCCACCGGCCGCGTCGAGTGCGGCACGGCAGCAGGCCTGGTCGATGGCTCCAACCCGATCTATGGCCCGGGCGCCGGCGGCTGCCTGCCGTGGAACCCGGCCATTCCGTACGGCCGTACCGGTGACGGTGGCCTGACCGGCAACCCGGATCTGCAGCAGTTCCTGTTCCCGACCACCAAGAACACCGGTGAAGTCACCACCAAGACCTACTACGCGAACATCGCCGGCAGCCTGTTCACCCTGCCCGCCGGCGACCTGGGCTTCGCGCTGGGTTACGAGTACCGCGAGGACAAGGGTTCGTACAATCCGGACGCCCTGTCGCAGACCGGCTACTCGACCGACCTGGCCGCCGGCCCGACCGGTGGTGGTTACGACGTCAACGAAGTCTATCTGGAGCTGAATGTTCCGATCCTGGCCGACCTGCCGGGTGCCAAGGAACTGAGCTTCAACGCCGCGACGCGCTACTCGAAGTACAGCACCTTCGGCAACACCACCAACAACAAGTTCGGCCTGAAGTGGAAGCCGATCGACCAGCTGCTGGTGCGTGCGACCTACGCCGAAGGCTTCCGTGCGCCGACCATCGACAATCTGTACGGTGGCAGCTCGCAGACCTTCGCGTACTTCACCGATCCGTGCGATACCGACTTCGGTTCGACCGGCCAGCCGGGCGTCGCTGCCCGTTGCGCCGCGGCCATCGGCCCGACCGCCAGCACCTTCCGCCAGCTGCGCCAGGGCTACGTGCCGGCCAGCGGTCCGGATGAGCAGACGCCGGACCCGTTCAACGCCGTCTCCAACCCGAACCTGACTCCGGAAAAGTCCAAGTCCAAGACCGTTGGCCTGGTGTGGAGCCCGACCTTCGCCCAGGGCCTGAACATGAGCCTGGACTGGTGGAACATCAAGATCACCAACACGATCGTCACCGACAGCCCGGATGACCAGCTGAACGACTGCTACGTGCTTGGCATCGCCGAGCGCTGCAACTCGTTCACCCGTGATCCGAACCGTCACAACGTGATCAACCTGACCTACGCACCGCGTAACGCCGGTTACCAGGAAACCGAAGGCTTCGACTTCGACGTGGCGTACCGCTTCGAGACCGACAGCTGGGGTACCTTCAACGCCAACCTGCAGAACAGCTACGTCACCAAGAACGTGCTGAAGACCACCAATGCGCAGCAGGTGCCGGTGTCGATCCTCAACGGCTTCGGCAGCAACTTCCGCCTGCGTTCGAACCTGGTGCTGGGCTGGGAGCGTGGCGACTGGGGCGTGACCTGGGGCACCCGTTACTTCTCCAGCGTCAAGGAGCGTTGCTACTACAGCGACGAGTGCAGCCTGCCGGACTTCGGTTCGCCGGATCCGGTGCGCGACCAGCCGATGAACAAGCGTGGTTCGACCATGTTCCACGACGTCCAGGTTTCCTGGAACGCACCGTGGAATGCGACCATCGCCGTCGGCGCACGTAACGTGTTCGACCACTACGGCCCGCAGATGTACTCGGCACCGAACTCGCAGTTCTCCTACTACGGTGGCTACGACATCGGTCGCTTCATGTACATGCAGTACAAGCAGAAGTTCTGATCGGCACTCTGATCAGCTGATGCAGCAACGGCCCCGCAAGGGGCCGTTGTTCTTTGTGGCGCATGGAAACAGCTGGCCAGCACACAACAAAAAAGGCCGCGGTGTCGCCGCGGCCTTCCTTCGACATCATTCCCGGGCGCTCATCCGTTCGGAATCAGCGTCTCGATCAGATGCTCGACGTACGCTTCGAAATCCTCGCGTGCCTGCTTGGGCTGCTGCAGCTGCAGCGACAACTGCAGGAAGCCGACATAGGCGGCATAGGCCAGGCGCGCGCGATGGCGTGCATCGGTCGAGCTGAGGCCGGCCTGGCGGAACGACGCGACCAGATAATCGAGGCGGCGCTGCGAGACGCGGTCGATCACCGGCCGCACCATCGGATGATCCAGTGCCTTCAGCAGCTCGCTGTAGATGATGTGCGGCTGCACTTCATGCGCCACCATCTGGAACAGCTGGCGCAGGCGCACGCGCGGATCCGGCACGTCTTCCAGGCTGCCGAACACCTGTTCCTGTTCGAACAGTTCCCAGCGCTCCAGCGCCGCTTGCAGCAATGCATCGCGCGAAGGGAAATGCCAGTAGAAACTGCCCTTGGTGACGCCGAGCCGCCGTGCCAGCGGTTCCACCGCGACGGCGCCGACACCTTGTTCAGCAATCAGATCGAGGGCCGCCTGGGCCCAGTCTTCGGCACTCAGGCGGCTGTTGCGGCCGGCGCGCGGTTCGCCGGCGGAAGCGTCAGGTTGATTCATGGGCTGATTTAACCATACGCCGGGGTTCGTTGCAGTACGCGGTTGCGGTCGAAACCGTCGCAGCCTCCCAGGCGAGGTCCATTCAGGGGACTTCCGCAGCGCACCATACCGTGCAGTATTGACTTCCCCCCGAACCGATCCATACTAGCAAGTATGGTTACGTCCCCACCTCCCGCTGCGTTCCATGACCTGCGCCTGGACGCCGCCCATGGCGCTCGCCTGGCCGCCACCGCCAGCGACCATGGCCGGCGCGGCCGGGTGCTGTTCGCGCATGGCTTCGGCCAGACCCGCCACGCCTGGAATGCCACTGCCCGCGCACTGAATGCCGCCGGCCTGCAGACGCTGGCCTACGACGCCCGCGGCCACGGCGATTCGGACTGGAATGCCGCCAACCTGCCCTATCACGGCGAACAGTTCGCCGATGACCTGATCGTGCTGGCCGGCGAGCAGCCGC
This sequence comes from Stenotrophomonas sp., assembly GCF_059505245.1. Lineage (NCBI taxonomy): Bacteria > Pseudomonadati > Pseudomonadota > Gammaproteobacteria > Lysobacterales > Lysobacteraceae > Stenotrophomonas > Stenotrophomonas sp. The sequence continues at coordinate 62,381 of NZ_JCACKF010000025.1, forward strand.
GCCCGCCGGTACTGGTTGCCGCATCGATGGGCGGGCTGTTCGGCCTGCTGGCCGAGTCGCGCTGGCCCGGCCTGTTCTCGGCGATGGTGCTGGTCGACATCACCCCGCGCTGGGATACCGCCGGCGTCGAGCGCATCCTCGCCTTCATGACCGCCCATCCCGACGGCTTCGCTTCGCTGGCCCAGGCCGCCGACGTGATCTCGGCGTACATGCCGCACCGTCCGCGCAAATCCGAGCAGTCGCTGCGTGCGCTGCTGCGCGAGGACGGCCGCGGCCGCTGGCGCTGGCACTGGGATCCGCGCCTGGTGGCCGAACTGGCCCGCGACAGCGAACAGCACCAGGACGCACTGGCCGAGGCCGCGCGCCAGGTGAAGTGCCCGCTGCTGCTGGTCAGCGGCGGACGCAGCGACCTGGTCACGCCGCAGACCGTGGCCGAGTTCCTGGCGTTGGCGCCGCATGCGCGCCATGTGCAGCTGCCGCAGGCCACCCATATGGTCGCCGGCGATGACAACGACGCCTTTACCGCTACTGTGTTGGACTATCTGGACGTGTTGCCCGCAGCGGACGCTGCGGCTTCGTCCGCCACAAACGAGCACGTCACCGGAGCACGCTCATGAGCATCGTTCTTCCCTTCCTCGCCCTGCTGCTGGCAGGCGCGTTCGTCGCCTACCACCGCATGCGGCTGGTTACCTGGACGCTGATCAGCGTGGCCCTGCTGGCTGCCTGCTGGTTCATTCCCTACGTCAACCAGACCGCCACGATCGTCGCGGCCGCCGTGTTGGCCGTCATCGCCGTGCCGCTGCTGCTGCCGTTCATCCGCAAGCCGCTGCTGACCGGTCCGATGATGAAGGTGTTCCGCAAGGTGCTGCCGCCGCTGTCGCAGACCGAGCGCATCGCACTGGAAACCGGTTCGGTCGGTTTCGAGGGCGAACTGTTCACCGGTGATCCGGACTGGAACATCCTGCTCAACTATCCCAAGCCGCAGCTGACCGCCGAGGAACAGGCCTTCCTCGATGGCCCGGTGGAAGAGCTGTGCGCGATGGTCAACGACTGGGAAATCACCCACGTCCATGCGGACCTGCCGCCGGAACTGTGGGCCTTCATCAAGAAGAACAAGTTCTTCGGCATGATCATCCCGAAGGAATATGGCGGCCTGGGCTTCTCCGCACTGGCCCACCACAAGGTGATCCAGAAGCTGGCGTCGGTGTCTTCGGTGGTCAGCTCCACCGTCGGCGTGCCCAACTCGCTGGGCCCGGGTGAACTGCTGGTGCATTACGGCACCCAGGAACAGAAGGACCAGTACCTGCCGCGCCTGGCCGATGGCCGCGAAGTGCCCTGCTTCGGCCTGACCGGTCCGTTCGCCGGCTCCGACGCCACCTCGATCCCGGACTACGGCATCGTCTGCAAGGGCGAGTGGAACGGCGAGCAGGTGCTCGGCGTCAAGCTCACCTTCGACAAGCGCTACATCACCCTGGCCCCTGTCGCTTCGCTGATCGGCCTGGCGTTCCGCATGTACGACCCGGATGGCCTGATCGGCGATACCCGCGACATCGGCATCACCCTGGGCCTGCTGCCGCGCGACACCGCCGGCGTTGAAATCGGCCGTCGCCACTTCCCGCTGAACTCGACGTTCCAGAACGGCCCCATCCGCGGCAAGGACGTGTTCATTCCGCTGACCCAGCTGATCGGTGGCGCGGCCATGGCCGGCAAGGGCTGGAACATGCTCAACGAGTGCCTGGCCGTGGGCCGCTCGATCACCTTGCCGTCCACCGCCAGTGGTGGTGCCAAGGCCGGTGCCGCGGTGACCGGCGCCTATGCGCGCATCCGCAAGCAGTTCGGCCTGTCGGTCGGCCGCTTCGAGGGCGTGGAAGAAGCGCTGGCCCGCATCGGCGGCAAGGCGTACAAGATCAGTGCGCTGTCGCAGGCCACCGCCGCCGCGGTTGACCGTGGCGACGTGCCGTCGGTGCCGTCGGCGATCGCCAAGTACCACTGCACCACCATGAGCCGCGAAGTGATCTCGGACATGATGGACGTGATCGGCGGCAAGGGCATCATCCTGGGGCCGCGCAACTTCGCTGGCCGCAGCTGGCAGGCCGCGCCGATCGCGATCACCGTGGAAGGCGCCAACATCATGACCCGCAGCCTGCTGATCTTCGGCCAGGGTGCGATCCTCTGCCACCCGTGGGTGCTGAAGGAAATGAAGGCCGCGCAGGATCCGGATACCCGCGCCGGCCTGCAGGACTTCGACCGCAGCCTGTTCGGCCACATCCGCTTCGGCATCTCCAATGCCGTGCGTTCGTTCTGGTTCGGCCTGACCGGCGCGCGCTTCGGTGCCGCCCCGGGCGACGCCTATACCCGCCGCTACTTCCGCAAGCTGGACCGCTACTCGGCCAACCTGGCGCTGATGGCCGACATCTCGATGATGACCCTCGGCGGCAAGCTGAAGTTCAAGGAATCGCTGTCCGGCCGCCTGGGCGATGTGCTGAGCCACGTCTACATGACCAGCGCCATGCTCAAGCGCTACCACGACGAAGGCGCACCGCAGGCCGACCAGCCGCTGCTGGCCTGGGCCTTCCATGACAGCGTGCACAAGATCGAAGAGTCGCTGTCGGCCGCACTGCGCAACTTCCCGATCCGTCCGATCGGCTGGCTGATGTGGGCACTGATCTTCCCGCTGGGCCGTCGTGCCGAGGCTCCGGGCGATCGCCTGAGCCGTCGTGTCGCCGCCCTGCTGATGGCGCCGAATGAAGCCCGCGACCGTCTGGCCAGTGGCGTGTTCCTGACCCCGTGCGAGAACAACCCGGGCGGCCGTATCAACAGCTACCTGAGCAAGGCGATCATGGCCGAGCCGGTGGAGCGCAAGTTCCTGAAGGCGCTGAAGAGCAAGGGCATCGAGGCGCTGGACTTCAAGGCGCAGCTGGACGAAGCCGTGGCCGAGGGCGTGATCACCCAGGATGAGCGCAGCCTGCTGGAAGAGCTGCGCACGCTGACCCTGGACACCATCACCGTGGACGACTTCGACACCCACGAACTGCGCGCGGCCAGCTACTACGACCGCCAGCACAAGGACCCGCATTCGCAGGCAGCCTGATCGCCCGCGACACGCGTTGCTTCGACGGCGGGCCTCGGCCCGCCGTCGCTTTATCCGCCGACCGGAATACCCACCATGTCCACGCCCCTGCTCTCGCTTTACCACCGGCTGCAGCGCTGGCCCGCCGGCACCTGGCTGTTCTCGCGCGCGGTGTGCTTCAAGGCGCCCTACTTCGCCAGCATCGCGCCACGCATCACCCGCCTGGAACACGGCCGCTGCGAAGCCACGCTGGCCGACCGCCGCAGGGTGCGCAACCACATCAGCACGGTGCACGCGATCGCGATGTGCAACCTGGCCGAACTGACCGCCGGGTTGATGGTCGATGCATCGCTGCCGAAGGGCATGCGCTGGATCCCGAAGGGGATGCAGGTGCAGTACCTGGCCAAGGCACGTGGCACGCTGCAGGCGGTGGCGTTGCCGGCACAGCCGATTGTCGTCGCGGCCGAGGGCTATGCGCTGCCGGTGACGGTGAGCGTGCGCGACCGTGCGGGCACGGAGGTGTTCAGCGCGGTGATCGACATGTGGTTGTCGCCGGCGAAGTAGCAACTGTCTTGTCAGGGGCAGCCGAGGGCCACCTCGGCGTCTCGCTTACG